>NZ_JASGBI010000001.1:1015703-1341407 GCF_030053425.1 Lysobacter stagni | reverse complement strand
CGCGCCGCCGGTGGCCCGCCGAAACCGGGAAAAAAAGCCACTTCCACGCAGGTTCCCCATCCGTCCCCTCCCCGAGTCGTGATCCGAGTGTAGACCCCGATTGTCAATGACACCGGTTTCCTATACAACACCATCGAAGAGCCAACATCAGGGGAATTCCGCCGCATGGACAAACACGCGCCCGACGCGGGAAGCGCCGACAGTGCAAGCATCGCCCGGCGCCTGGTGACGGCGCGGCGGCAGGCCGAGGCTCTGCCGGAGTACCCCGGGCCGCTGCCGCGGACGCTGGTCGAAGGGTATGCCTGCCAGGACGAGGCCATCGCGCTGTGGGGTCGGCCGGTGGTGGGTTGGAAGGTGGGCAAGATTCCCGCCGACTGGGAAGCGCGGTTGGGCGAAGAGCGCCTGGTCGGCCCCATCTTCGAAGGCGCGGTGCAATCGGCGGCGAACGGAACGGGGACGTTCGCGGTGATTCCGGGGGGATTCGCCGCGGTCGAGGCCGAGTTCGTGTTCCGCCTGGGCGCCGACGCGCCGGCCGACAAGACCGACTACACCGCGCAGGACGCCGCAGCGCTGGTCGACGCGCTGCTGGTCGGTGTCGAACTGGCGGGTAGCCCGCTGCCGCTGATCAACGTGCTCGGCCCGCCCATCGTGGTCTCGGATTTCGGCAACAACGCGGGGCTGATCCTCGGTGAGGAGATCCCGGACTGGCGACGCCAATCGGCCGACGACCTGACCTGCGAAACGTTCATCGACGGTCACCTCGTCGGCGAAGGCGGCGCGTCCACGATCAGCGGAGGCCTGCTCGCTGCGCTGGCATTCGCACTGTCGCGCTGCGCCAGTCGCGGCTACCCGCTGAAGAAAGGCATGCTGGTGACCACCGGCGCGGCGACCGGCATCCACGACATCGTCGCGGGCCAGCGTTCGCGCATCAGCTTCGGCGACCGCGGCCAGATCCATTGCAACGCCGTGGCCGCGAAACCCGTGCACGAGGGGAACGCATGACCGATCGCCGCCGATTCCTGGCCGGCATCGCCGGCGCCTGCGCCGCGGGCGTGCTGACCAGCGCGCGCGGCGGCGAAGGCGGCTCGCAGATCCTCACGGCCACCGACGTCCATGTGAAGGACTACCCGACCGTACAGGCGGTGCAGTGGATCGGCGAGCAGCTCGAACGCGAGACCGAAGGCCGCCTGCGCCTGCGCATGTACCACTCCGGCCAGCTGGGCCGCGAGTCGGAAGCCATCGACATGGCGCGCTTCGGCGCCATCGCCATCACGCGCGTGTATTCCGGCGCGCTCAACAACGCGTTCCCGCTCACGCAGGCGCTGTGCCTGCCCTACGTGTTCGATTCGGTGCCGCACCTGCGTCGTGCGCTGGACGGCGATGTCGGCGCACAGGTGCTGCGCGGGTTCGAGGCGCGTGGGCTGGTCGGCCTGGCGATCTACGACAGCGGCCCGCGCTGCTTCTACAACATCAAGCACCCGATCCACGAACCCGGCGACCTGCACGGCCTGAAGATCCGCGTGCCGGTGTCGGACATCTTCATCAAGATGCTGCGCCTGTTCGGCGCCAACCCGACGCCACTGCCGCTGGGCGAAGTGTTCTCCGGCATGGAGACGCACATGATCGACGGCGCCGAGAACAATATCCGCGCCTTCCAGTCCAGCCGTCATTTCGAGGCCGCGCGCTACTGGTCGCACAGCGATCATTCCTACGCACCGGACGTGTTGATCATGTCGCGCAAGACCTATGACGGCCTGTCGTCGCGCGACCGCGAACGGGTGGTCGAGCTGGCGCGCGAGTCGGTACCGGTGATGCGACGCCTGTGGGCGGAGCAGGAAGAGGCCGCGCGGCGCACGGTGATCGAGTCCGGCGTGAAGTTCAACGACGCCGACATCCCCGCGTTCCGCGCCGCCGCACAACCGCTGCTGGCGGAGTACCGCCGCGATCCGGCGATCGACGCGCTGTACCGTCGCATCCGCGAACTTGCCTGAGGATTCCATGTCGGCCACCGCCATTCCGGTCTCTTCGTCACTCCTGCAGCGCACCTGCGAACGCCTCGCCGGTTGGACCATCGCCGTGGCGGCCTTCGCGCTGCTCGGACTGGTGGTCGTGCAGGGCTGGCAGGTCATCGCGCGTTACGTGCTCAACGATTCACCCAGCTGGACCGAGCCGGTCACGCTGCTGCTGCTGAGCACGGCGATGAGCCTGGGCGCCGCGGCTGGCGTGCACACGCGGCGGCACTTCAGCTTCTCGCTGCTGGCCGATGCATTGGGTCCGCGCGCGAGGCATGCGATGCATCTGGCGCAGTCGGCGGTGATCGTCCTGATCGGCGCGATGCTGGCGTACTGGGGCACGGTGCTGTTTGTCGATGGCGTGCACATTGCCGCGGCAGGCGCGCCGCTACCGGACAGCATCGAGTACCTGCCACTGGCGATCAGCGGCGTATTGATGGCGCTGTTCGCGGTGGCGCAGATGGCCGCACCCGATGCACCCGCTCCGGAGGGCCACTGACATGGCGATCGCACTGCTCTTCGCACTGTTCGGCGTGCTGCTGGTGATGGGCGTTCCCGTCGCCTTCGCGCTGGCCGCAGCCTCACTGGCGACGCTGTTCTTCCTGGATGTGCCGTCGATCGTGATGGTGCAGCAGGTGTCGGCCGGTGCCGGGTCGGCCAGCCTCATCGCCATTCCACTGTTCATCTTCGCCGGCGAGATCATGCTGCGCGGCGGCATTTCCGAGCGCCTGATCGGCCTGGCGTCATCGCTGGTCGGACGCATGCGCGGTGGCCTGGGTCAGGTGAGCATCCTGTCGTCGCTGTTCTTCGGCGGCGTGTCGGGTTCGGCGCTGGCCGACGTGTCCGCTGTCGGCGGCACGATGATTCCGCAGATGGTGCAGCGCGGCTACGACCGCGACTTCGCCGTCAACGTCTGCATCACCGCGGCGCTGGTCGCGTTGCTGGTGCCGCCGTCGCACAACCTCATCCTGTATTCCGCGGCGGCCGGTGGCGGCCTGTCCATCGCCGATCTGTTCGCGGCCGGCATCGTGCCGGCACTGCTGATGACCGTGGTGCTGATGGTCACCTGCTACGCGGTCGCGCGCCATCGCGGCTACGGCGTGGAGATCTTCCCGGGCTGGCATGCGGTGCTGCTGCGTCTCGTGTCGGCGCTGCCGGGCCTGGGCCTGGTCGCGCTGATCTTCGTGGGCATCCGCGCGGGCATCTTCACCGCGGTGGAAAGTGCGGCCATCGCCGTGGTGTACGCATTGCTGGTCACCAGCGTGCTGTACCGGCAGCTGAAGTGGCGCGAGTTCCTCGGCACGGTGGTGCACGCCGCGCGCAGTGCCGGTGCGATCCTGTTCGTGATCGCCACCGCGGCGGTGTTCGGCTGGCTGCTGGCGTACCTGCAGGTGCCCGCGGCGTCGGTGGAATTCCTCACCAGCCTCACCCAGGACCGCAACGTGATGTTGCTGCTGATGATCCTGGTGCTGCTGGTGCTGGGCACGTTCCTGGACCTGGCGCCGATGATCCTGATCTGCACGCCGATCTTCCTGCCGGTGGCGAAGGCCATCGGCATCGATCCGGTGCACTTCGGTGTGATCCTGGTGCTCAAGGGCGGCCTGAGCCTGATCAGCCCGCCGCTGGGTTCGGTGCTGTTCGTGGGCACCGCCATCGGCAAGATCAGCATCGGACAGAGCATGCGCACCATCTGGCCGTTCTGGCTGGCGGGGCTGGCGGTGCTGCTGATCGTCGCGTTCGTGCCCGCCCTGTCGCTGTGGCTGCCGGCGGCGCTGAAGGCCTGACCGCGCGCCCATGAAAGTACGCGCCGGCGTGCTGGCCCTGCTGCTGCCGCTGGCGGCGCTGGCCGCGTCGCCGTGGCCGCAGGGCATCGAAGGCCAGCGGCGCGCGGACCTGGGCAACGGCACCTTCCTCAATCCGGTGCTGGCCGGCGACCATCCCGACCCATCGGTGCTGCGCGACGGCCAGGACTACTACCTCACGCTGTCATCGTTCGATGCCTATCCCGGCCTGCCGCTGTGGCATTCGCGCGACCTGGTGAACTGGGAGCCGATCGGCCACGCGATCGCGAAGAACGTGGGCGCGATCTGGGCGCCCGACCTGGTGAAGCACAAGGGCCGCTATTACGTGTACTTCCCGGCGCGCAGCGCGCGTGGGCGCAGCAACTACGTGGTGTGGGCCGACGACATCCGCGGGCCGTGGAGCGAACCGGTCGACCTGCACCTGCCGGATCACATCGATCCCGGTCATGCCGTCGGCGAAGACGGCAAGCGCTACCTCTTCCTCAGCGGCGGCGACTACGTGCCGCTCAGCGACGACGGCCTTCGCACCATCGGCCCCGTGCGCCACGTCTACGACGGCTGGCGTTATCCGCAGGACTGGAATGTGGAGAGCTGGTCGCAGGAAGGCCCGAAGATCGCGTTCCGCAACGGCTGGTACTACATGATCACCGCGGTCGGCGGCACCGCCGGACCGCCGACCGGGCACATGGTCATCGCCGCGCGTTCGCGCTCGATCCACGGCCCGTGGGAGAACGCGCCGGGCAATCCGATCGTGCGGACGCAATCGGCCGACGAACACTGGTGGTCGCGCGGGCACGCGACACTGGTGGAAGACACGGCAGGCGCGTGGTGGATGCTTTACCACGGTTACGAGAAGGGCTTCTGGACGCTGGGCCGGCAGATGCTGCTGGACCCGGTGCGCTGGACGGACGATGGCTGGTTCGCGGCCCAAGGCGGCGACCTCGGCTCGCCACTGCGCAAGCCGGCGGGAAGCGCGGTCGCGCATGGCATGGCGCTGTCGGATGCGTTCGACGGGCCGCGACTGGGCCCGCAGTGGGCGTTCTACGACCCGGCCCCGGACGAGATGCAGCGCGTCGCGTTCGAGGATGGCGCGCTGGTGCTGAAGGCCAAGGGGCGCTCGCCGCGCGACAGCTCACCGCTGACGGTGATCCCCGGCGACGTGGCCTACGAGGTGCAGGCCGAGCTGGACATCGACCCCGGCGCCACCGCGGGCGTGGTGCTGTTCTACAGCGACCGGCTGTACGTGGGCCTGGGCTCGAACGGGGACGCCTTCGTCATGCACCGCTACGGCGAGGAGCGCCCCGCCGCGGGCCTGCCGCCTGGCCCGGGCGGGCGGCTGTGGCTGCGCGTGACCAACGACCGCCATATCGTCACCTTCCACACCAGCCGCGACGGCCGGACCTGGCGCAAGTACGACGTGCAGATGGAAGTCTCCGGCTACCACCACAACGTCGCCGGGAAGTTCCTGTCCCTGCGTCCGGGCCTGTACGCCAGCGGCGAAGGCCGGGTGCGCGTGCGGGACTTCCGCTACCGGGCCCTGCCCTGAAGCCGGCGCCCGGGCGGCTAGAATGTCGCAAATCCGCAGGCTGCCCATGACCGCATCCACTCCGCGCTCCCGCCATTCCCGCACCGCCGCAACGCCGACGACCGCGCCGGAAGACGTGGTGCTGCCCGGCAAGGCGACCATCAACGACATCGCGCGGCTCACCGGCGTGTCGAAGAAGACGGTCTCGCGGGTGATCAACAATTCCCCGCTGGTGCACCCGGAGACGCGCGAGAAGGTCCTGGCGCTGATGAAGCAGCTGGGCTATGTGCCCGATCCGCAGGCGCGCGGCCTGGCGTTCCGCCGATCGTTCCTGATCGGGCTGGTCTACGACAACCCCACCGCGCAGTTCATCGTGAACATGCAGTACGGCGCGCTCGACGCGCTGCGCGACTCAGGCTACGAACTCGTCGTGCATCCGTGCGACAGCTCGAAGGACGACTACATCGACGGCGTGCGACGCTTCGCGCAGCAGCAGAAGCTGCATGGCGTGATCCTGATCCCGCGCGTGTCGGAAGACGAACAGCTCGCCACCGCGCTGCGCGAGATCGGCGTGCGCTACGTGCGCATCGCCTCGATCCCGCTGGACGAAGCCGCGAGCATGGTGGTCACGCACGACCGCCAGGCCGGCAGCGAAGCGGCCAACTACCTGGAATCGCTGGGCCACCGCAACATCGGCCTGATCACCGGTCCGCGCCGCTATCGCTCCACCATCGAGCGC
The DNA here is from genome assembly GCF_030053425.1 of Lysobacter stagni. Classification (NCBI taxonomy): domain Bacteria; kingdom Pseudomonadati; phylum Pseudomonadota; class Gammaproteobacteria; order Lysobacterales; family Lysobacteraceae; genus Lysobacter; species Lysobacter stagni. The sequence continues at coordinate 1,335,329 of NZ_JASGBI010000001.1, read as the reverse complement.
GGCGGCGGCTTCCTGTCGGGGCTGGACGCGCGCGGCATCGAGCTGTCGCCGGACTACATCTACGAAGGCGGCTACACGTTCGATTCCGGCGTCGCCGGTGCGGAATACCTGCTCGCCAAGTCGCCGCGCCCCACCGCCATCTTCGCCTGCAACGACGAAATGGCCGCCGGCGTCTACAAGGCCGCGATGCGCCGCGGTCTGTCCATTCCCGGCGACCTGTCCGTGGTCGGTTACGACGACAGCCCACTGGCTTCGCAGCTATGGCCGGCGCTCACCACCATCCATTCGCCCATCCGCGACCTCGGCCACATGGCCGCGCAGATGCTGCTCAGCGACGATCCCTCGCCGACCGGTGCGGTTGCCTCGCCGCGCACGGTGACGCCGCGGCTGGTCGTGCGCGATTCGAGCCAGCGCCCGAAGGGCTGAGCGGCGCGACCGCGTCCCTTCACCAAGCCACTCCGCCCGCTTCGCCCTCTCCCCTTGCGGGAGAGGGACAGGCCGCCGAAGGCGGCCAGGGAGAGGGTACGGCGACGATCAAGCACGCGCTTCGCGCGCCCCCTCTTCCGCCCTTCGGGCACCTTCTCCCGCGCGGGAAGAAGGGAAGCGCAACACGGCAGAGCATCTTTGACACCGGTTACCAAAACCCGGCTATCATCCCGACATCACCCGCCGCGCGCGCGTTTGCGCCGGCCCGAACGACCGGAGAGGCCCATGTTCCGCAAGACCTACCACGCCACCCACCCGGACATGATGGCCGGCGCCAGCAACGACCAGCTGCGCGAGCGCTACCTCATCGACGGCCTGTTCGTGCCGGGCCAGGTGGTCCTCAACTACTCCCACAACGAGCGCTTCGTGATCGGCGGCGCCGCGCCGACGACCGCACCGGTGTCGCTGCCGCAGCAGACCGAGCCGGCCTCGGCCGCGGGCAAGCCGTTCCTGGAGCGCCGTGAGCTGGGCGTCGTCAACGTCGGCGCCGGAACGGGCACGGTCACGGTCGATGGCACCGCCTTCACGCTCGAACCCAAGGACGGCCTGTACGTGCCGATGGGCAGCGAAGTGCAGTTCGCGTCGAACGACGCCGCCAACCCGGCGAAGTTCTACCTCGCCTCCACGCCGGCGCATGCGCGCTACGAGGCGAAGCACATCTCGATCTCCCAGGCCGTTCCGCTCGAGCGCGGCGCGCTGGAGACGTCGAACGAACGCACGATCTACCAGTACATCGTCCCGGCCACGGTGAAGTCCTGCCAGCTGCTGCTGGGCCTGACCATCCTCAAGCCGGGCAGCGTGTGGAACACCATGCCGCCGCACCTGCACGACCGCCGCTCCGAGGTGTACTTCTACTTCGATCTCGGCGACCAGCGCGTCATGCACTTCATGGGCGATCCGGCGGACATGCGCCACCTCGTCATCGCCAACGACGAAGCCGTCGTGTCGCCGCCGTGGTCCATCCACATGGGCTCGGGCACGAAGAACTACTGCTTCATCTGGGCCATGGGCGGCGAGAACCTGGACTACACCGACATGAACCAGCTGGATATCTGTCAGTTGAAATAAGGCCGCGCCCGCTTCGTTCGCCCCGAGCGCAGGCGCACCGCGCCGCATTCGAAGGATGGACGAGGCCGATGGTCCTTCGACTTCGCTTCGCTACGCTCGGGACGAACGGTCCCGGGCACGACACTCACATCAAGGGGAAAGCGTTCATGGCCAATCCGTTCAGTCTCGAAGGCAAGGTCGCGCTGGTCACCGGCGCCAACACGGGCCTGGGCCAGGGCATCGCCCTCGCGCTGGCCGAAGCCGGCGCGGACATCGCCGCCGCCGGCATCGCGCCGCCGACGGAGACCGAACAGAAAGTGCTCGCGCTCGGTCGCCGCTTCGTGTCCATCGAAGCCAACCTGTCGAGCGTCGAACCGGTGGAGCGCATCGTGCGCGAAACGGTCGACGGCCTGGGCGGACTGGACATCCTGGTCAACAACGCGGGCCTGATCCGTCGCGCCGATGCCGTCGACTTCTCCGAGAAGGACTGGGACGACGTGATGAACGTGAACATCAAGGGCGCGTTCTTCATGGCCCAGGCCGCCGGCCGCCACATGATCGGCCAGGGTCGCGGCAAGATCATCAACATCGCCTCGATGCTGTCCTTCCAGGGCGGCATCCGCGTGCCGTCGTACACCGCCAGCAAGAGCGGCATCGCCGGCATCACGCGCCTGCTCGCCAACGAATGGGCCAGCAAGGGCATCAACATCAACGCGATCGCGCCGGGCTACATGGCCACCGACAACACCGCGCAACTGCGCGCCGACGAGCAGCGCAGTGCGGAGATCCTCGGCCGCATTCCCGCCGCACGCTGGGGCACGCCGGCCGACCTGGGCGGCGCGGCGGTGTTCCTGTCGTCGAGCGCATCGGACTACGTCAACGGCGCGGTGCTGCCGGTCGACGGCGGCTGGCTGGCGCGCTGAGGAGCGTGCCCCTCCCCTGCTTGCAGGGGAGGCGCTGACACCGGGCAGAGGAGGACGAACGCCATGATTCGCATCGCCACCTGCTTCCTGCTCGCCATTGCGTGCGCAACCGCGCACGCAGGCGAACCGCGTCGTGATTCCTACGTTGAACAGGCGCGCGATATCGCGGTGCAGCAGCCCGGTCCCCACGAAGGCAAAGGCACCACCACGGCCTACCCGTTCTTCGAGGACGCCGAGGGTTTCGACATCGTCTTCCGCCAGCGCGCACTGCATCCGGGTGCGACGATCGGCGAGCATCGCAACGACAAGGACGAGATCTATTACGTGCTGTCCGGCCGGGGCGAGCTGACACTCGACGGACAGCGTCGCGACGTGGGCCCGGGCGACGCCATCCTGACCCGCGACGGCAGCACGCACGCACTCGCGCAGATCGGCAAGGACGACCTGGTCATCATTGTCGTCTACCGCAAGCGCGCAACCGCTGCACCCTCAACGCGCTGATCGCACGCGCGCATGCGAAACGTGCGCTCGTGGTGAACGCTTCGTCATCGCGCACCGACACGACCACGCATCGTTAACGCGGGCGTTCGCCTGCGTTTACCTCGTCGCATCGAGAATCCTGGGGGACATCCCCGACCGATGCGAGGCAATGCCATGTCGTCCAGCAAGCGCGAGCTGATATCCCCCCACGGCGACAAGCGTTACGTCCGCCGCGACGAGAAGGGCCGCTTCAAGGAATCCGACGACGTGAGCCGTTCGCTCTCCCAGGACCGCAAGCGTGAGGCGTCCACGACGGTGAAGCCCGGCCAGGGCGATCGCGGCGACCGGAAGCGCTGACAGGCTCAGTCGTCGCGGCCGATGAACTTCAGGCCTACACCGGGTTCGGTGGCGATGTAGCGCGGCCGCGCCGCGTCGTCGTCGAGCTTGTGGCGCAGTTTGCCGACCAGCACGCGCAGGTAGTGCGTGTCGTCCTGGTGCGCGGGACCCCATAGTTCGCGCAGGATCTGCGGCTGCGTCACCACGCGGCCCGCGTGCTGCAGCAGCAACGCAAGCAGCGCGTATTCCTTGCGCGCCAGCACCACCGGCTCGCCGTCCAGGCGGACTTCGCGTCGCACGAGGTCCACGTGCAGATGTCCGTCGTCGTAAAGCGGCGCGGCCTCGTCACTGCCCGCGATGCGCGATCGCAGCAGCGCACGTACGCGCGCCATCAGCTCCTGCGCGCCGAATGGCTTGGTGACATAGTCGTTCGCGCCCGCGTCCAGGCCCGCCACCTTTTCCGCTTCGTGCGAGCGCACCGTCAACAGGATCACCGGCACCGCCGACCATTGCCGCAGTTCGCGCAGCACCGCCTGCCCATCGCGATCGGGCAAGCCCAGGTCCAGGATCACCAGATCCGCGCCGTGCGCGGCCAGCGCCTCCAGCCCTTCCTGGCCGGTCTCCGCCGACTCCACCGCGTAGCCCTGAGCACGCAGGCTGATCTCGAGGAACCGGCGTATCTGCGGTTCGTCGTCGATCACCAGAACGCGCGGCGGTGGTGCGGCGGCGGTGGAGGTCGGGCGGTCGGTCATGGCAGCGGCGTGCGTCCGGGTGCCCGCATTCTGGCAGGTCAGGGTTCGATCCGCGGCAGCGTGATGCGCACCGTGGTGCCCACACCGTCCGGACCCGGCAAGGCTTCGACGTGTCCGCCGTGGGCACCGATCATGCCCTGCGTGATCGCCAGCCCCAGGCCCGTGCCCTGCCTGCCACGATCGCCGCGCTCCACGCTGTAGAACATGTCGAAGATGCGGCGGCGCTCGTCCTCGGGAATGCCCGGGCCGCGGTCGCGCACATCGATGCGCAACTGGCCGTCGACCTGTCGGGCATCCACGGCCACGGCTTCTCCCGGCGGCGAGAACTTCGCGGCGTTCTCCAGCACGTTGAACAGCGCCTGTTCCACCAGCGCCGGATGCACCCATATCGGCGCGAGGTCCGGTTCGACCGTCACGTCGAAACGCGCATTGGGCTCGTACCGCTTCAGGCGCGACACCGCCGAGCCGATCAGCTCGTCGGTGCCGATCCAGTCGCGGTTGAGCGTGAGGCCGCCATGCCCCAGCCGTGTCATGTCCAGCAGGTTCTGGATGTAACGGTCCAGGCGCTCGCCTTCGATGCGGATGGTCTCCAGCAGGCTTTGCCGGTCCTGTGCGTCCATCGCGTCGAAGTAATGCTCCAGGCTGCTCGCCGAGCCGATGATCGACGCCAGCGGCGAACGCAGGTCGTGCGACACCGACGACAGCAACGCCGAGCGCAGGCGCTCGGTCTCGTTGTTCACGCGGGCATCCTCCAGATCCGCCACCAGCCGCGTACGCACCAGTGCCTGCGCGATGTCCTCGGCCATGGCCTCGGCCAACCGCCGCTGCTCGTCGCCGATGCGATGCGGCTGCGGCAGGCGCAGGCCAAGCACACCGGTGTCGCGATCGCCCAGCGCGAGCGGAAGGAACCACCACGCCGATGCGGCCAGCGTATCGGTGTAGCGGCCCGCCGGTTGGCGATGACGCATGGCCCAGTCCGCGGCCGCGCGGTCCATCTCGCCCAGTGCCTCGACGTGCAGGCGGTGGGCGCCGGCCTGGATCGTCACGTCCGCGTCCAGCGCGCGCCGCAAGGCATCGCGGCCCGCGTGCATCACCTGCTCCTGGTCCGCCGCGGCAGCCAGCTGTCGCCCCAGCGTCTGCAATGCCGTGGCCTGCGCATTGGCGGCGCGCAAGGCGAGCACCTGCATGCGCAACTTGGAGGCCAGGCGCCCGGCCACCAGCGCGGCGATGAGGAACAGCACCACGGTGGTCACGCCCTGGCGTGCGCCGATCATCAACGTGAAGCGGGGCTCGATGAAGAAGAAGTTGTAAGCCAGGAAGCACAGGACCGCCGCGATGACCGCCGCGGCCATGCGCGTGCGCGCGGCGACCAGCACCACTGCGACGATGAACACCAGCGACAGGTCGTCCAGCGCGATCCAGCGGTCGGCGGCCCACGCCACGGCAGTCGCTGCCGCGGCGGCGATCACCGCCAGTGCCGCGTCGCTGCGGGTGAGGAATCCGCCGAACTGCCGCCACGAGCGCCGTGCGCGCGCCCGCGCCTCCGGCGTGCTGACGATGGTCAGTTCGTAGTGCGCGCCTCGCTGGATGAGCTGCTGGGTCAGCGTGCGGTTGAACATGCGCGCGACGGGACGCTCGCGCGTGCGCCCCAGCACGATGGTGTTCGCACCCGAACGCGCACCGTGATCGAGCAGCGCGTCGACGATGCTGTTGCCGTGGACGACCACGGTGTCGCCGCCCAGCCTGCGCGCCAGCGCGAAGGCTCGGTCCAGCTCGCGCTGGCGCGGCTCGTCCACCGCGTCGGCGGTCTGCACCGTGACGACCGTCCAGGGGGCGTCGCGTCGTTCGGCGATGCGTCGGGCCACGCGCACGAGGTATTCGGACTGTCCGCGGCCGTCGATCGCCACCATCACGCCGCGACGCAAGGCCATGCCAGGCAGCCCGCGTGCCGTCTGCACCTCGCGCAGATCGCTGTCGACGCGGTCGGCCGCGGTCTGCATCGCCAGTTCGCGCAGCGCCGTGAGGTTGCTGGGCGAGAAGAAGGCCTGCAATGCGTGCGCCGCCTGCTCCGGCACGTAGACCTTGCCCTGCTGCAGGCGCTCGATCAGTTCGCGCGGTGGAAGGTCCACCAGCACGATGTCGCGCAGACGGTCGAACACCGCATCGGGCACGGTCTCGCTGACGCGCACGCCGGTGATGCGATGGACCACGTCATTGAGGCTTTCCAGGTGCTGGATGTTGATCGTGGTGTAGACGTCGATTCCGGCGTCGAGCAGTTCGACCACGTCCTGCCAGCGCCGCTCGTGACGACTGCCCGGCACGTTGCGGTGGGCGAGCTCGTCCACCAGCGCCAGCGCGGGTTTGCGCGCGAGCAGGGCATCCAGGTCGAGCTCCTCGAGGGAGTGGCTTGGCCCATTCGCGGGTGCGTAGTCGATGCGCCTGCGCGGCAGCACCTCCAGCCCTTCCAGCAGCGCCGCCGTCTCGCTGCGTCCATGCGTCTCGGCGATACCGACCACCACGTCGAGCCCGCGACGCTGCAGTTCGCGCGCGCGGCTGAGCATGGTGTAGGTCTTGCCCACGCCCGGCGCAGCGCCAAGGAAGATGGTCAGACGACCGGCACCCTGGCGCTGCAGTTCGCCGATGAGGGCGTCAGCCTGTTCGCTGCGTTCGATCATGGGCTCGGACAGTTGCGTCGCGGCAGGTCGCGGCACACACAGGATAGTGGGTGGGGATCACAGACGCGCAAATGCCCGGCCCCGGACGTGCCGGGACCGGCGATGCGTCCGCGCGTGCTACTGCGGGTCAGTCAGCGCGTCACGCGCTGTCGGACGTCACCGCGATGACACCCACTCCATCAGGAACCAGCGTTCCAGCGTTTCGCCCGGTGACAGCAGTACCGGCGCCAGGTTGAACGCATCCGGCGGGCCGCTCTGCGGTTCGATGCAGGTGGCGTGTTCGGGCTCGTCGAACACGACCCAGTGGTCGCAGTCGGACGTCAAACGGATGCGCGCACCGCCGGCGCGCATCATCACCTGTTGTCGGTTGACGAAGCAGTCGTCCCACGGCCCGCGGTTGGGTGCCACCAGCGGGCGCACCGCAATGCCATCGCGATCGCGCGGATACATCGCGCCGGGCGAGAAGTCCAGGCGTTCGGGCTTCCGGAACCATGGATGCCAGCCCAGGCTGGCCGGCATCGCACGCGCGCCGGCCGTGACCGACAGCGTCATGCGCAATGCGTCGGCGTTCAGTTCGAGGCGCTGGCGCGCGGTTCCGCCGAACGGCCAGCGTGCGTCTTCGGGCAACGTCAGGGACAGATCGACGTGCGCGTCGCCCTGCGTCACGACCGTCCACGGCAGCACGAAGCCCACGCCATGGATGGCATGGTCGCCCAGATTGGCCGGCAGCACGTGCGCCACTCCATCCAGCACGAACCGGCCATGGCGAATGCGCCCGGCCCACGGCACCATCGGATAACTGCCCCACGCGATCGCGGCATCGGATGCGGCCGCGTGATCGACCAGCAGCGGCGTTCCGCCGCGACGGATCTGCGCAAGCCGACCGCCGGCCTGCGGCGCGACATCGACCGCTAGCGTACCGTGGGTCAGCGTGAGCAGCGGGCCCGGTGCGAGCGGCGCCGTTGCGTCACTTGCCATAGGGATCGATCGTGACGATGCGGCCGTCCGCGTCGTGCTGCAGCGGCGTCACCTTGATCGAACGCAGGTGCGTCACGCCGCCCGACAGGATGGAGTCGTGATAGAACAGGTACCACTGGTTGTCGAACGCGCAGATCGAGTGGTGCGTGGTCCAGCCAACGACGGGCGTTAGGATTCGACCCTGGTAGGTGAACGGCCCGTACGGGCTGTCGCCCACCGCGTAGCACAGGTAATGCGTGTTGCCGGTCGAGTACGAGAAGTAGTAGCGGCCGTTGAACTTGTGCAGCCACGAGGCTTCGAAGAAGCGGCGGTCGTGATCGCCTGCGCGCAGCACCTCGCCGTTGTCGTCGAGGATGAGCACTTCGCGCGGCGCTTCGGCGAATTCCCTCATGTCGGCCGTCAGGCGCGCGATCTTCGGGCCCAGCGCGGGCGCGTCGTCGGCGGGCTCGGCGTGCGACGCGTCGTGCGCGTTGTCGCGATACTGCTGCAGCTGGCCGCCCCACAAACCGCCGAAGTACATGTAGTACGCGCCATCGTCATCGGCGAACACGGCCGGATCGATCGAGTAGCTGCCGCGGATGGCGTCCGGTTGCGGCGTGAACGGGCCTTCGGGGCGATCGCCCACGGCGACGCCGATCTGGAAGATGCCGTCCGCGCGCTTGGCCGGGAAGTACAGGTAGTACTTACCGTCCTTCTCCGCCGCGTCGGGCGCCCACATCTGGCGCTGCGCCCACGGCACGTCCTTCACGTGCAGCGCGACGCCGCAGTCGATGGCCTCGCCCTGCGGCGAATCCATGCGCAGGACGTGGTAGTCCTCCATGCCGAAGTGGTCGCCCAGGTCGTTGAACGGGATGCCAGCCTCGATGTCGTGCGAGGGATAGATGTAGACCTTGCCCTCGAACACATGCGCCGACGGATCGGCCGTGTAGATGTGCGTGACCAGTGGCTGCGAGACGGCGCGTTCGGCGAGCGTCTTGAGGTCGGTGGTGTCGGAGGGATCGGACATGGCGGCAGTACTCGTCGTGGGGGCTCAGGCGCTGGCGGCGCTCGCCTGCAGGCGGCGCGTGTTCAGCTCATGCTCGATGCGCGACTCCATCGTCTTGTTGATCTCGTACAGGAACAACAGCACCACGCAGAGCAGGAAGGGGATCGAGGCGTACACGCTCACCGCCAGGCGGATGCCGTCGACGGTCTGCGACGCCTGCGCGGCGGCTCCGGGCTCGTAGCCGTAGTAGGCAAGGATGCCGGCCACCGATGCGCCGCCGACACTGAGGCCGATCTTCAGGCCGCACAGCATCGCCGAGAAGATGATCGCGGTGGCGCGACGGTGGTTCTTCCACTCCGAGTAGTCGGCCACGTCGGCGATCATCGCCCACAGCAGCGGGATGGTGATGCCGTAGAAGAAGCCGTGCAGGATCTGCGAGACGAACACCACCCACGTCGCCTGCGGCGGGAACACGTAGAACGCCAGCATGAACAGCGTGGACACCAGCAGCGCGCCGCCGAACACATCGCGCTTGCCGAAGCGGTCGGCCAAGCGCTTGGAGAAGCCGATGCCGATGATCATGAAGATGATGCCGCCGGCATTGAACAGGCTGAGCGCCGAAGTGGGTGCGTCCTTCGGCCACTGGAACTCGGTCAGTCCGGCGCTGGTGAGCACCGAGTTGAGCCCGGCGATGAAGCCGTTGAAGCCCACCTGGTCGAGGAAGCCCGCCAGGTGCGGCTCGCTCAGGTAGTACTTGAAGTAGTACACGTACATGCCGCCCTTCAGGGCCAGCGTGACGAACACCAGGATCGTCAGCAGCAGCATCACCACCCACGGGCGGTTCCTGGACAGATCGCCCAGGTCCTGCGCGACGGTCGACTTCTGCTCCGGCGCGGGAACGATGCGCTCCTTCGTGGTGAAGAAGGTGATCAGGAAGAACACCGTGCCGACGATGGCGAACAGCATCATCGTGTTGTGGAACCCGCGCACCTTGTCGCCGTCTCCCAGGATCAGCACCAGCGGCAGCAGCAGCGCCTGGATGATGAACTGCGCCACCATCACCGCGACGAAGCGGTACGCCGACAGGCTGTTGCGCTGGGCCATGCTGCCGGTCAGCACGCCACTGAGCGCCGAGTACGGCAGGTTGTTGGCCGCGTAGACCAGCACCAGCAGGGTGTAGGTCGCGAAGGCATAGGCGACCTTGGCCTTGGGCCCCAGGTCCGGCGTGCTGAAGGCCAGCAGCGAGAACACGCCGAAGGGAATCGCGGTCCACAGGATCCACGGCCGGAACTTGCCCCAGCGCGTGCTGGTGCGGTCCGCGGCGAAGCCGATGATCGGCGTGAAGACGAAGGCGCCGAGCATGCCGACGATGAGGATGATCGTCGCGGCGGTGCCGGCGGGAATGCGGTAAACGTCCGTGTAGAAGAACGCCAGGAAGGTGACCAGCGTCTGGAAGATCAGGTTCGCGGCGAGATCGCCGAGGCTGTACCCGACCTTCTCGGTGACCGACAACGTTTCGGAAGTGCTGTTCATGTGCCCCGGCGTCAGATTCGGGAGCCCTGCCATCGCGGGGCCCAAGTAGTACGGCCCGCCCGGTGTTTCCACCGAACGGGCCGCAGGTTACCGCTGTTGGATCACGCGCGCTGGATCAGAACGTGCCGCGAACGCCGACGGTGTACGTGGTGCCCGGATCGTACATGTCGTTGACCGCGTTGTCGTAGGCGAAGAAGGAGCGACGCTCCTCGCCGAGGATGTTGGTCACGTTGAAGTAGATCTGCGGCTTGGACCAGACGTTGGCGAGCGTGTAGCTCGTCGACAGGTCGAGCTGGCCACGGTCTTCGCCGTAGATCTGCGCGAACGGAATGCCCTGCTGGTTCGGACCGGTGCCGACGGCGCCTTCCTGCCAGTTGTACGACAGGCGCGCCTGGGCGACGTCGTTCTCCCAGTACACGGTGGCGTTCCACATGCTGGGCGCCACGCCGTAGACGTTGCCGGCCAGTGCCTTCGCGTCCTTGCCGATCGTGCTGATGTCGAGCTTGGAGTAGTTGGCCATGAAGCCCAGGCCATCGAGCACCATGCCCAGCGGCTGCACCCAGATCAGTTCCCAGCCGCGGATCTCGAGCTCGGCATCGGCGTTGACCTGCTGCTGCACGTTCACGGTCGCCACGTCCGGGCCGCCGCGCGAGTTGATCGCCTGCTGCTGCGAGGCGAGCAGGCTATCGAACGGAATGCCCAGGTCGGTGAACGGACGCGTGGTGACACCCTGGTAGGTGTAACCCTCGATGCGCTTGTTGAACAGGGTCAGGCCGACGAAGCCCTCACCGCCCGTGTACCACTCGCCACCGATGTCGAAGTTGGTGGAGATGTACGGGGTCAGGTCCGGGTTGCCCTGGTTGGCCACCTGCGCCGAGATGTCGGTGAAGGTGGTGGCCGGCAGCATGGAGCTCGGGTTCGGGCGGGTCATGGTGCGCGAGGCCGACGTGCGCAGCACGACGTCCTTGGCCACGTCCCATGCCGCGCTGAACGACGGCAGCCATTCGGCATAGTCGCCGGTCAGCGTCTGCCAGTTGCGCACGCCGTTGATGGTGACCGGGCCGCTGATGTCCTGGTCGGTCGACGCGTAACGCACGCCCATGTTGTAGCGCATGTTGCGGTGCCACACTTCCGACTCGCCGTTGATCATGACGAACGCGGCGGTGTTGGCCTCGTCGAAGCCACCGGTCGGAGCACCGGTGTTGGCACCGTTGGCCTCACCCGCCGTATCGCGGTAGTAGGCGTAGTTGGTGTCGCGCATGAAGCGGTCGAAGTCCACGGTCACGAAGCCGAACGGGCCCGGCGTGATGTAGTTCGGCAGCGCCGAGCTGGGAACCTGCGCGAGCGCGTACGGCTGCCAGTTGGTGCCGGTGTCGCCGAAGCCGACGATGGTGCGGTAGTTCGTGTCCCACGCGACGCCGAAGGTGACATTGTTGCGATCGTCGCCCAGCTGCAGGCTGGCGTTCAGGCCCTTGGTCTCGGTGACGCGCTTTTCGTTCTGCGCCCACACGCGACCGCCGGTCCAGGTCCAGCCGAGGTTCGGATCGTTCAGATCCAGGTCGGTGGTCCAGCTCGGGACGTCGCCGTTGTTGGTGTACTGCAGCGTGGTGAACGGCGAGTTGAACAGGATGGTCGGCGAGTCGCGACGCATCCAGCTGCGGCTGTAGCTGCCCTGCACGTCGAGCTTGACGTCCTCGTCGAAGTAGAACGTGCCGCCCGGCGTGACCTGCCAGTACTGCACGTCTTCGGTGTACGGACGGGCTTCGAGGAAGAACTGCGCGTTCGTGAACGTGGCGCTGGTGACCACGTTGTTCGCGTCCAGCTGCATGTCGATCGGGATCATGCCGCCGTTGCGACCGATCAGATTCATGTCGATGCGGTCGTTGGTGCGCTTGGCCTTCGTGTACAGGACGTCCATGTACATGTCGATGTTTTCGTTCGGGCGCCACTGCACCGAGCCCAGGAACGAATCACGGTCGCGATCGCCGGACATGTGCACCGGACGGCCGAGGCGCGGGATCAGCGCTTCGCCGATCTGCGCGGTCGTCAGGCCCGGGTTGAGCTGCTGCAGCAGCGCCGCGTCGATCGTCTGGCCCGGCGTCAGGCCGGCGGCGATGGTCGAGGCGTTGTTCGGCACCGTGTCCGGGATGCGCCAGCCGTTGCCGCCGGTGACGTTGCAGGGCTGGCCCAGCGCCGGGAAGCCCGCCGCCGCGCCGCCGTTGCCGCACTGGGCGTTGGTCAGGTTCGGGTTGGTCCAGCCGACGGTCTCGTAGCCTTCCACGCCGATGTGGCCGCGCGTGGAGGTGATGCCGCCCAGCACGCCGAAGGTGCCTTCGTCGTTGACCCAGGAGCCGATCACCGTGCCGCGCGGGGCGACCTTGTCGGCGATGTCGTTGTAGCCGGCTTCCAGCGTGTAGGTGACCTGGGTCTTGCCGCTGTCGAACGGACGCACGTTGCGCATGTCGACCACGCCGGCCGCGCCACCTTCAGGAAGCGCGGCAGTCGGCGACTTGTACACCTTGACCTGACTGAAGAACTCGGTCGGGAACAGGTTCAGGTCGACTTCGCGGTTCTGGTTGGTCGCGTCCAGGCCGATCGAGGCCGTGGCAACCGACGCACCGTTGATGGTGGTCTTGGTGAAGCTGCTGGGCAGGCCGCGGATGGCGACGTTGAGGCCTTCGCCGTTGACGTCACGGTTGAGCTGGATGCCCGGAATGCGCGCCAGCGACTCGGCGATGTTCATGTCCGGGAACTTGCCGATGTCCTCGGCGAAGATCGAATCGGTGAAACCGGTGGAATCGCGCTTGGCCTGCGTGGAGTACTCCAGGCTCTGGCGGAAGCCCGTGGCGACCACGCGGTCCAGGTCGGTCACCGACTGGTTGGCCGCATCCCCTTGTGCCGGCGCCTGGGCCTGTCCGGCCGTGTTCGCTTCCTGCTGCGTGGCCTGCTCCGTCTGCGCCTGCTGCGCCATCGCGGCACTGCTGGCCATGCCCAGCAGCACAAGACCCAATGCGCGCGACAACGTCGTTCTCTTGACTTGGTGTTGCACCGTACTCCCCTCCCGTTTCTGGTGAATCCGGACGCTGGAAACCCTGCAGCGGCCGGCTGGCTTTTTGTGGTGGATGACGCGGATGACGCAGGTGACGCAATGACCCATGAAGCAGTGGGACCGGATGGTAGCGCTACCACCATTCTTGCCGCACGCTGCGGAGCAACATGAAATTCCGCTGGATTTCACCGGGCCTATGCTGCTTTGCAGCAAAAGATTTTGGCCGGGACGTGTCTCTTGCCTCTTGCAATCGCGCGCGGATTCGTAGCGCGTGACGCGTCCAGTTCGCGCGTGCTAATGATAGCGCTATCACTTTTGGTGCCCGCAGGCGTACAGGTAGGGGAACATGGGGATGTGCATCGCAGACCACGCGCGGGATCGCCGCGAATGAGTGGGTCGGACCGTATCGATGGAACTTCCGCGCCCGCGACGCGCGTGGGCAATTACCGGTGGCGCGTGTGCGCGATGCTGCTGGCGGCGACGACCATCAACTACGTCGATCGCCAGGTGCTGGGAGTGCTCGCGCCGTTCCTGCAATCGGAGATCGGCTGGAACGAGATCGAGTACGGCTACATCGTCACTGCGTTCCAGGCCGCCTATGCCATCGGCCTGCTCTGCGCGGGCGCGATCATCGACCGCTTCGGCACGCGCGTCGGCTATGCCATCGCCATCAGCGTGTGGAGCGTGGCTGCGATGGCGCACGCGCTGGCCGGCAGCGTGATCGGTTTTGCCGCGGCGCGCTTCGCGCTGGGGCTGGGCGAAGCGGGCAACTTCCCCGCGGCCATCAAGACGGTCGCCGAATGGTTCCCGCGGCGCGAACGCGCATTGGCGGTGGGCGTGTTCAACGCCGGCTCCAACGTGGGCGCCGTGCTCGCGCCGCTGCTGGTGCCGATCATCGCGGCGACGTGGGGATGGCAGGCTGCCTTCCTGTTCACCGGCGTACTCAGCGCGACGTGGCTGGTGGGCTGGTTGCTCACGTACCGCACGCCCGACCAGCAGCCGAAGCTGTCGGCCGCGGAGCTCGCGCATATCCGCAGCGACCCGCCGGAACCGAACGTGAAAGTGCCGTGGCTGCAGTTGCTGCGCCATCGCCAGGCCTGGGCGTTCGTCGCCGCGAAGTTCATCACCGATCCGGTCTGGTGGCTGTTCCTGTTCTGGCTGGGCAAGTTCCTGGCATCGGAATACAAGCTGTCGTTGAGCACGATCGGCCTGCCGATGATCGTCGTCTACCTGATGGCCGACGTCGGCAGCATCGCCGGCGGCTGGCTGGCCGGGCGCTTCATGCGCCTGGGCTGGGACGTCAACCGTGCGCGCAAGGGCGCGATGTTGACCTGCGCGCTGTGTGTCGCGCCGATCGTACTGGTGACACAGGTCGACAACCTGTGGATCGCGGTGGCGCTGATCGGCCTGGCCATGGCGGGCCACCAGGGCTGGTCGGCCAACGTGTTCACGCTGCCGTCGGACATGTTCCCGCGCCACGCGGTCGCGTCGGTGGTGGGCATCGGCGGTTTCGCCGGCGCGGTGGGCGGCATGCTGATGTCGGTCTTCACCGGTGCGCAGCTCGAATCCACCGGCAGCTACGCACGCATCTTCCTGATCGCAGGTTGCGCCTATCTGATCGCGCTCGCGGTCGTGCACCTGCTCGCACCCAGACTGCAGCCGGCGGCCTTCAACGGCCCGCGGGCGGCATGACCACCATCCGTAGGAGGGACGGAATGAACACCACCCGCAAGATCCTGTGCACCGCGCTGCTCGCTGCATCGCCGCTGCTCGCCAACGCGCAGACGGCGCCGCTCGCCGCCGGCCAACCCAAGTTCCTCGGCAGCGTGCACAGCCCCACGCAGATCCGCGATTTCGACACGTACTTCAACAAGGTCTCGCCCGAGAACGCCGGCAAGTGGGGCGAAGTCGAGGCGGTACGCGACCGCATGGACTGGACCGGCCTGGACGCGGCGTACAAATTCGCCAGGGACCACGGTTTCCCGTTCCATATGCATGTGATGGTCTGGGGCAACCAGCAGCCGGAATGGATGGAGAAGCTGCCGGTCAACGAGCAGCGCGAAGAGATCGAGGAGTGGTTCGCCGCGGTCGCCCAGCGCTACCCGGACCTGGACTTCGTCGAGGTCGTGAACGAGCCGCTCAACGATCCGCCGAGCAAGGACGACGAAGGCGGCGGCAACTACATCGAAGCGCTCGGCGGCGCCGGCGCCACCGGCTGGGACTGGATCGTCACGTCCTACAAGCTGGCGCGCCAGCACTTCCCGCACGCGAAGCTGCTGATCAACGACTACAACATCACCAACAAGCCCGAGAACACGAAGCGTTACCGCGAGATCATCGAGCTGTTGCAGAAGGACCACCTGGTCGATGGCATCGGCGTGCAGGCCCATTCGTTCGAGACAACGGCCGACGTGCCGATGTCGGTACACAAGGCCAACCTGGACTCGCTGGCGCAGACCGGCCTGCCGATCTACGTGACCGAGCTCGACATCGACGGCGCCAACGACGCACAGCAGGTCGCGGACTACCAGCGCATCTTCCCGGTGTTCTGGGAGCACCCGGCGGTGAAGGGCGTGACGCTGTGGGGGTACCGTCCGGGCATGTGGCGCACCAAGCAGCGCGCGAACCTGGTGCGCAAGGACGGCAGCGAGCGTCCGGCGCTGGCGTGGCTGCGCGGTTACATGCGTGGCGTGGGCGGCGCTGCCGCGACCACACCGTGACTTCGCTGCGCGCCGCCCTCGCGGCGCTCACGCTGCTGGCGAGCGCGCAGGTACATGCGGCGGACGACTGCGCGCGGCCCGCCGCCGTGTGCGAACGCGCGGTGAGTGGCGCGCTGGCCCTGATCGACGATGGCACTCCGCTCGGCGTGCTTGCCGATGGACACGACTTCCCCGGCGTGGTGCGCGCCGCGCGCGACCTGCAGGGCGACCTCAGCGCGCTGTCGGGCCACGACGCGGTCTTCTCCACCGGAGCGTCCACCGCTCGCACGGCGATCATCGTCGGCACGCTGGGCCACAGCCCACGCGTGGACCGCATCGTGCGCGAGAAGCGCATCGATACGCGCAACGTGGCCGGGCGCTGGGAAGCGCACCTGATCCAGGTCGTCGAACGTCCGGAGCCCGGCATCGATCGCGCACTCCTGATCGCGGGCGCTGACAAGCGCGGCACGGTCTTCGGCGTGTACGAACTCTCTCGGCGCATGGGCGTGTCTCCGTGGACGTGGTGGGCCGATGTGCCGGTGCCGCGCCGGACCTCGCTGCATGTGGCGCCAGGCCGCTTCGTCGATGCGCCGGAAGCTCGCTACCGGGGCATCTTCCTCAACGACGAGGACCCCGCGCTGGGCGGCTGGATCAAGGCGACCTACGGCGGACCGAATCACCAGTTCTACGAACGTGTCTTCCAGCTGATCCTGCGCCTGAAGGGCAACTACCTGTGGCCGGCGATGTGGGGCCGCGCCTTCGCCGACGACGACCCGCGCAATCCCGCGCTGGCCGACGAGTACGGCGTGGTCATCGGCACCAGCCATCACGAACCCATGATGCGCGCGCACGTGGAGTGGGAGCGCCACGGCAAGGGCCCCTGGGACTACACGAAGAACGCCGACACGCTGCGCGCCTTCTGGCGTGAAGGCATCGCTCGGATGGGCGACCACGAAAGCGTGGTGACGCTGGGCATGCGCGGCGATGGCGACGAGCCGATGACGCAGGGCACCGCCATCGATCTGCTGCAGACCATCGTGCGCGACCAGCGCAACATCCTCGCCGAGCTAACCCACAAGCCGCTGGCGAAGACGCCGCAGGTGTGGGCGCTGTACAAGGAAGTCCAGGACTATTTCGACGCCGGCATGCAGGTCCCCGACGACGTCACCCTGCTCTTCGCCGACGACAACTGGGGCAATCTGCGTCGTCTTCCGAAGCCCGGCGAAACACGCGGCGGCGGGTATGGCGTGTACTACCACTTCGACTATGTCGGCGGTCCACGCAACTACAAGTGGATCAACACGGTGCAGATCGAACGCACCTGGGAGCAGATGCAGCGCGCACGCGCGTTCGGCGCGGACCGGCTGTGGATCGTCAATGTGGGCGACCTCAAGCCGATGGAGTTCCCGATCTCGCTGTTCCTGGACCTGGCGTGGCGTCCGGAGGCGATCACGCCCGAGCGCCTGCAGGACTATCCCGCCGACTGGGCCGCGCAGCAGTTCGGCGCTGAACATGCGCAGGAGATCGGCGAGCTGCTCACGCGTTACACGCAGTACAACGCGCGCCGCAAGCCGGAACTGCTGACACCGGAAACCTTCAGCCTGGTGAACTTCAATGAGGCGCAGCGCGTGCTCGCCGACTGGCAATCGCTGGTCGAGCAGGCCAAGAAGGTCGGTGCCGCGCTGTCGGCCGCGTATCGCGATGCGTACTGGCAGCTGGTCGAGTACCCGGTGACCGCCAGCGCCAACCTCACCGCGATGTACATCGCCGTCGGCCGCAACCGGTTGTATGCCTCGCAGGGCCGCAATGCGTCCGCACTGGCGCAGGCGAACCTGGCCACGCAACTGTTCGAGCACGATGCGGAACTGGCGCGCGTCTACGAGCGGGACATCGCGGGCGGCAAGTGGATCCACATGATGTCGCAGCCGCGCATCGGCTATACCGGCTGGCAACAGCCCGAGCGCAACGTGATGCCGCAACTTACCACTCCGACGGTGCCGGCGAAGGCCGCGCTCGGCGTGGCGGTGGAAGGCGACACCCGCGCGTGGCCGGGTGCGGATGGAAAGGCCGCGCTGCCGACGCTCGATCCCATCGGGGCGACCGCGCGCGGGATCATCGTCTTCAATCGCGGCAGCGCACCGCTTCGCTACACCACCACCACGAAGCAGCCGTGGCTGCACGTGCAACCGCAGTCCGGAACGGTTGCCGATGAGCGGACGCTGCAGGTCACAGTCGACTGGGACACCGTGCCCGTCGGCGAGCACGAGGGCACCGTCACGCTGCGCGGCAGCGACGGCACACAGGTCGCCGTGCGCGTTCCGGTTTCGATGCCCGCCCCCACCGTCGCGCCGCACGGCTTCGTCGAGAGTGACGGGCAGATCGCCATCGAGGCCGAACACCACGCCCACGCGCTTTCGGCGCCCGGTATGGAATGGCGCACGATCCCGAATCTGGGCCGCACGCTCTCGGGCGTGACGGTCTGGCCGGAGGCGGCGCCGACCCGGTTGCCCGACGCCGGCGCTTCGCGACTGGAATATCCGATCCACCTCAATCGCGATGGTGAGGTCGAGGTGCGCGTGGTGACGTCGCCCGCGCTCGACCTGCAGCACGGCGACGGCCTGCGCTACGCGGTGGCCATCGGCGACGAAGCGCCACAACTGATCACGGTGAAGGCCGACCCGACGCCGCGCCATCCCGATTTCCCCGCGTGGGAACGCGCGGTCAGCGACAGCGTGCAGGTCGCCACGTCGCGACACCGCGCCCGCGCCGGCAACCAGACGCTGACGCTGTGGGCCGTCGATCCGGGCATCGTGTTCCAGCGCATCGAGATCGTGCGCGGTACCGTACGCGCCAGCTATCTCGGTCCGCCGGAGAGCCCCCGCCGATGATCCTGACGAACGCGCACGCCCGCCCGCGCGGGCGTGACATCCTCTTCCATCGATGCGGCGCCCTTGCGTCGCCCGCCCCCGCGAGTTCCCCATGAGCACTCCGCTGCACCTCCACGAAGACCGCCTGTTCCCATCCGATGCCGTGCAGCGCGCCATCGCGCGACGGCTGTATGCGCAAGTGGCGACGCTGCCCATCGTCAGTCCGCACGGCCATACCGACCCGTCATGGTTCGCCGGCAACGCGCCGTTCGCCAACGCGACCGAGCTGCTGCTCGTGCCGGACCACTACGTGTTCCGCATGCTCTACAGCCAGGGCGTGCCGCTCGACGCGCTGGGCATTCCGCGCGCGGACGGCTCGCGCGCGCAGGTCGATCCGCGCGAGGCCTGGCGTGTGTTCGCGTCGAACTTCCATCTGTTCCGTGGCACACCCTCGTCGATGTGGCTGAACCACGTCTTCCACGACGTGTTCGGCCTGCGCACGCGCCTGGATGCCACGACCTCGGACGCGTACTACGACCGCATCACTGAAGCGCTGCAGACGCCGCAGTTCCGTCCGCGCGCACTGTTCGAACGCTTCAACATCGAACTGATCGCAACCACCGAATCGCCGCTGGATCCGCTGGAGCACCACGCAGCCATCCGCGACAGCGGCTGGAGCGGCCGCGTGATCACCGCCTATCGCCCGGATGCGGTGGTCGACCCGGAACACGAACAATTCCCGCACGCGCTGCAGCAGTTCGGCGAACTCACCGGCGAGGACGTCCACAGCTGGGACGGATACCTGCGCGCACATCGCAAGCGCCGCGCGTTCTTCGCCGCGCACGGTGCCACGTCCACCGACCACGGTCATCCGACCGCTGCCACCGCGAACCTGTCCACCGACGAAGTGCGGCGGTTGTTTGACAAGGTGGTGCGCGGCGTCGCCACGCCGGCCGATGCAGAGCTGTTCCGCGCGCAGGTGCTGACCGAGATGGCGGCGATGAGCCTGGACGACGGGCTGGTCATGCAGATCCACCCCGGCTGCTTCCGCAACCACAATGCGGGGCTGTTCGAACGTTTCGGTCGCGACAAGGGCGCCGACATCCCGCTGCGCACCGAGTACGTGCATGCGCTCAAGCCGCTGCTGGACCGCTTCGGCAACGACCCGCGCCTGACGCTGATCCTGTTCACGCTGGACGAGAGCACCTATTCGCGCGAACTGGCACCGCTTGCCGGCCACTACCCGTCGCTGTTCCTCGGCCCGGCATGGTGGTTCCACGATGCACCCGAGGGCATGTGGCGATTCCGCGAGCAGACGCTGGCCAGCGGCGGCTTCTACAACACCATCGGTTTCAACGACGACACGCGCGCGTTCCTGTCGATTCCCGCTCGGCACGACGTCGCGCGTCGCATCGACTGCGCATTCCTGGCCAAGCTGGTCGCGGAGCACCGCATGGACGAGGACGAAGCCGCCGACGTCGCGGTGGATCTGGCGTACGCGGCGCCGAAGCGGGCGTACCGGTTGTAGTCCGTCGGTCGAATGAGGGGCGCGCAGCGTCGATGCCATGCCGCCCCCACGGTTGGATCCCCGTTTTTTTGCGGGGATGACATCTTCAAAGCGAGGAGCGGGCGTGTCGCATCGTCGAAGGGGTTGGCTGTCCACGTTACCGGTCACGTGCTTCGCGTTCTGGCTCACCCTTTCACCGGGCCACGCCATCGGCTCGCCGCGCGAACGCATCTCCATCAACACCGGTTGGCGCTTCCACCAGGGCGATCCTGCTGGCGTCACCGGTCTCGACTACGACGTGCGCCCCGACGTAACGCAGAGCGCCGACGGCAAGGATGCCGACGCCAGGCCTGACGAGGCCGCGAAGGTACAGGCACGCGATGCGCGCGTGCTGAAGCCGTGGATCCTGCCCACCGCCAATCCGCTGATTCGCGATCCCGCGAAGCGCCATGTGCGACCTGCCAGTGATCCCGGCGCCGACGTCGACTACGTGCAAGGCTCGTTCGACGACGGCGCCTGGCAGCGTGTCACGCTGCCGCACGACTGGGCCATCGCCGGCCCCTTCCTGAAGAATGGCCCTTACGGCGGCATGGGTCGCCTGCAGACCTGGGGCCCGGTCTGGTATCGCCGCACGCTGGACATTGCCGCCAGCGACGCGGGACGCAAGGTCTTCCTCGATGTGGACGGCGCGATGTCCTACGCGGCCGTGTGGATCAACGGTCGCCTGGCGGGCGGCTGGCCGTACGGCTACAACGGCTGGCGCGTGGATCTCACGCCCTACGTGGTGCCCGGCACGTCCAACCAGCTTGCGATCCGCCTGGACAACCCGCCCGAGTCCGCACGCTGGTATCCGGGCGCGGGGCTGTATCGCAACGTGTGGCTGGTGAAGACCGATCCGGTGCACGTCGCACAGTGGGGCACGCGCGTGACGACGCCGGAGGTGTCCAGGGAACGCGCCGCGGTCGCGCTCGATGTATCCCTCGACAACGAATCGTCGGAGGCCGCCGACGTGGCGGTCGCTACCGAGATCTTCGCGCTCGATGCCAACGGCACGAAGACCGGCCGCGCCGTCGCGCGCATCGACGAACACACGCGAATCGCGGCCAATGCCAGCGCCTCCGTGTCCGGATCCACGACGCTCGCCCGGCCGCGCCTGTGGGGACCACCGCCGACGCAGCAGCCCAACCGCTACGTCGCCATCACGACCGTCTCGCGCGATGGCCGCGTCGTGGATCGTGTGGAGTCGCCGTTCGGCATCCGGTCGATCCGCTTCGATGCGAACGAGGGCCTTCTCGTCAACGGCGAGCGCATTGTCATCCGGGGCGTGAACAACCACCACGATCTCGGCGCGCTCGGCGCGGCGTTCAATGTGCGTGCGGCGGAACGCCAGCTGCAGATCCTGCGCGACATGGGCGCCAACGCCATCCGCATGGCGCACAACCCACCGGCACCGGAACTGCTGGAACTCACCGATCGCATGGGCCTGCTGGTGATCGACGAGGTCTTCGATTCGTGGGAACGCAGGAAGACGCCACTGGATTTCCACCTCATCTTCCCCGACTGGCACGAGCCGGACCTGCGCGCGATGCTGCGCCGCGACCGCAACCACCCGTCCATCGTGTTGTGGAGCGTTGGCAACGAGGTGGGCGAGCAGTACACGGGTGAGGAAGGCGCCGCGATCGCGAAGCGGTTGCACGCTATCGTGCGCGAGGAAGACTCCACCCGGCCCACCATCAACGCGATGAACTGGGCCAAGCCCGACATGCCGCTGCCGGGCGCGCTCGACGTGATCGGCCTGAACTACCAGGGCGAAGGCATCCGCGACACGCCCGAGTTCGAAGGCACCGAACGCATCCGCACGAAGCCGCAGTACGACGCCTTCCACGCCGCCTTCCCGGACAAGGCCATCGTCAGCACCGAGACCGCATCGGCGCTGAGCAGCCGCGGCGTGTATCTGTTTCCGGTGACGAAGGAAACCAGCGCGCCGGTACGCGATGGCCGCGGCGGCGACTCCGCCATTCATCAGGTCAGCGGGTACGAACTGCACGCGGTGGATTTCGGTTCCAGTGCGGACAAGGTGTTTGCCGCGCTCGACCGCCATCCCTTCGTCGCCGGCGAGTTCGTGTGGACCGGCTTCGACTACCTGGGCGAGCCGACGCCCTACTACGACGCACGCAGTTCGTACTCGGGCATCGTCGACCTCGCCGGCTTCCCGAAAGACCGCTACTACCTGTACCAGGCGCGATGGCGCCCAGACCTGCCGATGGTGCACCTGCTGCCGCACTGGACCTGGCCGGGCCGCGAAGGCCAGATCACGCCGGTGCATGTGTTCACCTCCGGCGACGAAGCGGAGCTGTTCGTCAACGGGGTGTCGCAGGGACGGAAGAAGAAGGCGCCGTTCGAGTACCGCCTGCGCTGGGACGACGTGGTCTACGCGCCGGGCGAACTGCGCGTGCAGGCCTGGCGCAACGGCAAACCCTGGGCCAGTGCGAGCACGCGGACGGCCGGAAATGCTGCGACACTGGCGCTGGTGGCGGACCGGCGGCAGATTCGCGCCGACGACAGTGATCTGTCGTTCGTCACCGTGCGTGTGCTGGACCACGAAGGTCGTCCCATGCCCACCGCCGCAAATGCCATCCGCTTCACGGTGGATGGGCCGGCCCAGATCGTTGCCACCGACAATGGAGACCCGACCGACATGACCGCGTTTCCCTCGCACGAACGCAATGCATTCAACGGGCTGGCGCTGGTGATCCTGCGCGGCATTCCCGGACGCAGCGGAACAGTGACGCTGCGCGCGGAGTCGCCGTCGCTGCAGGGCGCCGCACTGCGGCTGCAGGTGCGCTGATGCGTGCCGCGCTGCGTAATGGACTGCTGGCCGCCGCGCTGGTGGTCGGCCTCCCGGCATGCACACCGGCCGTCGCGCCGTCGTCGTACGAGACTGTCGGCCGAATTACCGCGTACGACGCGTCGTTCGACGCGCTGGTCGCGCGTGATGCCCGCATCGAGCGCATCGCCGAGGGTTTCCAGTGGGCCGAGGGCCCGCTGTGGATGCGCGACGGCGGCTATCTGCTGTTCAACGACGTGCCGGGCAACACGATGCATCGCTGGTCCGCACGCGACGGCGCGTCCGTGTTCCTGCAGCCATCGGGTTACGCAGGCACCGACCTGTCGGGCCTGCGCGAGGCGGGCGCGAACGGGATGGACGCGGAACCGGCAGGCACGGTGTTGCTTGCCGATTCGGGATCGCGCCTGATCGCCCGCCTGGACCCGGCGACGAAGCAGCGCACCACGCTCACCGCCAGCTACCGCGGCAAGCGTTTCAACAGCCCCAACGATGTCGTGCGCCGCAGCAACGGCGCGGTGTTCTTCACCGATCCACCGTACGGGTTGAAGGGCATCGACGAATCTCCACTGAAGGAGCAGTCCTTCAACGGCGTCTATCGGCTCGATCCAGACGGCTCCGTGCACGTTATCGAGGAAGGGCTGAAGTTCCCCAACGGGATCGCCCTCTCCCCCGACGAACGCACGCTCTACGTGGCCAATTCCGACCGCGCACGCCCGGTGTGGATGGCGTACTCGCTAGCCGCCGATGGAAGCGTGCTGGGCAAGCGCGTGATCGGCGATGCCTCGGACCTGATCGCCGCAGGTGCGGAAGGCGCGCCCGACGGCCTGGCCGTTTCCGCCGATGGCCACCTGTTCGCGAGCGCGCCGGGCGGGCTGCTGGTGATGGACTCCAACGGCAAGCGTCTTGGCATGATCGAAACCGGCGCGCGCGTGTCCAACGCCGCGTTCGGCGATGACGGCCACACGCTCTACCTGACCTCGCACACGTTCGTGGCGCGGGTGCGGGTGAAGGCGACCGGGATGGGCTTCCCGCACTGAGGCCGGCGACGCGTCGTTCGCGTCGCGGCAGCGATCACGCCGACCGGTTACCGGGCGGCGGTGCATTCCTTCGTTACACGCCGCGCGCGACCGCCGGTCACGCGTCCGCGAGTGCCTGTTCCACAGCGTCCGGCGACGCATCGCCCAGCACCGCGTAGGCACTGCGCAAGGCCGCGACGAATCGCGCATCGCCGGACAACGGCGCGAACACCGATTCCAGCGAGAGGAAGGCGCGTACGTCGGCGTCGGCGTATCCGGTGGTCGCGGCGCCGACGGAAACCAGCGCATCGTTGAGCGGGTCCACCAGTGCCACGCCGGCGTTCGCCTGGCGTCGCACGAACTGCATCCAGCCCGCCACCGGCAGGCACAGGCGGTCGATCGGACGACCCGCGGCCAGCGCGTCGGTGATGGTGCCCAGCAGCCGCACCGGGATCTTCTGCGAACCGTCCCACGCGATCTGCAACAGCCGGTGCTGGATCGCGGGATTGCGGAAGCGCTCCAGGATCGCGCCGGCATAGCGTTGTGCATCGAACCCGCGCGGCGCCGCGACGTTGGGCGCGATGGAATCGCGCATCAGGCGTTCGACGAACGAGGCCAGCACCGGCGTGGCCATTGCCTGGGCGACGGTTTCGACATTCATCAGCGAGCCCAGGTACGCCAGTGCCGAGTGCGGTGCGTTGAGCAGGCGCAACTTGGCCTTGTCGTAACCGGCGATCTCATCGCTGAAGGTCACGCCCACGCGGTCCAGTGGCGGGCGCCCGTTGCAGAACGCATCCTCCACCACCCACTGGGTGTAGCGCTCGCGCTGCACCGGCCATGCATCGGCGCAACCCAGCGCTTGGGCCACGCGTTCGCGCAGCGCGTCGTCGGTGGCGGGCGTGATGCTGTCCACCATCGACCGCGGGAAGGTCGCGTGGCCGGCAATCCACAGGGCCAGTTCCTCATCGATCCGTTCGGCGAACTGCAGCACCGCGCGGCGCAGCTTGCCGCCGTTGTCGGGCAGGTTGTCGCAGCTGAGCACGGTGTACGGCGGCAGACCGGCATCGCGACGGCGACGGAGGCCTTCGACGAGATAGCCCACCGCACTGACCGGCGAGCGTGGCGTGGTCAGGTCACGGACGATGTCGGCGTGCGCCAGGTCGAGATGCTCGCCCTTCAGGCAGTAGCCCTTCTCGGTGATCGTCAACGTCACCAGGCGGACATCCGGGTGCGACAGGCGCGCAAGCACCGCGTCGCCCTGCTCGCGCGCGGCAAGCACTTCGCGAACGGAGCCGATCACGCGCATCTGCGTCGTTTCGCCCAGCAGGGCCAGCGTGTACAGGCCCTCCTGCGGCTGCAGCGCCTCGCGCACGTCGCGGCTGTTGAGCGACACGCCGCAGATGGCCCACCTGGCATCGAGAGCCAGCAGGTCCTCCACGTACACCGCCTGGTGCGCGCGATGGAACGCACCCACGCCCAGGTGGACGATGCCGATGCGCGTGGCATCGCGGTCATACGCGGGGCGCAGCACCGTTCCGGGAAGGCCGGCAAGTGTGCTCGAGGAAAGGCGTTGCGATGCGGGGGCTGTCATCTGCGATGGGGCTGGAATCGGTTTGTGGTTGTCTGTTGCTGTTTCTGTTTCTGTTGAAGCAGTCATCCCCGCGAGGCGGGGATGACAGCAGGAGCGGACCGAAACACCAAGGCCCGCCCTGCCCCTTCACTCGGTACCGCCACCCATCACTTCGTCACGGTCAGGCTCGAGCGCACGCGTACATCCGCGCTGGACGCGCCAACCTGCACCTCGTACGCACCCGGATCCACCGAGTAGGCGTCGCGCTGCTCGTCCCAGGTACGCAGATCCTTCTGCGGCGTGATGGCGAAGGTGACCGTGCGCTCCTCGCCCGGCTGCAGGTGGATGCGCTGGAAGCCGCGCAGTTCCTTGTGCGCCCGTTCGCGCTTCGCATTGACCGGGGCGAGATACAGCTGCACCACTTCGTCGCCGGCGCGCTTTCCGGAGTTCTTTACCTTGACCGACACGTTGACCGGCTGCTGTGCGTTCACGCGCGTGCGGTCCAGCGTCAGGCCGGAGTAGTCGAACGTGGTGTACGACAAGCCATGGCCGAACGCGAACAGCGGCTCGCCCTCGAAGTAGCGGTAGGTGCGTCCGCGCATCGCGTAATCGTCGAACGCGGGCAGCTTCTCGTCCGCCTTGTAGAACGTGACCGGCAGGCGACCGGCGGGATTGGCATCACCGAACAGCACGTCGGCCACCGCGTTGCCGCCGCGCTGTCCCGGATACCAGGCCATGACGATGGCGGGCACGTTCTGCTTCGCCCAGTCCACCGCGAGCGCGGATCCGGCTGTCAGGACCATCACCACCGGCTTGCCGGTGTCCTTCAGCGCTTCGAGCAACTTGCGCTGCGTCGCCGGCAGGCGCATGTCGGTGCGGTCGCCACCGGCAAAGCCCGGATAGCTCACCGTCATCTCCTCGCCTTCGACATCGCCCGTGAGGCCGCCGACGAAGACGACCACGTCGGAATCGCGCGCGGCCTGCAGCGCTTCCTCGAACGGCGGCTTCGCACCCGGCATGCGCCAGGCCAGGCGTACGCCCGCGTCGCGTTCACCGTCGTAGTACTCCAGGCGCAGGTCGTACGCGCGGCCCTGCTGCAACTGCACGGTGGCGCTGTCGGCGCGCAGGCGATCGCTGTCCTTCCACTGGTCGATCAGCAGCTTGCCGTCCAGGTACAGGCGGAAGCCGTCGTTGGCCGCACCCTCGATCTGATACGTGCCCGTCACCGGTGGCAGCAACTGTCCGCTCCAGCGGATGCTGAAATTGTCCGATGGCACCGATTGGCCGCCGTGCGCTTCGCCGCGCGCCATCAGGTTGTCGGTCGGCGAGCCGCGATCCCAGCGGAAGCCGATCTGCGAATCCACGCGCGTGAGCGCCGGCGTACCGGACAGGTCGCGGTTGCGGAAGTACTCGCCCTTCAACCCGCGCTCGGGCGACTTCGCATCCGGTCGCAGGTACTGCGGCTCGATCAGCGGCGTGGCGGCAGGATCATCGCGGCCTTCCACCAGGTCGACACCGCGGGCATGCACGACCTGTGCGTTCGGCACGGCCTCGCGGATGCCCTGCAGGATGGTCACCGGCGCAGCCGGCGTTCCGTAGTAGTTGCCCAGCAGCGCCATGGTGTCGTCGGCGGTCGGGCCGACCACGGCGATGCGCTTCACATCGCGCGAGAGCGGAAGGACGCCATCGTTCTTCAGCAGGACGATGGATTCCTGCGCCACCTTGCGCGCGAGCGCATCATGCGCGGGCGACTGGTTGGCGGAGTATGGGATGCCCGCCCAGCGCACCTGCTCCGGGGGATCGAACATCCCCAGGCGCATGCGCGCGGTGAACAGCTGCGTCACCGCGTGATCGACCTCCGCTTCGGAGATCAGCCCCTTGCGCACCGCCACCGGCAGCGACGGCGCGTAGGTGTCGCCGCAGTCGAGCTGCGTGCCGTTCTTCACCGCCAGCGCGGCGGCTTCTTCCGGCGTGGCGACGATCTTGTGGTGCTTCCAGATGTCGACGATGGCCCAGCAGTCGGAAACCACGTAGCCCCTGAAGCCCCACTCCCTGCGCAGCACATCCTGCAGCAGGAACTTGCTGGCGCTGGCGGATTCGCCATAGACACGGTTGTACGCACCCATGACCGCGTCGACGTCGCCTTCCTTCACCAGCGCTTCGAACGCGGGCAGGTAGGTCTCGCGCAGGTCGCGTTCGGTCGGCTTCGCGTCGAACGTGTGGCGGTCGGCTTCGGGTCCGCTGTGCACGGCGAAGTGCTTGGCGGTGGCGTCGAGCTTGCGATACTTCGGATCGTCGCCCTGCAATCCCTTCACGAACGCCACGCCCATGCGTGCCGTGAGGTACGGATCTTCGCCGTAGGTTTCCTGGCCACGCCCCCAGCGCGGGTCGCGGAAGATGTTGATGTTCGGCGACCAGAACGTGAGGCCCTGGTAACGCCCGTGCTGGTCCTGGCGCAGGAACTCGTGGTGCTTCGCACGCGCCTCGTCGCTGATGGCGCTGGAGATCTGCGCCATCAGCGGAACATCGAACGTGGCCGCCATGCCGATCGCCTGCGGGTACACCGTCGCGGCGCCTGCGCGCGCAACGCCGTGCAGCGCCTCGTTCCACCAGTCGTAAGCGGGCACGCCCAGGCGCGGGATCGCCGGCGCGCCGTTGGCCATCTGCGCGGCCTTCTCTTCCAGCGTCATCTGCGAGACCAGCGCAGCCGCGCGCTCCTGGAAACTGAAGGTGGTGTCGAGCCAGGGCTTGTCCCCGGCTGCCGCCGTAGTGGTCGTCTGCGCGCACAACGCGGTCGATGCCAGCAGCAGCGCCGAGGCGATGGCGACTCGCAGTCCGTTCATTCCATGCATTCCTGTCCGCATCGTTCGATCCTCACGGTTCATCGCGCGACACGCGCGCATAAGGTCCGACCGTGGCGCCGATGAACCCACCGGCGACGTCGGTACTCAGTACGGTTCCGTCCACGTCCTGCTTCAGCCAGCGCCAACCGGTGCCGGTGTCGTACGCGAACGCGTACGCACCTGCATTGCCGGAAACCTTCAACGCCAACTGCTTCGTGTCTTGGGGCAGGTACGTGCTCGCCAGCGCCGTGGTCGCGTCGCCGCGGCGTTCGCGCAGTGACAGCTCCACACCGTCCTTCGTGCGTTGCACGGTGTACGACAGCCAATGGGTTTCGTTCTGGAACGCAGCCAGGCCCGCTTCCGTACCGGCCTCGCGCGGAACGGCCAGCGACGTGCTTGCCTCGAAGGCGAGGTGCTGCTGGCGCCGCGCGAGGAAGGAAGGATTGCGCAGCGTGTCCAGACCCTCGGCGAGCGGGTGGATGGCCAGCTTGCCGGGATTGGAGGTCACATCCGCCCACACCATCTTCGGCACGCGCGCGAACATCCATGCGGTGTCGAGCTCGGGTTTGTCGAAGTCGTCGCGCCAGGTGAAGTTGCCGCTGAGCGGCGCCTGCGTCGCGTTGCGCTGCATGAACGACGGACCGTCGACGACCTGCGGAATGCGCGTTCCGTGCGGCAGGATCGTCGGCCAGCCGTCCTTCCACTTCACCGGCAGCAGGTAGGTCTCGCGGCCGGTGTTGTAGTGCGTGACGCCGTAGTTGCGGCTGCCCAGGAACACGGCCCACCACGTGCCATCCGTGGTTTCGACGATGTCGGCATGGCCTGCGTTGGTAATGGGATCCGGACGGTCGTCGGGAAGGTCGCGCTGCGTGAGGATCGGGTTGTGTTCGTACGGCGTATACGGTCCCCAGATCGAGCGGCTGCGCGCAACCACCTGCGAATGCTGTGGCCCGGTGCCGTCCTCGGCGCAGACGAGGTAGTACCAGCCGTCGCGTTTGTGGAGGTGCGGGCCTTCGATCCAGATCGGCTTCTCCGACAGGTCCATGCCGCCGTTGATCAGCACCTTGCGCGGGCCGATGGGCTGCAGCGTGTCGGGCGCCAGTTCCGTCATCCAGATCGCGCGGTGACCCTCGTACAACGGCGTGCCCACTGGCGCGTCGTTGTTGATCAGGTAGATCCTGCCGTCATCGAAGAACAGCGCAGGATCGATGCCATCGATGCTCTTCAGCCAGATCGGGTCCGACCACGGGCCAGCGGGGTTCTTCGCAGTGGAGATGAAGTTTCCGCCCGCGTCCACCGACGTATTCAACACGTAGAACGTACCGTCGTGGTACTCGATCGTCGGTGCGAATACGCCGCGCGACATGCCCAGACCATCGAAGTCGAGCTGCGACGGGCGGTCGATGACGTTGCCGACCTGTGTCCAGTGCACGAGGTCGCGGCTCTCGAACACCGGGATGCCGGGATAGTAGGTAAACGTCGAGTTGACGAGGTAGTAGCGATCGCCCGCGCGCGTGATGCTGGGGTCGGGATAGAAGCCGGTGAGAATCGGGTTGCGGTACTGGCCCGGCTTCAACGGCTGCTCGAACGTCGCGTCGTGACCCTTGTACTCGAACCAGTCGAAGAGGACGGGCTCGGCCGCGTGCGCGGAAGCGATGCACAGACCGGCAAGCACCAGACCCGACATCCATCGGGTCATCCAACCTGCGCGCGAGCCGTCGTTCCCGCGGAGGCGGGAACCCAACTGTCCGACGCCATCCCGGCCTCCGGAGAGTGTGATGCAGCCAACGTTGGATCCCCGCCTTCGCGGGGATGACGGCTTGCAGGGTGTATCGCGACCGGCGTGTTTCATCGAATCACCAGTCCCACATCGTTCCGTCTTCCAGCCGTGCGACCGGAAGCTGCTTGGGTGCGTAGGGATACTTCGCGGCCAGTTTCTCGTCGATATCGACGCCGTGGCCGGGCGTGTCGCCGACGTGCAGGCGGCCGTCGCGGAAGACGTAATCATGCGGGAAGACCTCGTTGGTCTCGTCGGAATGGAACATCCACTCCTGGATGCCGAAGTTCGGGACCCACGTGTCGAAGTGCAGTGCCGCGCCCATGCACACCGGCGACAGGTCGGTGGCGCCGTGGAAGCCGGTGCGCACGTAGTGCAGCGCGGCGAAGTCGGCGAGGCGACGCAGGTGGGTGATGCCGCCGCCGTGCACGATGGTGGTGCGGATGTAGTCGATCAGCTGGTTCTCGATCAGGTGCTTGCAGTCCCAGATCGAGTTGAACACCTCGCCCACCGCGAGCGGCGTGACCGAGTGCTTTCGGATCAGTTCGAACGACTTCTGGTTCTCTGCCGGCGTCGCATCCTCCAGCCAGAACAGGCGGAAGGGCTCGAGATCGCGCGCCAGGCGCGCGGCCTCGATGGGCGACAGGCGATGGTGCACGTCATGCAGCAGCTCCACGTCGTTGCCGTGGTCGGCGCGCAGCCGTTCGAACAGCTCCGGCACCACCTGCAGGTACTTCGGCGTGTTCCATACCGTTTCGGCGGGCAGTTCGCTTTCGGCCGGCTCGTACGGCTTGCCGCCGGTGGAGATGCCGTAGGCCTTCTTCACGCCCGGCACGCCGCACTGCGCGCGCACGGCGAGGAAGCCCTTCTCGATGTACTTGCCAACTTCGTCGCTGGCTTCGCCGATGTCGCGGCCGTTGGCGTGGCCGTACACCAGCGCGCCCTCGCGCGAGCGCCCGCCCAGCAGCTGGTACAGCGGCAGGCCGGACATCTTGCCCAGGATGTCCCACAGCGCGACGTCGACCGCGGCGATCGCGCTCATCGTCACCGGCCCGCGGCGCCAGTACGCACCGCGATAGAAGAACTGCCAGATGTCCTCGATGCGGCCGGCGTCGCGTCCGATCAGGTTCGGCACGACGTGGTCCTGCAGGTACGACGCGACCGACAGCTCGCGTCCGTTGAGCGTGGCGTCACCCAGGCCGGTGATGCCCGAACGCGTGGTGATCTTGAGCGTGACGAAGTTGCGGCCCGGGCAGGTCACGATGACCTTGGCATCGACGATCTCGCGATCGCGCGCGGAGCCGTGGCGGGAGGTTTCAGCAGTGGGGGTGTTCATCGTGCGTGGTCGTCGGAAGAAGCGGTGGGAATGGACAGCTCGAAAGGACCGGCGGGCAGGTTGGCGCCGTCGAACAGCGTGCATACCGGGCCGTCGGCCCAGCAGTAGCGCACGCGCGTGGCCTCGTGCGCGTTCGGCGCGCGCAGCGCGACGGCGTTGCCCCACGCCTTCGCATCGGCGTAGCGGCACGAATCCTTCGCGGCACCGCACAGTTCGAACCCGATGGGACCGTACGAGCCCTGCGCGACGAGGTCGCCGGTGACGTCGGCGAAGGTGACGACGATGCCGTCGTCGACGCGCTTCACCGCGGTAGGCACGGGGCCGGACGGCGCGATCTTCTCGCCATAGACAACGTGGCGCGCGACGCGCGCGAGGCGGCGGCCGAGCTCCTGCTTGTTCGAGGGATGGATGTCGTAGTGGTCGCCGATGTCGATGGCGACGGCCAGACCGGTGTTGGCGTCGTCGTTGGCGACGGTGCGCTGCGACTCGCGCAGCGCGGCCCAGCCACTCTCGCCCGGCGCCGACTTCGGTTGGCCGTAACCGGCGAGCTGCACGATGGTGAACGGCGTGTCCTGGCCGAAGCGATCGCGCCAATCGGCGCGCAGCACCCGCAGCAGATCGCGATAGCGCTCGGCCTCGAACGTGTTGGACTCACCCTGGTACCAGAGCATGCCGCGCAGGTTGTAGCGACCCAGCGGCGCGATCATGCCGTTGTAGAGCGTGGACAGCCCCGCGGCCGTCTGCCACGGCGCACGCGGCGGCCAATCGGTGCCTTGCACCGCGCGCCACTTCCAGGGATTCGACAGCACGACACTGGTGCCGTCCTTGAAGCGCAGCGCGTGCGCGCTCGCAGGACCGGCCAGGCCGCCGTCGCGGTAGGTGTCGAGCACGTTGAGGACGACGCTGTTCTCGCCTTCCTTCAGCAGGCCACGCGGCAGTACGTACTCGCGACCGCTGCCAGCGCCGTAGGTGCTGCCGACGGCGACGCCGTTCACCCACGTCATATCCACTTCGTCGGCGGGGCCGAGAGCGAGCACGGCGTCCTGCGACGCCTGCTGGGCGGTGAGCTTCACCGTGGTGCGGTACCAGAGCATGCCGTCGAACTGAGCGAGTTCCGGAACGCCCCATTTCTCCCACGGGCCAAGGTCGTGCGGCGCGGTGCGCCAGTCCTTGCCGGGCACGTAGGTCGCGCTCCACGGCGTGTCGCCCGGCTTCGCGTCGGGGCGTGCGTTCCACCAGCGCGCCCAGACATCGCCCCAGCGACCGATGGCGCCGACCGGATCGGTAGCGTACTGGGCGAGCACGTCGAGCTCGTCCTTGTAGAGGTTGGTTGCGCGCAATGCGGGGCCGCTGGTCCAGGCCTGGATGCGCGAACCGCCCCATGCCGCGTTGATCAGGCCCATCGGAACGTTGACGGTCTTCTGCAGTTCGCGTGCGTAGTAGTAGCAGGCGGCGGAGAAGTCGCGAACGGAGTCGGAATCCAGCTTGTTCCACGTCACCGGACGCTGGAACGTTTCCTGCGGCGTGACCGCGCCGTCCTGCGGAACGGTCAACAGGCGGATGGTGTCGCTGGAAGCGCCGGAGATCTCCGCGCGGGCATCGAGCGAGCGCCATACCTGCAGCTCCATGTTCGACTGGCCCGAGCACAGCCACACGTCGCCCACGAGCACGTCGGACACGGTCTGCGTAGTGCCGGTGGCGCTTGCGGTGAGCGTGTACGGTCCACCGGCCTTCAGCGCGGGAAGCGTCGCCGTCCAGCGGCCGTCGGCGTCGGCGCGCGCCATTGCGCGCTTGCCGGCGAAGGTCAGCTTCACCGCTTCGCCGGGCGTCGCGCGCCCGTACAGGCGAATGGGCTGGCCACGCTGCAGCACGGCATGGTCCTGGAACATCGTGTGCAACAACGTGGCGCCCTGCGCATCCGCGGCGGGCGCGGCGAAGGCAGTGAGCGCAAGCGCGGCGCCCAGCAGCGGCGCGATCAATCGGTGTTCCATGTCAGCCATTCCCCGGGGCAAACGGAAATTCGAGCGATTCGTAGTAGTCCAGCGCGTGCGCGGGCGGCGCTTCGCCCTCCGGCAGCGGCCGCTGCGCGAAGGTCTGGAAGTAGGCGATGCTGGCGTCGCGCCACCATTGCGCTTCCTTCTCCTGGATCGCGAGGAACGTCGCGACCTGCGCATGGCGCTCGTCGTCGACGCGTCCCTTCAGGCCGTCCCAGGTGCGGCGCATGCCGCGCACGTAGTCCACGCCCTGCGAGTAGCGGTGCACCAGCTCGCCCCACAACGGGCGACCGGACTTCGTCGTGTAATCCCAGGGCACGTGGTGGAACCAGAGCAGGAATTCCTCGGGCGTCTTCTTCACGTCATCGAACTGCGCGGCCACTGGCGGCGCGTACTGCGAGACGGCGCCGCTGCCGTGCGTGGTGCGATCGAAACCGATGCCGTCCTTCGAGGCGCGGTGGTAATAGACCGAGGTCCAATCCGCGCGCGGACCGCCTTCCACCCACGGACCCGGCCCGTAGTGGTGGCTGCGCCCCATCAGATGATGCAGACCCAGCGGCGTCATGTAGTCCACCACGGCCTCACGCGACCCCATCATCATGCCGACGATCGGTTGCACGACGGCATCGTCGCTGGAGAAGGTCATGCGTGCCCACTCCTGCGCGATGTCGCGCGAGGACAGGTACGGATTCCACGCCAGGCGTCCGTAGGCGTACCAGTTGGCCTGATCGAAATGCGAGCCGCTCCAGTTGCGGTCGCTGCCGATGTTGGCCACGCCGGCCATGCCGGTGATCGCGCCCTTCGGAAGCGTGCCGGCGTGCAGCGATCCATCGATCACCTTCGCCACCGTCGAGCCCGGGCCGCGCACCTGCGTGTCGGCGCGCAGCGTTTCCTCGAACAGCGGGCCGAGATAGGCCAGGTGCGTGGCGAAGCCCAGGTATTCCTTGGTGATCTGGAACTCCATCATCAGCGGCGTCTTCGGCATCGCACCGAATAACGGATGGAAGGGTTCGCGCGGCTGGAAGTCGATGGCGCCGTTCTTCACCTGCACCATCACGTTGTCGCGGAACTTTCCATCCAGCGGAACGAATTCGTTCCAGGCCTGCTTGGCGCGGTCGTCCGGAGTTTCGTGCGAGTAGACGAACGCGCGCCAGATCACCTTGCCGCCGTGCGGCTTCACCGCGTCAGCCATCATGTTGGCGCCGTCGGCGTGCGTCCGGCCGTAGTCCTGCGGGCCGGGCTGGCCTTCGGAATTGGCCTTGACCAGGAAGCCGCCGAAGTCGGGAATGGCCTTGTAGATCTCGTCGGCCTTGTCCTTCCACCACTGCTTCACGGCCGGATCGAGCGGGTCGGCGTTCTTGAGTCCGCCGATCTCCACCGGCGCGCTGAATCTCGCGCTCAGGAACACGCGGATGCCGTAGGGGCGCAGCACGTTCGCCAGCGCGGCCGCCTTCTCGATGTACATCGGCGTCAGCTGCTGCGCGCTCGCGTTGACGTTGTTGAGCACCGTGGCGTTGATGCCGATGGATGCGTTCGCGCGGGCGTAATCGGTGTAGCGCGGGGAGAGATAGTCCGGCAGCTTGTGCCAGTCCCAGATCGATTCGCCCGCGTAGCCGCGTTCGACGTGACGGTTGAGGTTGTCCCAGTGATTGAGCATGCGCAGTTGCGTGCGCGGCACTTCGCGGATGTCGAGCGCGTCCAGCGACTGGGCCGTCTGCACCAGGCGCAGCAGATGGAACGCGCCGTACAGCGCACCGATGTCGTCGTTGGCCGCGATCACGGTCGCGCGATGTCCATCGATTCTGGCGCTGCGGATGAGATAGCCCTCGCGCCCAAGGTCCTTCGTCTTCAGGCGCAGGGCAGCGATGGCCGGCGATGAAGCCGGCGTACCGACGACGATCGCGCCATCGGCCGTGGCCGTAGGCTGCACGGCAAGGTCCGTGCCCAGCAGGCCGGAGAGGCCGCGCAACAGTTCGGCGCGGGTGGCGGACTGCGTCGGCGTCGTCTCCGGCGCGACCAGCTGCGTGGCATGGGGCCGCACGGCATCGGCCTGGGCAAGCGGGCGATAGCGCAGCCACAGGTCGTAACCATCCTCGGCTCGCGCCGTGCCCGGCATCGACAGGACGACCAGCAACCCCAGAGCCAGCAGTGCGATGAGGGCGCGCGCCCGGTCGATGCAGGCATGCTGGGCGCGTTGCGCGGCCTGGCGTACGCTGTCGCCGTACGGGCGGGATGCCCGTACCATGTGCAGAGCTCTCATTCGCAGTCCTGTATCACGGTGAATTTCGGAGTGCGTCGCGCGTGCGGCGCACTTCGTTCGTTGCGGCACGCGCGGCCGCGGTTTCCAAGAAGGAAGGAACGTTGGAGAAGACCCGGAAATCGATTCGCCGCAAGGGCCACGCCGTCACCATCGACGAGGTCGCCACGCTGGCGAGCGTGTCGCCGATGACCGTATCGCGCGTCATCAACGGCCAGGGCAAGGTGCGCGACACGACACGCGACCGCGTCATGCGTGCGGTGAAGGAACTGGGCTACACGCCCAACCTGGCGGCCAGTTCGCTCGCCGCCGCGCAGCACACGCGCATCGCGCTGATCTACACCAACCCCAGCTCGGCCTACCTTCGCGAGTTGCTGGTCGGTGCGCTGCGCGGTGCAGCGCGTACCGCGGCGCAGTTGATGATCGACAGCTGGGACACCCTCAACGCCGAAGCGCAGCGCAACGCGGCGCGTGCACTGGCCAAGACCGTGGCGGGCGCGATCCTGCCGCCGCCGCTGTGCGAGTCGAAGGCGGTGGTGGCCGAACTGGTCAATGCCGGAATCCCCGTGGTCGCCATCGCCTCGGACCGTTTCAGCCAGGAGATTTCCAGCGTCCGCATCGACGACTTCCGCGCCAGTCAGGAAATCACCGCACATCTGATCTCGCTCGGTCACACCCGCATCGGCTACATCAAGGGCAACCCGAACCAGACCGCCAGCGCGCGTCGCTACGAAGGTTTCCTGGCCGCGCACGCGCAGGCCGGTATCGAAGTGGATGCCACGCTCGTGCAGCAGGGACTGTTCACCTACCGCTCCGGCCTGGATGCCACCGAGAAGCTGCTGGCGCACAAGCATCCGCCCACGGCCATCTTCGCCAGCAACGACGACATGGCCTCTGCCGCGGTGTCCGTGGCGCATCGCCGCGGACTGGACGTGCCGCGCGATCTTTCCGTCGTCGGATTCGACGACACGTCCGCCGCCACCACGGTGTGGCCGGAACTCACCACCATCCACCAGCCGATCGCCTCGATGGCCGATTCGGCCGTCGACATCCTGCTGCGCAACATCCGCCGCAAGGACAAGAGCACGCGCGTGGTGACGGACCATGTCGTCGCGCACCAGCTTGTCACTCGCGACTCGGTGGCTCCGCCCAAACGCGGCAACAACCACTGAAGCGCGCCCGCGCGAACGCGGGCGCGATGGTTGCGTGGGTGGCGAGGCCATGCGGGCTTCGCCTCAACCTTCCATCTGCTCCAGTTCCTTGCCCTTGGTCTCGTAGACGTACTTCAGGACAAAGAACACCGACACGATCGCGGCCACGGTGTAGATGCCGTACGCGCCGGCCAGGCCGATGCCGGCCAGCAGGATCGGGAAGGTCACGGTGATGGCGAAGTTGCTGGTCCACTGCGCCGCACCGGCGACAGCAAGGCCCGAACCGCGGATCTGGTTCGGGAACATCTCGCCCAGCATCACCCACATCACCGGGCCCCAGGACGCGTTGAAGAAGATCACGTAGACGTTGGCGGCGATCAGCGCCAGCGTGCCCATGGAATCGGACAGCACCAGCTTGCCGCCGGCGTCGAGCGACGCCGTGGCGAAGGCGAAGGTCATCAACGCCAGCGACACCGCCATGCCGACCGAACCGATCCACAGCAGCGGCTTGCGCCCGATGCGGTCGATCAGCAGCACGGTCACCAGGCACGCACCGATGCTGAGCGCGCCCGACAGCACGTTGATCAGCAGCGCATCACTTTCGGAGAAGCCCACCGCCTGCCACAGCACCGCGCCGTAATAGAACACGACGTTGATGCCGACCAGCTGCTGGAACGTCGCCAGGCCGATGCCGATCCACACGATCGGGCGGATCTTGCCGGTCGTCTTGTTGATCAGGTCCGACAACTGCGGGCGATGGTGGTCGGCCGACAGCGAAGCGTCGATCTCGGTCAGCTTGTTCTTCGCCTCGCTCGCACCGTACAGCTTGGTCAGCACGGCGAGGGCGTCGTCCTTGCGCTTCTTCACGACAAGGTAGCGCGGGCTCTCCGGGATGATCAGCAGCAGCGCGAGGAACAACGCGGACGGCAGCGCCATCATCCAGAACATCCAGCGCCAGGCCTCGTGGCCCATCCACAGCGGCTGCGTGGAGGCGCCGGCCGTCTTGGCCAGCAGGTAGTTGCTGAGGAACGCACTGAACAGGCCGCCGATGATGGCGATCTGCTGCACGGTGGCCAGCCGCCCGCGGTAACGCGCGGACGCCACTTCGGCGATGTACGCCGGCGACATCACGCTGGCCGCACCGACGGCGAAACCGCCGATCACGCGTGCGATGACGAACATCGTCGAGGTTGCCGCCGCACCCGCGCCGAGCGCGGAGATCAGGAACAGCACGGCCGAGATGATCAGTACCGAGCGACGACCCCAGCGGTCGGCCAGGCGACCGGCGAAGAACGCGCCGATCGCACAGCCCAGCAGCATGGAGGCGACCTCGAAACCGAGTCCGGCCTTGGTGGAATGGAACGCCTGTTGCAGGCCGTCGACGGTGCCGTTGATCACGCCACTGTCGAAGCCGAACAGGAAACCGCCGATGGTCGCGACGCAGCTGACCAGGATGATGAAACGGGTGTTCTCCGCATTCGCGGACGTGGCACTTTCGAGCGTGGCGCTATTCATTCGCTTGTACTCGTTGTGGTGACCGGACCCCTCCACCGCACAAGGCGGTGCCCCAAACTGCACCCTCCCGCTCCGGTAGCGGGAGGGCACCCGTCACATCATGCGGCTTCCGGCACCTTCAGCGCAGCAGGTGCTGGTTGAGCAGGTTCTCGTAACGCTCCTGCTTGCCGCTGATCTGCGTCGGCTCGCCGTTCTTGACCGCCAGCGCGTGCAGATCGGCCAGGCCGAGCTTGCCCTTGGCGAAATCCTGGCCGGCGCCGCTGTCGAAGCTGGCGTAACGCTCGGTGCGCCACTGCTCCCACGGCGAGGCCGTCAGCAGCGAATGGGCGACTTCCAGGCCACGGGCGAACGCATCCATGCCGCCGATGTGGGCGATGAACAGGTCTTCCATGTCGGTGGATTCGCGACGCGCCTTGGCGTCGAAGTTCAGGCCGCCCACCAGGCCGCCCTGGCGCAGCACCACCATCATGGCGCCGACGGTGTCGTACAGGTCGGTCGGGAACTGGTCGGTGTCCCAGCCGTTCTGCGGATTGCCGCGGTTGGCGTCGATGGAACCCAGCAGGCCGTGGTCGGATGCGACCTGCAGGTCGTGTTCGAAGGTGTGGCCCGACAGCGTGGCGTGGTTGGCTTCGATGTTGAGCTTGAAGTCCTTTTCCAGGCCGTGCTGGGCGAGGAAGCCGGCGACGGTGGCGCTGTCAAAGTCGTACTGGTGCTTCATCGGCTCCATCGGCTTGGGCTCGATGAGGTAGTAACCCTTGAAACCGATGCTGCGACCGTAGTCGCGGGCCATGGTCAGGAAGCACGCGAAGTGGTCCAGCTCACGCTTCATGTTGGTGTTGAGCAGGCTGGCGTAGCCTTCGCGGCCACCCCAGAACACGTAGTGCTCGCCGCCCAGCTCGACGGTGGCGTCGATCGCGGCCTTCACCTGCACGGCAGCGCGCGCGACGACGTTGAAGTCGGGGTTGGTCGAAGCACCATTCATGTAGCGCGGGTGCGAGAACAGGTTCGCCGTGCCCCACAGCAGCTTCACGCCGGTGGCGTTCTGGCGCTCCTTGGCGAGCGCGACCATGTGCTTGAGGTTCTTCTCGTACTGGCCGATGTCTTCCGCATCCGGCGCCAGGTCGACGTCGTGGAAGCAGTAGTACGGCACGCCGAGCTTGGTGATGAACTCGAACGCGGCGTCGACCTTGTTCTCCGCCGTCTGCATCGGCGTCGCGCCTTCCCACGGGAACTTGCGCGTGCCGGGGCCGAACGGATCGTGGCCGGCGTTGGTGAAGGTGTGCCAGTAGCACACCGCGAACTTCAGGTGCTCGGCCATGGTCTTGCCGCCGATCTTCTTGTTGGCGTCGTAGACCTTGAAGGCGAGCGGGTTGTCGGAATCGCGTCCCTCGAACGGGATGCGGCCGATGCCGGGGAAGTATTCCTTGGCGCCGATGAAATGTTTGCTCATGTTCGTGGGAGTCGCTGGTCGTGAGTGGTGGATGAGGGCGATGGCGGCGTGCGCGTCATCGTGTGGTGCTGGCGCCGGCGTGCTGCTGGCGCTCGTTGTCGAGGTGGCGCAGGAAGCGCTGGTACGCCTCGCGGTAGGCCGCGACGGCCTCCGGCTGCGGGCGCGCCGAGGCGGCTTCGTCCACGCGCACGTGTTCGCGCGCGATGCTGGCGATGTCGGCGTCCGCGCCGGTGGCACGGCCGTGCGCCCACAGTGCCTGCAGCGCCGCGCCGAAGGCTGCGCCTTCGGCCTGTTCGGGCACCTGCACCGGCAGGTCGAACACATCGGCGACCATCTGCCGCCATGCCGCGCTGTGGCTTCCACCGCCGGTGAGGCGGATCGAATCGAACGTCATGCCGGCGTTGCGCAGCGAATCGAAGCCGTTGCGCAGCGCGTAGGTCGCACCTTCCATCGCGGCGCGGTACACGTTGCCGCGCGTCAGGTTGCCCATGTCCATGCCCAGCAGGCTTGCGCGTGCGTTGGGCAGGTCGGGCGTGCGCTCGCCGTTGAAGAACGGCAGCATCGTCAGGCCGTCCGCGCCAGGCGCGGTGCCGGCCATGACCGCATCGCCGTCGCGCGTGCTGAAGCCGAACAGTCTGGCCACGTTCTCGGTGGCGACGGTGGTGTTCATCGTGCAGATCAGCGGCAGCCAGCTGCCGGTGGAAGAGCAAAAGGCGGCCCAGCCGGCGGCCTCGTCCACCACCGGCCGGTCCGCGCAGGCGAACAGCGTGCCCGAGGTGCCCAGGCTCATCGTCAGCACGCCCGGCACGACATTGCCGGTGCCCACGGCGGCCATCATGTTGTCGCCACCGCCGGCGCTCACGCGCACGTCGCGCGGCAGGTCGAGTTCCTCGGCCACCGCGCGCGAGATGAAAGCGCTGTGGTCGGCATCGACCAGCGGCGGCAGGAACGCGGCCAGAGCCGTGCCGGCATCGGTGGCGGCGAGTATCTCGCGCGACCACGTGCGCGTGCGAACGTCCAGCCAGCCGGTACCGGAGGCGTCGCCGTATTCCATCCAGCGCTCGCCAGTGAGCCAGAAGTTCACGTAATCGTGCGGCAGCAGGATGGTCGCGAGCTTCGCGTAGACCTCGGGCCGGTGCTTGCGTGTCCACGGCAGCTTCGAGGCGGTGTAGCCGGCGAGGATGGGATTGCCCGCCAGTTCGACGCAGCGCTGCGCGCCACCCGCCGCGGACATGATCTCGTCGCACTCGCCGCTGGTGCTGGTGTCGCACCACAGCTTGGCGGGCGCGAGCACGTTCCCGTCCGCATCCACCGGCACGAAGCCGTGCTGCTGGCCCGACACGCCGATCGCCGCGACACGGGCGCGCAGTGCGGGTTCGAGTTTTCCGAAGCAGGTGCGGATCGCGTCGATCCACCACTGCGCGTGCTGTTCGCGGCTGCCGTCGTTGCCGGCGATCAGCTCCAGCGGCTGGCCATGCGTGGCGACGATGCGCCGCGCCTGCGGGTCATAGGCGACCAGCTTGACGCTCTGCGTACCGACATCCAGACCGACGAACAGACTCATGCGGAGGCGCTCCAAAAAAAGTTAGCGCTACCATTTTGGTGGCAGAGAAATCCGTCACTGGAAGGGTGGACCAGCAGAGTCATGTCTGGGATCGGGGGCCGGCGGGTAGGTGCACTGTACCTACGGCGACGAAAAAAGCCTTGCTGCAGTGCAGAAATACGATGATCCGGCGCGGCTGGCACGCTTCGCTGGCGGACACCGGGGCCCGGGGCTCCCAAGCGCGCCCTTTCCCGGATTTCTGGCCCGTACGGTCAAACGTAAAGATAGCGCTAACTATTTCGCCTGTTCAGGTGGCGCCGGACCCGTCTGTTGCGGCGGCCCGGTCTGAGGCTCGATCGCCCTGAGCCCGATCCGCTTCAGGGGGCGCCGGGATGCGGCCAGACCACGGAGCGGCTTCGAACGGATGTCCGAGGTTCGGGCCGACCGGGGTGCTCGTCGACGGCCAAGGACCCGCATCGATCGGGAAGTGGTTCCACGATCGCCAGGGCATGGCGGGAGCCACCGTGGAACGGGGGTCTCGCGGACCGCACGCTGGGCTCCTGACGGCGGCGGCCTGTCGATTCGGGTGCGGCCGGTTCGTCGAACAGACACAGCCAACGGGAAAACTCGCATGAACGGTTCCGTCGTCTCCCCCGCTCCGCTGGACCGCAACTGGTCCCTCGTCGCCGCCGGCGCATTGCTGGGTTGCGTCGGTATCGGCGTGCTGTTCGCGCTGGCCGTGCTGTTGGGGCCGATGAGCCAGGCCACCGGCTGGTCACGCGCCGGGCTGTCCAGTGCGATGACCATAGCCTTCATCACCAGCGGCTTCGCCGGCTTCGGCTGGGGCATGCTCAGCGACCGCTTCGGGCCGCGCGTGGTCGTGCTGTGCGGCGCGCTGCTGATGGGTCTGGCCTGCGTGCTGGCCAGTCGTGCCGGCAGCCTGCTGCAGTTCCAGCTGACCTATGGCGTGCTGATGGGCGTGGCCGTGGCCAGCTTCTTCGCGCCGGTGATGGCCGCGACGGCATCGGCATTCGAGAAGCGCCGCAACCTGGCCGTTTCACTGGTGTCGGCCGGCGTTGGCGTGGCGCCGATGACCATGTCACCGCTGGTGGCGTGGCTGGTCGTGCATTACGACTGGCGCCACACGCTGTTGATCGTCGGCCTGCTGACCTGGGCGCTGACCCTGCCGGCGGTCTGGTTCGTGCGCGCGCCGCCCGGCGCGATGCATGCCGATGCAGGCGACACCGCCAGCGGTGCGAAGACGGTCGGGCAGGCACTGCGCTCGCGTGCGTTCATCGTGCTCGGATTGGCCTTCTTCGCCTGCTGCGCCGCGCATTCCGGTCCAATCTTCCACACCGTCAGCTACGCCGTCGGGTGCGGACTCAGCGTCACCGCCGCGGTCACCATCTACAGCATGGAAGGCGCGGCCGGTCTCGGCGGACGCCTGCTGTTCGGCGTACTGGCCGATCGCGTCGGTGCGAAGCCGATGCTGGTGGCGGGATTGTTCATCCAGGCATTCGCAGCGGTGTCCTACCTGCGCGTGAGCCAGCTCGATGGCTTCTATGCGGTGGCGATGGTGTTCGGCATGGCCTACGGCGGCACGATGCCGTTGTATGCCTCGCTCGCCCGCGATGCCTTCCGCCCGCAGATCCTGGGCACGGTGATGGGCGCGGCCTCGCTGCTGTCCGGCATGGGCATGGCGCTGGGCCCGCTGATGGGCGGCTGGCTATTCGACCGTTTCGGCAGTTACACGTGGATGTACATCGGCTCGATGGCGCTGGGCCTGGCCGCGGCGTCGATCGCGCTGCTGTTCCCGTCGAAGAAGCGCTCCGACGATCGCAGTGGGCTGGAGCCCGTGCCGCAGACGTGAGGTTCAGATCATCCGGTCGGATTCGACGACATGCGTTCCGGGTTCGGGCTGCAGCGCCGCGTGCAGCAGTTCCCGCGCGATGTGGCCCGCCGGATTGATGCGCAGGCGTCGCGGCAGCACCGGTGCGAGCACCGCGAAGGCGGCCAGCCCGATGCGTTCGCCCGCGCGGAATTCGTCGCGCTCGCCGCCGATCAGACCCGGGCGCACGAACGTGAGCGAACGGAAGCCGACATCGGCCAGGTCGCGTTCCACCTCGCCCTTGACGCGGTTGTAGAAGAAGCGCGAGTTGGCGTCGGCGCCCATCGCGGAATTCAGCACATACGTCGGCGTGCCATGCGCGTGCGCGAGCTTCGCCGCCGCCAGCGGATAGTCGTGGTCGACACGGCGGAAGGCCTGTTCCGATCCGGCCTTGCGTCGCGTCGTTCCCAGCGTGCACACGACGGCATCGGCCTTCCACCAGGCGGCGTCGGACGGGAGCACATCGAAATCGACGAGCGGTGCGTGCAACTTCGGATGCGTCGT
This sequence comes from Lysobacter stagni, assembly GCF_030053425.1. Lineage (NCBI taxonomy): Bacteria > Pseudomonadati > Pseudomonadota > Gammaproteobacteria > Lysobacterales > Lysobacteraceae > Lysobacter > Lysobacter stagni. The sequence goes on along the minus strand of NZ_JASGBI010000001.1, from coordinate 1,291,320 downwards.
GGCCGTTGCGCGGCGAGCCGGTGCCATGACGGCCTCGACGGCGGGATCCGCCAGCGCAAGCGCAAGCACTTCGCCCCCGACCAGTCCGCTCGCTCCGACGATGATCAGCTTCATGGTGCTGTCTCCTGATGCCAGGTTCGTAGGGAGTGCCGGCGCGATGTTACCCCGCACGCGTTGCGCTACAGTCGCGCCGGGGAAAAGGAGAACGCCGGATGGATCACCGCCTTCGATGCGGCGCGGTCGCGCTGCTGCTTGCCGCATGCCTGCCGACCACAGCCGCAGAGCCTGCTGTCGCACCCGTACCCACTGCCACACCCGCCAAGGCCACAGGCAACGCGCGCTTCGTGGTGACGCGCGTACCGGTGGCGCCCGGAGAGCTGGATCGCCTGTTCGCCCGGCAGTTGTCGCATACCAACGTTGGCCGCATGGACCCGGTGGTGGCGATGAACATCGGCATCCGCGAGTTCACCGACACCGAAGGCAAAGACGCCGGTGCGTGGCGATTCCATCGGGACATGGGCAAGCCTCCCCGCATCAATCGCGCCACGCGTACGGTGGTGCGCACCACGCCGGACCAGTACGACGTCGAGCGTTTCGTCTATTGCGACGACGATGCCTCCGTGTGTGATGCGTTCATCGCCGCTGAAACGGAACTTCGCATCCCCGCTCCCGCCCATCGGGACGGCATGAGCAACGCGCGCCTGCAGTGGATGGAACTGCTCGGCCAATCGCAGTGCCATGAACGCCCTGTCGACATGGGCGCACCAAAATACCCGCCGATGGCGGCGCGCACGGGGGTCGGCGGTACGTTGCGCCTGGCGTTGGTCATCGACCCGTGCGGGAACGTGCAGGACGAGTGGATCCACACCAGTTCGCAGTCGCGGGAACTGGACCGTGCCGCGCTCGAGCGCGCGTCCGGATGGAACGTGGGCATGCAACCCGAACGGGGCACCGCGCAGACCGCCACGGTGCCGATCAGCTTCACGCCCCCGCCCACGTCACCGTGACGACAAAGGCGCGCCCGGAGGTCCGGCATGGCGGGAAAGTCCCGCCACGCCGGTCCTGATCGCTTACCAGATCCGCACGCGCTGTTCCGGCGACAGGTACAGCGCGTCGCCCGGCTTCACGTCGAACGCCTTGTACCAGGGGTCGAAATTGCGCACGGGGCCGTTCGCGCGGTACATGCCCGGCGAATGCGGGTTGGTCTTGATCAGCGTCAGCAGCGACTCGTCGCGGTACTTGCCCTTCCAGATCTGACCGAACGCGAGGAAGAAGCGCTGGTCGCCGCTGAGGCCGTCGATCACCGGCGCCTTCTTGCCCTTCAGGCTCAGCTGGTAGGCGGTGTAGGCCATCGAGATGCCGCCCAGGTCGCCGATGTTCTCGCCCATCGTCAGCGCGCCGTTGACGCACTGGCCTTCCAGCGGGCAGTAGCTGTTGTACTGCGCGCCCAGCGCCTTGGTGCGTTCGTCGAAGCGCGCGCGATCAGCGTCGGTCCACCAGTTGCGCTGGATGCCGGCGTAGTCGGACTTGCTGCCCTGGTCGTCGAAACCGTGGCCCATTTCATGGCCGATCACCGCACCGATGCCGCCATAGTTCACGGCCGCGTCCGCATTCACATCGAAGAACGGCGGCTGCAGGATGCCCGCCGGGAATACGATCTCGTTGAAGGTCGAGTTGTAGTACGCGTTCACCGTCTGCGGCGTCATGCGCCACTCGTCGCGGTCGGTCTTCTGACCCACGCGACGGTTCTCGTCGGCGCGGTTGAAGCGGCGCATCTGGATGGTGTTGGCGACCAGGTCGCCCGGCACGATGGTGACGCTGGAGTAGTCGGTCCACTTGTCGGGGTAACCGATCTTCGGACGGAACGTCTCGAGCTTGCGATAGGCCTCTGCCTTGGTCGCCTCGCCCATCCAGTCCAGGTTCTGGATGTTCTGGCGCAGCGCGGCGCGCAGGTTCTCCACCAGCTGGTCCATCGCCTTCTTCGATTCGGGCTTGAAGTAGCGCGCGACGTACATCTCGCCCACCGCATCGCCCAGGCCTTCCTTCGCGCCGACCACGGCCACCGCGCGCTTCCAGTCGTCGCGCTGGGCCTTCTGCCCGCCGAGGACCTTGCCGTTGAATTCGAACGAGGCATCGTCGATGGCGCGGCTCAGCACCGAGGCGTTGCCGTCGACGGCGTGGAAGGCCAGATAGTCGCGCCACACCGGCAGAGGCGTGGCGGCAATCACGTCCAGCACCGGCTGCACGGCGTCCGGCGTGACTACATTGACGCGATCCGGCTGCGGCATTTCCTGCGACTTCAGGTGCGCGGCCCAGTCGTACGACGGGAACTGCTTCTGCAGGTCGGCGAAGCTCACCGGGTTGTAGGTCTTGTCGCGGTCGCGGCGCTTGGCGCGCTCCCACTGCGGCTTGGCCAACGCGGTTTCAAGCGCCAGCACCTGCTCGGCGCGCGCCTTGCCGTCGGTCACGCCGGCGAATCCGAGCATGCGCTGGATGTGCTGCACGTAGGCCTGGCGGATGGCGACGAAGCGCGCGTCCGGATTGAGGTAGTAGTCCTTGTCGGGCAGGCCCAGGCCGCCGACGTTGAGGCCGACCAGGTACTGGTCCGGGTTCTTGCGGTCCAGCTCCACGCCCAGGCGCACCGGCGAGGCGCTGGCATCGAGGTCGGCGTTGGCGAACGCGACGATGAGCGCCGCCTTCGAGTCGATCGCGGCGATGCGCGTGAGCACCGGCTGCAGCGGCGCGATGCCGGCGGCGTCGCGCGCGGTGCGGTCCATGTAGCTGGCGTAGTAGTCGCGCACCTTCTGGCCGTTGCTGCCGGCCTTGAGGTCGGTGCGGCGCTGCAGGCCTTCGATCAGCCCGTGCACCTGTTCTTCGGAACGGTCGCGCAGCGCATTGAACGAACCGAACGAGGTCTCGTAGTCCTTCAGTTCGTATGTCTTGAGCCACTGGCCGCTGACGTAGCGGTTGAAATCGTCGCCGGGCTTCACCGACAGGTCGCGCGCGCTCAGGTCGACGCCGAAGCTGCCCAGCTCGGGCTTGGTGGCCGGCCGGTCGGCGGCAAGGGAGGCGACGGACACCAGGCCAAGCGCGATGGCCAGGCTCAGGCGAAGGGGCGAAGACGTCATTGGGTGGTTCCCACGGAATGGAACGCCCGAAGGTAGCGGCCCGCCCGTCGCCGGTCGAGTGGCATCGGGTGGGGGACGGAACGCCGGACCGCGACGGCCGTCGCGAACGCCAGCATCCGCAAAGCACGGCGTACCGCGCCCGGCTGTTCAGCCGGTGCAGTGCCGGTCGGCCGCGGCCAGGGCCTCGTCGATGATGGACAGGCCTTCGCGAAGCGTCGCTTCCTCGATCACCAGCGGCGGCACCACATGCACCCGGTTTCCGGCGACGAACGGCCACAGGCCCTGTTTCTTGCAGGCGTTGGCGAAGTCCGTCATCGGCGCGTTGTCGGCGCCGGAGGCGTTGAACGGAACCAGCGGCTCGCGGGTCGCGCGGTCGCGCACCAGTTCGATCGCCCAGAACCCACCCAGGCCACGCACTTCACCCACGGACGGATGACGCTGCTGCATCGCCTGCAGCGCGGGACCGAACACCGTCTCGCCCAGCACGCGGGTGCGCTCGATCAGGCCTTCGTCCTTGTAGATGCCGATGCACGCCACCGCCGCGGCGCAAGCCAGCGGATGGCCGGCATAGGTCAGTCCGCCCGGATAGGCGCGAGTGGCGAACGTCTCGGCAATCGCATCGCTCATGATCACGCCACCCAGCGGCACGTAACCCGAGTTGACGCCCTTGGCGAAGGTGATCAGGTCTGGCACGACGTTCCATCGATCCACCGCGAACCATTCACCGCAACGACCGAAGCCTGCCATCACTTCATCGGCGATCATCACGATGCCGTGCGTGTCGCACAGGGCGCGCACGCCCTGCAGGTAGCCGTCGGGCGGAACGAGGATGCCGTTGCCACCGACCACGCTTTCCAGCAGCACCGCGGCGATGGTGTGCGGCCCTTCGACCATCAGCGTGTCCGCCAGGTGCGCCAGTGCGCGCTCGCCTTCTTCCTGCGCGTTGGCCGAATGGAAGGCTGACCGGTATGGATACGGCCCCCAGAATCGCGCGAAACCAGGCGCACCGGGCTCCGATGGCCAACGCCGCGGATCGCCCGACGCGGTGATCGCACCGGTGGTCGCACCGTGATAGCTGCGATAGGCGGTAAGCACCTTGTGTCGGCCGGTGTGCAATCGCGCCATGCGGATCGCGTTCTCCACCGCCTCGGCGCCACCGTTGGTGAAGAACACGCGGTTGAGGTCGCCCGGCGCGACTTCGGCGATCAGCCGCGCCGCCTCGCTCGTGGCTTCGTTGGCGTGGTACGGCGCGATGGTGCACAGCGTGTCGGCCTGCGCCTTGATGGCAGCCACCAGCTTCGGATGCTGGTGGCCGACATTGACGTTGACCAGCTGGCTGGAGAAGTCGAGCCAGCGCCGACCCTCCTCGTCGCTGAAGTGCACGCCTTGCGCGCCCGTGACCACGACCGGCTCCAGCGAGCCATGGGAGGACCAGCTGTGCAGCACATGCCTGCGGTCGTCGCGACGCGCCGCCGAAGCGGTCTCGCGCAGGCCATCCACGCTGTCATCGCCCATGGCGCTTCCCTCACGGAATGAAGGTCTGCTCAGGATCGTCGAAGGATTTGAATTCCAGCGCGTTGCCGGAAGGATCGAACAGGAACATCGTCACGTGCTGGCCGGGCTTGCCCTTCAGGCGCAGGTGCGGTGCCTCGGCGAAATCCACGCCTGCGTCCTTCAGTCGCCTGGCCAACCCTTCCCACGCCTCACGGTCCAGGTTCATCCCGAAATGCGGCACCGGCACGGCCTCGCCGTCGAAGCGGCTGTCCTGCAGCGGCGCGGCCTCGGCGGCGATGTGCGCCACCAGGTGATGGCCGAAGAAGTCGAAGTCCTGGTAATTGACGTCGCTGCGCCCCTTCGGGCAACCGATGACGTCGCCGTAGAAGCGCCGCGCCTCGTCGAGGTCGCGCACCGGAAAGGCCAGGTGGAACTGGGTGATCGCGCTCATCGTTTCATCGCACCCATGGCGGCACTCATAGCGCCACGCCGGAGCGCGGTGCGCATTCCTGGAAGATGTTCTGCCAGAACTGGTTCCACGCGGTGATGCTGCGTTCGTAACCCTGCGCGAGCTCCGGCAGCGCTTCGGGCTCTTCACGGATGTAGGCATCGATGGCCGCACGCGTGAGCTCGCCGTGCACGATGTCCACCTCACCGGTGTGGATGGTCCAGAACTCCCAGGCGATGTCGTCCGTGTGCTGCCGGATGTACGGATGCTCGCGCAGGTGTTCGAACATCACCGACAGGTAGGTCTGACACAGGCACTCGCCGCCCATGCCGCGCAAGCCGACACCGAAGGCGGGGCTTCGCTGCGCCAGTTCGTCGCTCAGTCCATCCAGGATGGCGCCATTGCGCGGCAGCCGCTGGTCCAGCTGCTCGGCCTTCACGCCGATGCTGGTGAGGAAGCGGTCGTAGATCTCCGGATGCGCCTTGTCCGGATCGCCTTCGCCCAGCTCCTCGGCGAGGATCTGGCCCAGCAGACTGCGCAGTCCGCCGAAGGGAAGCTTCGCCAGCAGCAACGCGAGGTCGCTGATGTAGTCGATGGTGAAGAACCGGTACTGCATGCAAACGCGGCGCATCGCTTCCACCGGCATGTTGGCCAGTGCGCGCATGCGATGTTCGGCCAACGCCTCCGTGGCTTCCTTCGCGCGGTCGGCGAACTCCCAGAAAGTCTGCCGGTCGAGCGCGTCGATCGGCATCGCCGCGAAGCACATGGAGGGCGCCTGAGTTTCGTTCAGCTGATCTAGATAGGACATGCATCCAACCCGATGAGGACGGTGTCGTGGCGAGTGTCACCACAACACCGCAATCGTGGAGTGATGAAACGCACCGCATCGCGAGCTTACGATGCACTCGATGCATGACAGTTCACCTCGTGTTGACCAACGTGTCTTACTTTTCGACATCGTTGAATGCGAACTCGATTACATCCGAACGCGTTATGTGCGCTCAGCCGCATTCATTTACATGACGCTTCCACGCAGTTCATCTGCTGTTACGAAATGCAGCCACGCGACGCGGTATCCCTCCCACTTGCCGAACAAAGCGCGATGAAGGTGGACGACAGGAACCCATCACCCGGAACGTCAGCGACTTCGCATGCGGTTTATCTGCTGTGGACGGGTGGCTGGGATTCCACGTTCCGCCTGCTGCAACTGCTGCTGGTGCATCGCGTGCCGGTGATTCCGCATTACCTGGAAGATCCCACGCGCGCGTCCACGCAGATCGAGCTCCAGACGATGGCACGCATTTCCCGTCACCTGTACGACGCGCACCCGCACACACGCGATCTGTTGCAGGCCATCCACGTCGCCGGTGCGGCGGACGTCGCGGTGGATGCGGACATCGCTGCAGCACTGAAGGCCATCCGCCGTCGAAGCTTCATCGGCAACCAGTACGCCTGGCTTCCCGCCTTCTGTCGTGCGGCGGGGATCGCCGACATGGAACTGGGCGTCCACATCGACGACAAGGTGCAGGCGTTGCTGCGTTCGTTCGTGGTCGAGTTCGATCACCCGGCCGGTTATCGCAGCCTGCGTGTGGACGACCGCCATGCCGGCACGCCGGAGCACACACTGTTCGGCAACTTCAGCTTCCCGCTGTTCGGCATCGACAAGTTGGGCATCGGTCGCGAAGCCGCCTCGCGCGGCTGGAGCGAGGTCATGGAGATGACGTGGTTCTGCCACACGCCGGTACGCGGCCGGCCGTGCGGCATCTGTGCGCCATGCGTCTACACGATCGAGGAAGGACTGGCGCACCGGGTGCCGCGGGCGCGTCGAGCCCTGTCGTTCTTCTATCGCCGCCTGGCGCTGCCGCTGAAGGCGCCGCTGCGCCAGGTGCGCGCCTCGCTGCGCGCGGGTCGACCGCCGGCCGCGCCGGGTGTCGGGCGGTCCTGATTCCATCGGCGGTGCGGCCTGGCGCGCTTGAATCCGGGCGATCCACCCCTACCTGATTGCAGACACCGTTGGCCGGTCTTCCGGCGAAGGAATCCACCGTGACGTCGAACACCGAAACCGCGATCCTGGCAGGCGGCTGCTTCTGGGGCATGCAGGACCTCATCCGCCGTATTCCCGGCGTGGTGTCCACGCGCGTGGGCTACTCGGGCGGCGACGTTCCCAACGCCACGTACCGCAACCACGGCACGCATGCCGAGGCCATCGAGATCGTGTTCGATCCGGCGGTGCTCAGCTACCGGCGCATCCTCGAGTTCTTCTTCCAGATCCACGACCCCACCACGAAGAACCGGCAGGGCAACGATCTGGGCGCCAGCTACCGGTCCGCGATCTTTCCGCTGGACGAACGGCAGAAGCAGGTGGCGCTGGAGACGGTGGCCGATGTGGACGCCTCGGGCCTGTGGCCCGGGAAGGTCGTCACCGAGATCGCACCGGCCGGCCCGTTCTGGGAAGCCGAGCCGGAGCATCAGGACTATCTGGAGCGGTATCCGGAAGGCTACACCTGCCACTTCATCCGCCCGGACTGGGTGCTTCCCACGCGCGGTTGAGCTCGGCTGCCGGGGGCGTGATCGGCTGCTGATATCTCCGGCCGCGATGGCCGGCATCGTTCGCGCCTGCGGTGGCGAACGCATCGTTCACATCTGCAACGAAACCCCGGGAGACTACGGGGAGCGTGGAGCGCCACGTCGCGGGCTGCCTTGACGCAAATCCGCGCGCGGTCCGGCCAGCCGTTCGTCGGGCACCGTGGCGGCACGCATGGATGCGCGGCATGCAACGGCGCGAGGCCCGCGCGGGCCTTCCGCCGGGCCCCGAGGCGCTGCACGATGGCAACGACCCCGCGGCCGCTGGACGACTCGATCCCCCACCGGATCGACGCGTCGTCGCCCGAAGGTCCGCGAGGTTCACCCTCCCCCACCATGAGGAAACCGCGACATGCAATCGATCAGGACGAAAGACGGCACGGAGATCTTCTACAAGGACTGGGGTTCGGGCCAGCCGATCGTGTTCCACCACGGCTGGCCGTTGTGTGGCGACGACTGGGACACGCAGATGCAGTTCTTCCTGGACCAGGGATATCGCGTCATCGCGCACGATCGCCGCGGCCATGGGCGCTCCACCCAGACCGCCACGGGCAATGAAATGGACACCTACGCGGCCGACGTCGCCGCGCTGGTGGCGCACCTGGACCTGCGCGATGCGATCCACGTCGGCCATTCCACCGGCGGCGGCGAAGCCACGCGTTACGTCGCGCAGCACGGCAAGGGTCGCGTGGCCAAGCTGGTGCTGATCGGCGCGGTTCCGCCGTTGATGCTGAAGACCGATGCCAATCCGGGCGGACTGCCGAAGGACGTGTTCGACGGCATCCGCAAGGGCGTGGCGGAGAACCGCGCGGCCTGCTACTGGGATTTCCCGATTCCGTTCTACAGCTTCAACCGCGAAGGGACGCCGGTGGTCGAAGCGATCCGTGCCAACTGGTGGCGCCAGGGCATGATGGGCGGCATCAAGGCGCAGTACGACTGCGTCGCCGCGTTCTCGGAAACCGACTTCACGCAGGACCTCAAGAGCATCGAGGTCCCGACGCTGGTCATGCACGGCGACGACGACCAGATCGTTCCCATCGCGGACTCGGCCCTGCTCTCGGCCAAGCTGCTGCGCAACGCCACGCTGAAGGTGTACCCGGGCTTCCCGCATGGCATGTGCACCACGCATGCCGAGGTCATCAACCGCGATCTGCTGGCCTTCTTCCGCAGCTGATGTCGGCGCGTGCCGGCGGCTCGCTGCCGGCACGTCGCTTTGTGTCGCCTGTTCATGCCGGATGGACGCCGGCAAGGGCAGGATGCACACGGGCCCAGCGGCCCGTGCGAACACGAAGGAGCGGCTCCATGGCGGACAAGGCATCCGGGAAGGCGAGGAAACCGGCACCGCGCAAGGCAGACGATGACACGTCCAGCAAGGCACCCAGGCTGCTGTCGGGTGGCAATCCGCAGATTCCCAAAGGCGATGGCGATGCCCCGGTGCAGGCGTACATCGCCGCCATGCCGGGCTGGAAACGCGACGCCGGCCAGCACATCGACACGCTGATCGCGCGCGCCGTTCCCGGCGTGCACAAGGCAGTGAAATGGAACTCGCCGCTCTATGGCAACGACGGCGGCGGCTGGTTCCTCAGCCTCCATTGCTACGACAAGTACATCAAGATCGCCTTCTTCCGCGGAACGTCCCTGCGTCCGATGCCACCGGAGGCCTCGAGGATGGCCGGGACCCGCTACTTCCACGTGCGCGAAGGCGAGTCGTTCGATGAGGACCAGTTCACGGATTGGGTGAAGCAGGCCAGCCGGCTGCCGGGCGAACGGATGTAGCCCTCGCGTACACTGCGCCGCAAGGATGCGAACCCACCCGGGAGGCCAAGCGCCCATGAAGAAGAACGGTGCCAAGGAAGTGGAAGGCGACCCGTCCGCGCAGATCGACGCGACGATCGAAGCCCTGGGCGATTGGCGCGGACGGATGCTCGCGCATGTGCGCTCGATCATCCGGCAGGCCGATCCGGACGTGATCGAGGAAGTGAAGTGGCGCGGCGTGCCGGTGTGGTCGCACGACGGCATCCTCTGCACCGGCGAGACCTACAAGCAACACGTGAAGATGACCTTCGCCCAAGGCGCTGCCCTGGACGACCCGTCGGGCCTGTTCAACTCCAGCCTCGACGGCAACACGCGGCGCGCCATCGATCTCCACGAAGGCGACACGATCGACGAGAACGCCCTGAAGGCGCTGATCCGCGCCGCGGTGGCGCTGAACACGACGAAGAAGGCCGGCCGCGCGAAGAAGTAGGCGCACCGCCGCGCGGCGGGCGCGATCGCATTGCCGCATCGACGAACACACCGCCGCACATGGCAGACGACACCGAATACACGCCCGCCCCGCGCGCCAGCCTGGACCCCGAGCTGCTGCGCCGCCTGCTGCGCGCAAAGGACCGGATGGACGCCGCCTCGCATGAGGAGTGGCCGGTACGGCGGCTGGCCCGCGTGAGCGCCGTGTCGGAAGCGCACTTCGCGCGATCGTTCAAGGACGCCTTCGGCGTTCCGCCGCACCGCTACCTGCTGACGCGGCGGATCGAGCGTGCCAAGACGCTGCTTCGCGACACGGAGCTGCCCATCCTCGACATCGCGCTGCAGACCGGCTGGAACAGCCTGGGCACGTTCGGCCGCACATTTCGCGATGTCACCGGCGAAAGTCCCAGCGGCCTGCGCGCACGGGAACGTGAGGCCCGACACCAGCTCGATCGGGTGCCGGCCTGCTATGTCAGCGCCGCGCACCGCCCCGGGCTGACCACCGCAGTTTCGGAGAAGCGACGCCAGCAGGCCGGTGCTACAAAGAAGCCCCCACGAGAAACGGAGGCCACATGAGTCAGGGCATTGGTGTCGTCGGACTGTACGTCCGCGACCAGGACGAAGCATTGGAGTTCTACGTCGGCAAGCTGGGTTTCCGCGTGCACACCGACGCACGCAATGGCGATTACCGCTGGCTGACGGTGCAGCACCCTGAGCAGCCCTCGCTGCAGCTTGGACTGTTCAAGCCGCAGGAGCCGGTGCTCGACGCCGGCACCGCACAGACGGTGCGGGAAATCGTCGCCAAGGGCGCGATGCCGCCGCTGGTGCTCAACGTCGACGACTGCCGCGCCACGTTCGAGCGCCTGCGCGCCAGCGGCGTGGAGTTCACGCAGGCACCGGAGGAGCGCTACGGCAACGTCGATGCCAACTTCCGCGACCCGTCCGGCAACGGCTGGAAGATGATCCAGAACGGCCGCAAGCCCGGCTGAGCGGCGACGAGCCGCATCACGCGCGCCGCGCCGGTCGCGGCCGCGCCCATCGAAAAGGAGATCCCATGAACTGGAACCACTGGATCCGGCAGGCCCACCGTTGGCTGTCGATTGTCTTCACGCTGGCGGTGATCGCCAACCTCGTCGCGCTGTTCCAGCAGAAGCAGGCGGTGTGGGTGGGACTGCTGGCGTTGTTCCCTCTGATCCTGCTGATGCTGTCCGGTCTGTACCTGTTCCTGCTGCCTTACTTCGCCCGCTGGCGCGGCCGCGGGCAGGTCGGCGTGCCGGATCGCGCAGGCGCTTGATAGCGTCTGCCTCCCGTACCGGGTGGCGTGCGTGCGTTCGTGCTCACGCCAGTTCGTGGACGTAGACGATGAAGCCCTTGTGCTCGGCGAGCGTGTCGTACAACGCACGCGCCGTTGAGTTGTTCGCCTGCGTCTGCCAGTACACGCGCGAGCAACCGGCGAGGCGTGCGGCTTCGTAGACGGCCAGCACCAGTTGCCGGCCGACACCGCGCCCACGCAGGTCTTCCGCGGTGAACAGGTCCTGCAGGTAGCAGATGTCGTGCAGGCGGCTGGTGCTTCGGTGGAAGACGCAATGCACCATTCCGACGATGCGCCCTTCGCATTCGGCCACCCAGGCGCGCACAGGCTCCTTGTCGTCGAAGAAGCGTTGCCATGTCGCCGACGTGATCTCCTGCGCGAGCGCGCTTTCGCCCACGCGTCCGTAGAACGCGTTGTAGCCGTCCCACAGCGGACGCCACTGCGCGAGGTCGGAGCGCTCGATGGGCCGTATGCGCAGTGGCGTGGTCATCCGCGGTTCTCCATGGCGTCGCGCGAACCCTAACCGCCACCGGCGCGGGCGGCAACGCCATTGCGTCCATTGCGCGCCACACCGGCCTCACTTCAGGAACGGACGTCCGCGACCGCACGATCAAGCGCGGCGATGTCGATCTTCCCCATCTCCATCATGGCCTCGAACGCGCGCCGGGACGTTTCGCCACCCTGCGTGATCAGCTCGGTGAGGCGCCGAGGCGTGATCTGCCACGAGAGGCCGAAGCGGTCCCGGCACCATCCGCACGCACTTTCCTGTCCGCCGTTGTCGACGATCGCTTTCCAGTAGCGATCGGTTTCCGCCTGATCGTCCGTCGCGACCTGGAAGCTCACCGCCTCGTCGAACGTGAACTGCGGGCCGCCGTTCAACAGCAGGAACCGCATGCCCAGCACCGTGACCTCCACCGTCAGCACATTGCCCTGCTTGCCGGCAGGGTAGTCGGAGGGCGCGCGGTGGATCGCATCGATGCGGCTGTCGGGAAACGTCTCGGCGTAGAAGCGTGCCGCTTCCTCGGCATTTCCGTCGAACCAGAGACACGGCTGCAGCTTGGGGATCACGGTGCACCTCGTGGTTTGCATGCGAATGCGGACCGTACCCCGGTGCGATCGGACTGGACGTGAACCCATGCCCGTCATCGGCGGCCTTGACACGATTCGATACTTCCATGATTATCGAATCATGAAGACCGAGACCGCCCTCAAGGCCCTTAGCGCGCTGAGCCACGAAGCCCGGCTCGCCGCATTCCGCGCACTCGTCCAGGCGGGACCGGACGGGCTGTCGGTCGGCGAACTGCGCGACCACCTCGACCTGCCCGCGGCCACGCTGACGGCCCAGCTCAACCTGCTGCGCAGCGCGGCCCTAGTCCACGACCAGCGCGAAGGCCGCGTCATCCGGGTGCGCGCCAACTACCTGCAGATGAACGACCTCATCGCCTATCTCACCGAGAACTGCTGCAACGGCCAGGCCGTCTGCGACCCCGCAAGCGGCTGCGCCCCACCGAAGAAAGGAGCCTCGAAATGAACCGCTTTCATGTGCACCTCAACGTATCGAACCTGGACGACAGCATCCGCTTCTATTCGCAGTTGTTCGCCAGCGCGCCCGCGGTGGTGAAGGGCGACTACGCGAAGTGGATGCTGGAAGATCCGCGCGTCAACTTCGCCATCTCGACGACCGGTCGTGCGCCGGGCATCGACCATCTGGGCATCCAGGTCGACAGCGGCGCTGAGCTCGTCGAACTTGGACAGCGTCTGGATGCCGCAGGCAGCACCGTCGTGCCCGAGCCGGATGCGACCTGTTGCTACGCACGTTCCGACAAGATGTGGACCGAAGATCCGCAGGGAACGCGCTGGGAGACCTTCCACACCTTCGGCGACGCTGTGACCTACTACGCAGCCGACAGCACATGCGCGAACGATGGCACGTCCTGCAGCCCGACTGCACCGGCCGTAACGCCGGATTCCGCACGCGCTGGCGGATGCTGCGCTCCGGCGTCTGCGTGCTGCTGACCATGGAACTGCGCGCTCCACTTCCCCACGAGCAGCCGGCCGTGCGATCACTGCTCGTAGCCGCTGCGCTGCCGGTTGACGATCTCGACGATGCGGACGTGCGCTTCATCGTCGCGATCGACGACGACAAACCGGTCGGTGCGGTCGGACTGGAGGCATTCGGCTCCGTGGGCCTGCTGCGTTCATTGGCCGTGCGCGCCGACCGGCGCGGTAGCGGAATCGGCAACCGGCTGGTCGATGCGCTCGAGGCGCAGGCACGCGATGCCGGCTTCGAGCAGCTGGTGCTCCTGACGACGACGGCCGCGCCGTTCTTTGCGATGCGCGGCTACCGCGCCATCGATCGCATCGACGCCCCCGCCGCGGTACGGGACAGCGCGGAATTCCGTTCGCTGTGTCCCGCCTCCGCCACCTGCATGGCCCGATCGCTGGAAATATGACCCCATGAAGCGCGTCTTGTTCGTTTGCATCGAGAACTCCAACCGGAGCCAGATGGCCGAGGCCTTCGCCCGCATCCACGGCGGCGATCGCGTGGAAGCGTGGAGCGCCGGCTCCAGGCCTTCGGGGCAGATCAACCCCAAGGCGGTGCGCTTCATGTCCGAGCTGGGCTACGACCTGACGGGCCACACGTCGAAGTCGCTCGAGGACATCCACGGCGAGTTCGATGCCGTCGTCACCATGGGCTGCGGCGATGACTGTCCATGGATACCGGCCCGGCGCCGCGAGGACTGGGCGCTACCCGATCCGAAGCACATGGACGATGACGGCTACCGCGCGGTGCGCGACGAGATCTCCGAACGCGTCAAGTCGCTTCTGGCTGCGCTGTGATGCCGCTCCCGCGCAGGCTGCTGGCCGAGTTCATCGGTACGTCGCTGCTGCTCGCGGCGGTGGTCGGCTCGGGCATCATGGGAGAGGCACTGTCCCGCGGGAACGACGGCATCGTGCTGCTGGCCAATGCCTCCGCCACCGCCGGCGCGTTGTACGTACTCGTCGCGGTACTCGGCCCGATCTCGGGTGCGCATTTCAATCCGGCCGTGACCGTTGCCATGCGGTGGCGCGGCGAACTTGGCCTTCGCGATGCAGTGGCGTATGTCATCGTGCAACTCATCGCCGCCCTCTGTGGCGTCATGCTGGCGCACGCCATGTTCGGCCTTCCGCTCGTCGATCCGGGCACGCACGTCCGCACCGGATGGCCGCAATGGTTGAGTGAGGCGGTTGCGACGTTCGGACTGCTGCTGACGATCCTGCTGGGCGTTCGCCACCGTCCGAAAGCCCTGCCTGCGCTGGTCGCCAGCTATATCTTCGCTGCGTACTGGTTCACCGCCAGCACCTCATTCGCAAACCCTGCGGTCACGCTGGCGCGCGCGTTCACCCGCACATTCGCGGGCATCCGGCCGCTTGATGTCGCGGCGTTCGTCTGCGCGCAGGGAGCAGGTGCCGCGCTGGCCGTGGGTATCGCCGCACTCCTCATCGATGCAGGCCCATCCCATCGAGGATCGCGCGGGACGGCATGACGTCGGGCGTGGTGGTCCGATAAAGGGGGGATCGCAGTCCCGACCACCGGCCGGGGCTGCGATCCAGGTCGCGCGCTTTCAAGTTGCTCCGCGGCTCTCTACGGAATCACGTCCAGGCGGCCGTACAGGCCGTGCTCCTCGTCATCCGGGCCGGAAGCGAAGAACAGCGTGTTCACCGGCTGATTGGCGAAACCGTTGCCGAACTGCATGCCCCACAGTCCCTCGATGTGGATCGGCCTGAACTGCCGGTCCCGCAGGAACCCGAGTGGAATGCTGAGCACGGGCTCGTACGCATTGATGCGGCCGTCGCCGAAGTTGCCGATCAGCAGAGCATTGCTGAAGCTTCCGAATGCCGCCGGCGCCAGTGCGATCCCCCATGGCGCATTGAGTGAACCGCGCGATGCGACGCGGCGGATCAGCGTGCCTGTCGGGGTGTAGACATCGACATAGCCCAGGCCAGGCCCGACGACCTCGTCGGTCATGCTGGCGTCCTGCTTGGCATAGGTCACGTAGATGTCGCCGCCGATGGCCTGGATTCCGAATGGAGCGAAGCCACGCGGGATGCCCGGATCGGTGAATGCCCCGGGCGGCAACGCAACCGGCTTGAACGTACTGTCGAATACATCGACGCGCGCGTGGAAGAAGTCGGTCGCATACAGCAGCTGTCCACCGCCGCCGGCGCTCAGGGCGAGGCCCTTGTAGTTGGCGCCGGTGGCCGAGTTGTTGACCGCGCGGATCGCGTGGGTGCCGTCGACATTGGGCGCCCAGCCGGCGATCACGCCCTGCTCGGTGGCGAAGAGGAATCGCGACGCGCCGGTCAGTCCGCCCTGACTGACCTGGAAGCCGTTGGAAGCGTTGAACACGATTCCGGTCGGCTCGCCGCCGGTGGCCATGGTGGGCGACGGGATCTGCACGACCAGCGACTGAAGGTTCCCGTCGCCGTCGTACAGCGTCGACACGTGTGCGTCCGCGTCGGCCACCCAGACGAAGCCGAACGGATTGAACGCCACGCCCCATGAGTTGACAAGGTTCGGATCGGTGCGTTCGGCGGGAATGGTGCCGTCCGACACCAGATTTCGCTGCGTGAAGCGAACGTCGGCGGCCTGCGCAGCGGGAGCGGCGACGATGGCGATCGCGATCGCCAACGCAAACGGCGCGCAGAGTGTGGCTGATGACTTCATGTCCGGGCTCCTGAGTGTGGGGAAGGAAGCGCTGCGGCGATACGTCGTTCGCGGCGGGCCGTGCGCGGGACGTGGATTCCCCGAGCGCCGGATCGGGTTCAACCTCACGTGGGCGTAACGACTCCGCGCGGCCGGCGAGCCCACAATTGAACCGGCGGCGACGTCAGCGGTATTGACGACGTGCGAAGCGGAGGACACGGGGTGACGGCTGGGCCAGGCATCGGCGGCGATCCGACCGTTGGCGATCCCCTCGTGGATGAGGTCGCCCTGATGGGACGCGTGGCTGCGGAGCAGATGGACGCGTTCGAGACGCTGTATCGCCTCTACCACCCCAGGCTGACGCGCTTCCTGATGGGCATGACGCATCGCCCTGCCCTGGTGGAGGAGATCCTCGACGACACCATGCTGGTGGTCTGGCGGCGGGCACACACGTACGACCCGGAGGCGAAGGTATCCACCTGGATCTTCGGCATCGCGTATCGCCAGGCGCTCAAGGCGCTTCGCCAGTCGGGCGATGGCCCCACCCCCGCGGAGCTGGACGATTCGCCGCTGACGTCGACGCAACCTGCGCCGGACCTCGAACTGCATCAGCGCGACCTGCATGCGATGTTGGACCACGCGATGCGCGCGCTCTCCGCGGAGCAGCGCGCGGTGATCGAGCTGACGTACTACCTGGGTTACGCATGCCGCGAGATCGCAGCCATCATGGATTGCCCGGTCGACACGGTGAAGACCCGCATGTTCTATGCGCGGCGCCGCCTCAAGGCGCTGCTCGGCGCGAAGCGCGAGGAGGCCATGTGAAGATTCTCCGCTTCGAAGGCTCAGCGCACAGCGAAGCCGAACGGCTGCTGCCGTGGTACGTCAACGAAACGCTGGACGATGCCGAACAGGCGCGTGTTGATCAGCACCTTGCGCAGTGCCGGCAATGCCAGCGCGAGGTCGAGTTCCTTCGCGGTCTCAAGTCCGCATGCGCCGAACCTCGTGCGACGGTGGATCCAACCGCCGCGTTCCGCCGACTGCAGGATCGCCTGCGTCCATCGCGCGCGCATTCGCGGACGTCGCTGGTGGGGCGTGCACGCAATGCATGGTTGGATCTGTCGATTCCGCTGCGCGGTGCGGTCGCGATGTCCTGTGTCCTGACGCTTGGCCTGTTCGGCATGGCGCTGCTTCGCGACGAGCCCGCCGTGCTGTATCGCACGCTGGGCGACGCGCCAGCACGCGGCGTTGTCGCCGGGTCCGATCTTCGCCATCTCGTGGTCGTCTTCGATCCGCACATCGAGCACGCACGCATGCAGCAGTTGCTGCGTGCCAGCCAGGCGCGGATCGTCGACGGACCCAACGACGCCGGCGCGTACGTGCTGGCAGTACCGTCCGATCGCGAAGCCAGCGTGCGCGATGCACTGCGGGCGGCCGCCGGTGTCACGCTGGTCGAAAGCATCGATCCGGTCGAGCGACCCCAGTGATGCGCGTTCGACTGGCATCGCTGCTGGCATGTCTGGCCGTTGGATCAGGTGCGATGGCCGCGCCACCACTGCACGCGGCAGCCGTGGACGAGACTGCCACGCAGGAGGCGCAGGCCGACCGGCAACTGCTGGTGATGCTGCGCGTACCGCCACCGCACCTGCGTCCCGACGCGGACTACACCGGCAACTACCGCAGCGCGGCAGGACGCGAGGCGCGACGACGCACCGCGCGTCAGATCGCGCGGTCCCACGGTTTGCACCTGCTCGACGACTGGCCCATGCCGGCCTTGGGCCTGGATTGCTTCGTGATGGAGGCCGACAGCGGTGTTGCGCGCGCGCGCCTGGTGTCGCAGCTGGCCGCGGATCCGCGCATCGAGCTCGCGCAACCCATGCAGGTGTTTCACGCATTGGCGGAGGGAGACCCGCTGTCGGCTGCGCAGCCGATCGTGACCGACTGGCATCTTCGCGAACTGCATGCGCTCGGGACCGGTCGCAACGTCAACGTCGCAGTGATCGATACCGGCGTCGATGTCGGTCATCCGGACCTGCAAGGCCGACGGATCGTCACGCGAAACTTCGTCGATTCCGGTCCGTTCCCCGCGGAATCGCACGGAACGCAGGTCGTGGGAATCATCGGCGCACGCAGCGATGACGGCGTCGGCATTGCCGGTGTCGCCCCGCAGGCCCGCCTGCTCGCCCTGCGCGCATGCTGGCCCAGCAGCACGGCGGCCAGTGGCGCGGTATGCAGCAGCTTCACACTGGCCAAGGCCCTGCAGTTCGCGCTGGACGCCCATGTGCAGGTGCTCAACCTCAGCCTGACGGGCCCCCGCGACCCGCTGCTCGGCCGCTTGCTGGATGCGGCGCTTGGCCAGCGGATCAGCGTGGTCGCCGCAGTCGACACGCACAGCGCGGACGGCGGCTTTCCTTCCTCGCATCACGATGTGATCGCCGTGGCGGGTGAACAGGCTCGCGATCACCCTTCGACATCGCTGCTGGCCCCGGACCGCGGCATTCCGGCCACGACGGTCGGCGGCGGCTGGAGCTTCGTTTCCGGTTCGTCCTACGCCGCCGCCCAGGTGACGGGCCTGGTGGCCCTGTTACGCGGAATGGCCCCGGCCACGGCGCCGGCGCAGCTGCGCGCTGCGCTCGCCCCGGAAGTTGAGCTAGGCTTGGCGCCGAGGCGGCCGGAACGGATCGATGCATGTGCGGCGGTCGTGCGCGTTACGCAGCGTTGCGCATGCGACTGCATCGCTGGATCCACCACACATTGGAGGCCGCGCCGCTGAGAAGCCGCCGTGCCGCGTGGCGCCATCGTACTGTTGGCATTGCTGTTGGCCACCCCATCCCGCGCCCAGGTCTCGGGCAGCGCGGCGATCGTTTCCGACTATCGCTTCCGTGGCATTTCCCTCAGCGACAACCGCCCAGCGGTGCAGGCCGCGCTCGCCTACGACCATAAGGACGGCTTCTATGCCGGCGTGCTGGCATCGAGCGCGCGGCCCGATCCGGAAAGCGGTAACGACGTGCAAGTGCTCCCATACCTCGGTTATGCACGACGTTTCGGCAATGGAATCGGCTGGGATGTCGGCGTTTCGTACGCCGCATTCCTCGATGCGTCCGGCTACGACTACCCGGAGATCCACGTCGGGCTGAGCTCGGCGCATCTGAGCGCCCGCCTCAACTTCTCGCATCGCTACTTCGGCGACGACTCCGACGCGCTCTATCTTGAACTCAATGGAAGCCATCCTCTGTCGGATCGCGTGCGCCTGCTGGGGCATGCGGGCTGGCTGCACCATGACACCACCGAGCAGTCGTTCCCGGGATTGCAACGCCAGCGGTTCGACCTGCGCGCCGGCCTCGGCGTCACGGTCGCCGCCTGTGACCTGCAGATTGCATGGGTCTGGAGCGACGGTGAGGAAGTGCGTTACGCGTTCTCGCCGGAGGTCGACCATTCGACGCTGGTGCTGAGTCTGTCGCGGTCGTGGTGACGGCGGTCAAGCCGCGCGACGGCAGCTTGCTCAACAGCTACGGCGAGGCTTACCTGAATTTACCGAAATTTTGCGGCGCAACGCCCGCGGTGAATAGCAACTTTACGCGCCCCGGTCCGAGACTGTCCTCATTCCCACGAGGAGAGTGTCGATGTCCATCGCCATCATTACCGCCCCGAACGGCCTGGTCGACCAGCCTGCCGGTCTGCCCCGGGAAGTGGTGTCGCAACTGGTCGAGCGCGCCGCACAGGCCGGGCGCACGGTAGCCGTGCGCGCGTGTTCCAGCGCAACGGAAGTCGTCGATTGCCTGCGCCAGTTGAACGGGAACGGGACCGAGTTCGTCCTGTTCGATCCGGGCGCCCATTCGCTGTCGCGCAGTGCCATCGGTGCGTGCGTTTCCCGCCTGGGCAAGCCCAGCATCGAGGTGCACGCGGGCCCGTGCCCTGCGGTCGAGATCTCATCGGTCGCGGACTCCATCAGTGTCATCGACGGCTATGGCGCCCAAGGCTACGTCCTCGGCCTGTCCATCGCACTGGAGTACCTGGGCGATGCGGAGTGCGAGAACCGGATCCATGTCGGGACCTGAAATGCGGTACTGCTACTTTGCCGACTACGAGATAGTGGTAAGCGAACGCTTGCGTGTCTGGGGGCAGGCGACGCTCGTCCATGAGATCGAAGACAGTGCGGCTCTCGACCCCGCCGACGTGCTTCGTCGCATCCAGCAACAGGCCGCGGACGCGCACGGAGTGCGCCCGGGAGAAGTGCGCGTCAGGGCGCTGAACCGGCTGGATTGAGCGCGGCCCACCGATACGCATTCGCCTGGGCCATGAGAGTTCTATTCCTTCAGGGGCCGGGAGCGGCCAGCACTCATCTCGACGGACAGACCGCTGCGGGGCTGTGGCGCGCGGCGCAACTGTGCGGGCACTGTCTGAGCTATCGGGCAAGCCCCTCCCTCGGGGCGTTGGTGGATTCGCTTCGTGGCCGCACGTGTGAAACGAGCGACCTCGTCCTGCTCAACCCGGGTGAACTGGACTTGGCGCCGGACGGTGCCCTTCGGTCCCTTCGCGATGCGCTCGACCATCTCACGGTTCCGTACGTCGAGATCCACGAGCGCAGCGGCCAGTTGCTGGATCTGGATCTGCGCTCCAGTCGCCAACCGCTCGCCACGATCGCCATCAGCGGCGACTTCGGCTCCGGCTGCAGGATCGCGATGAGCGTGGCGATTCGACATCTGGCGCTGATTGGACGGCGGGATGTCTCCACCGACGGCGCTACACCCGATTCGATGCACCGATGAACTTGTATCCGACACCCGCGTCCGTCGCGATGTAGCGAACCTGGGTCGCATCCTCGCGCAGCTTCCCGCGGAGCTTGCCGACCAGTATCCGGAGATAGTGCGTATCTTCTTCGTGGCTGGGGCCCCAGACCTCCCTCAGGATGTGCGGCTGCGTCACGACGCGGCCAGCGTGCCGCACAAGCAGCGCAAGCATCGCGAACTCCTTGCGCGTCAAAGGCACCACCTCCCCTTCGATCCTCACTTCCCGCCGGGCCAGGTCGATGAACAGCCGGCCGTCGTCGAACACGGGGATCGGCGTCTCCGCACCGACCGCATGGGTACGCAGCAGGACACGAACGCGCGCCATGAGTTCCTGCGCACCGAAAGGCTTCGTCACATAGTCGTTGGCGCCGCCATCGAGCCCCGACACCTTCGATGTTTCGTCCGATCGCACGGTCAGCAGGATCACCGGAACCGACGACCACTGCCTGATCCGACGCAGGACGTCCTGCCCGTCGATGTCCGGCAGCCCCAGGTCCAGGATCACCAGGTCGGCGCCCTGCGTCGCCAGGGCTTCCAATCCGCTCTGGCCGTTTTCAGCCATCGCCACGCTATAGCCTTGCGCGCGCAGGCTGATGTCGAGGAAGCGGCGGATCTGTGGCTCGTCGTCGATGACGAGAACCCGTGCCGACAGGCTGTTGCTGCTCATGCCTCACTCCCGACGACTAGGGCTCGATCCTCGGCAGCGTGATTCGGATGGTCGTGCCATGACCGCCTGCTCCCGCCAACGCCTCGACGCTTCCGCCGTGCGCTCCGACCATGCCTTGTGTGATCGCAAGCCCAAGGCCAGTGCCCTTGCGGCCCCGATCCCCGTTCTCGACGCTGTAGAACATGTCGAAGATGCGACGGCGTTCATCTTCGGGAATGCCGGGACCGCGGTCGCGCACGTCGAGCCGCAGGTTTCCGTCCACGGTACGGGCGTCCACGTCCACCGCATCGTTCGCTGGCGAGAACTTCGCGGCGTTTTCAAGCACGTTGAACAGCGCCTGTTCGATCAGCGCCGGGTGAACCCAGATCGGCGCGAGGCCGGGCTCGATGGACACGTTGAAGCGGGCCTGTGGCTCGTAGCGCTGCAGGCGGGTCACCGCCGATCCGATCAGCTCATCGACCCCGATCCAGTCCCGTTTCAGGGTCAGGCCACCGTGCCCGAGTCGCGTCATGTCGAGCAGGTTCTGGATGTAGCGATCCAGACGTTCGCTCTCGATGCGGATGGTCTCCAGCAACCCATGGCGATCCTGTTCGCTCATCGCGGCACCGTAATGGTCGAGGCTGCTCGCGGAGCCGATGATGGACGCCAGGGGCGACCGCAGGTCGTGCGATACCGATGACAACAAAGCGGAACGCAAACGCTCGGTCTCGTTGGTGACGCGGGCATTCTCCAGATCCGAAACGAGCTGGGTGCGGACGGCGGCCTGCGCGATGTCTTCCGCCATTGCCTCGGCCAACCCACGCTGCTCCGCCCCCAGGCGATGCGCCTGCGGGGGGAACCGCAGGCCGACGACCCCGGTTCGACGCTCTCCCAACGCGAGCGGCACGAACCACCACTCCGAGGCGGACAGGGTGTCGGTGTAACGTCCAGACGCCTGGCGATTGCGCATGGCCCAGTCGGCGGCGGCACGATCCTTCTCGCCGAGTTGCGTTGCCTGCTCCAGCTCCTCATCGATCTGGAGCATGACGTCGGCGTCGAACGATCGCTTCAACGCGGCCCGCCCGGCCTGTGCCACCTGGCCAAGGTCGGCCGCGGTCGAAAGCTGACGCCCCAACGTCTGCAATGCGGTCGCCTGCGTGTTCGCCGCGCGGAGCGCGACGACCTGCATGCGCAGTTTGGATGCGAGCCGGCCGGCGACCAGGGCAGCGACAAGGAACAGCACCACCGTGATGACGCCCTGTCGGGCACCGATCAGCAACGTGAAGCGCGGTTCGATGAAGAAGAAGTTGTAGGCCAGGAAGCACAGCACCGCGGCGAGCACGGCTGCCGTCATCCGTGTCCGCGCCGCCACCAGTACGACGGCAACGATGAAGATCAGCGACAGGTCGTCGAGCGCGAGCCAGCGCTCCGCGAACCAGGCCAACGCAGTGGCCAGCGTGGCCGATGCCACGGCGAGCAGCGCGTCGTTGGCGTTCAGGTGCCCCTTGAGCGTGCGCCATGAGCGGCGGGATCGGGCACGCGCCTCAGGCGTACTGACAATGGTCAGTTCGTAATGCGCACCGCGTTGCAGCAGCTGTTGCGTCAGCGTGCGGTTGATCATCCGTGCGAAAGGCCGCTCGCGCGTCCGGCCAAGCACGATCGTGCTGATGCTGGATCGCGCGGCCTGGTCGAGAAGTGCGTCCACGATGCTGTTGCCGTGAAGCACCTGCGTGTCGCCGCCCAGCCTTCTGGCCAGGGCGAACGCGCGCTCCAGCTCCAGCTGCTGCGCTTCGTTCGGGACGCCGCTCTGGACCGTCACGACGGTCCACGGCGCATCGCGTCGTTCGGCCAAGCGTCGGGCGACCCGCACGAGGTATTCGGACTGACCCATGCCGTCGATCGCCAGCATCACGCCGCGCCGCAGCGGCATGCCCGGCAGGCCGCGCGCCGCTTGTGCCTCGCGCAGGTCGCTGTCGACCCGGTCGGCCGCAGTCTGCATGGCCAGCTCGCGCAGCGCGGTCAGGTTGCTGGGCGAGAAGAACGCCTGCAGCGCCTGGGCGGCCTGCTCGGGAACGTACACCTTGCCCTGCTGCAGGCGTTCGATCAGTTCGCGTGGTGGCAGGTCGACCAGCACGATGTCACGAAGGCGATCAAACACGGCATCCGGTACGGTCTCGCTGACCCGCACCCCGGTGGTGCGGTGAACGACGTCGTTGAGGCTTTCAAGATGCTGGATGTTGATCGTCGTATAGACGTCGATGCCGGCGTCCAGCAGTTCAAGCACATTCTGCCATCGGCGTTCATGACGACTGCCGGGAACGTTCCGGTGCGCCAGTTCGTCGACCAGTGCGACCTTGGGTTTGCGCGCCAGCAGCGCATCCAGGTCGAGCTCTTCCAGCTGCCGCCCCTGGTAAGCGATGTGCTTTTTCGGAAGGATTTCGAGCCCCTCCAGCAAGGCCGCCGTCTCACCGCGACCATGCGTTTCGGCGATGCCGATGACCACGTCGGTGCCGCGGCGCTGCAGTTCCCGTGCGCGTCCCAGCATGGCGTAGGTCTTGCCCACACCCGGCGCCGCGCCGAGGAAGATGGTCAGTCGCCCGGAGCCCTGGCGCTGCAGCTCGCCGATAAGGGCGTCGGCCTGCTCCGTGCGTTGTGCCGCGCTGCGTTCAATCACGGTGTCACCTTCTGCTTTGGCTCCGTTGCGAAAGCGGGAGCCAGGCGGAGGCCCGGCTCCCGCTACGCGCATCACGACTTCTTTTGCAGCGCGTCCAACGCGATGTTCAACTTGAGAACGTTGACGCGCGGCTCGCCGAGCACACCGTACTGGGCAGGTTCCGTATTGGCATTGACCAGCCCGGACACGACCGCGGATTCCAGGCCACGCGCCTTGGCGACGCGCGCGATCTGCACCTGCACGCCGGCCGGCGACAGATGCGGGTCCATGCCGCTGCCGGACTGCGTGATCAGCTCCGCGGGAACCTGCCCGGCCGGGATGCCTTCACGCTGTGCGACGGCGAGCCTGAGCTCATCCATGCGCTTGCGCAGGTCGGGATTGCTGCGGGCCAGGTTGCTGCCGGCCGCCGCCATCGGGTCGTAGTTCGCGGCCGACGGACGCGGCTGGAAGTAGCGTGCGTCGCCGAAGGGTTGGGCCACGAACTCGGAGCCGCGGGCCTTGCCATCGACGGCGACCAGACTGCCGGTCGCCTGGTGAGGAAACACCACGCGACCCAGCGCCGCCCCGGCCAAGGAGTACAGGAAGCCGAAGCCGACGAGGATCACCACGGTGAGCACCAGGCTCGCACGCAGGGTCGTTCCTTCTTCGAGAACGGCCACCGGGGCCGCGTTCGATTGCAGAGTGGAGGTCAGGGAAGTCATGTCAAAGCCCCATGGCAACAAGTGCAAGATCGATCAGCTTGATTCCCACGAACGGCAGCAGCACGCCACCGACGCCGTAGATCAGCATGTTCCGGCGCAGCAACGCCACCGAGCTGGCGGGCTTGAAGCGCACGCCCTTGAGTGCCAGCGGAATCAGCGCCGGGATGATGATCGCGTTGAAGATCAGCGCGGCCAGCACGGCGTTGGCCGGGCTGGACAGCTGCATGATGTTCAGCGCCGCCATCTGCGGAATCGCGGCGGCGAACAGCGCCGGCAGGATCGCGAAGTATTTCGACACGTCGTTGGCGAGCGAGAACGTGGTCAGCGCGCCGCGCGTGATCAGCTGCTGCTTGCCGACTTCGACCACCGCCAGCAGCTTGGCCGGATCGCTGTCCAGATCGACCATGTTGCCGGCTTCCTTCGCCGCCTGCGTTCCGGAATTCATCGCCAGGCCGACATCGGCCTGCGCGAGTGCGGGCGCGTCGTTGGTGCCGTCGCCGACCATCGCGATGAGCCGGCCACCGGCCTGCTCGGCACGGATGCGTGCCAGCTTGTCTTCCGGCCTGGCCTCGGCGATGTAGTCGTCGACACCGGCCTCGGCGGCGATGGCCGCGGCGGTGAGCGGATTGTCGCCGGTGATCATGATCGTCTTGATGCCCATCGCGCGCAGCCGTGCGAAGCGCTCCTTGACGCCGTGCTTCACCACGTCGCTCAGCTCGATCACGCCCAGGATATGGCGGCCTTCGCTCACCACCAGCGGCGTGGCACCGGCGCGCGCGATCTGCTCGATGCGACCTTTCAGTTCGGCGGGAACGAGTCCACCCAGCCCGAGTACCTGGCGTTCGATCGCATCGCCCGCCCCCTTGCGGATAACGCGGATGCCGCCTTCCAGGTCTGAATCCTTCAGGTCGACGCCCGACATGCGCGTCTGTGCGGTGAACTGCACGTAGTTCGCATCGGCCGGGTCCTGCAGCGCACTGCCCTGCTCGCGTGCAAGCTTCACGATCGACTTGCCTTCCGGCGTCGGGTCGGCCAGGGAGGACAGCATCGCTGCCTCGCGCAGGCGCGCCATCTCGACACCCGCCAGCGGATGGAACTGCGTGGCCTGACGGTCGCCATAGGTGATCGTGCCGGTCTTGTCGAGCAGGAGCACGTCGACGTCGCCAGCCACTTCCACGGCCTTGCCCGACTTTGCGAGCACGTTGGCCGCGAGGGCGCGGTTCATGCCGGCGATGCCGATGGCGGGCAGCAGACCGCCGATGGTGGTCGGGATCAGGCACACCAGCAGTGCGATCAGCAGCAGCGGATCGAGCTTGGCGCCGACGAATCCGGCCAGCGCCGGAAGCGTCGCGACCACGATCAGGAAGGTCAACGTCATCGCCGCCAGCAGCATGGTCAGCGCGATCTCGTTCGGCGTCTTCTGGCGATTGGCGCCTTCCACCAGCGCGATCATGCGGTCCAGGAAGCTCTGGCCTGGCTCGGCGCTGACCTGCACGATGATCTCGTCCGACAGCACCTTGGTGCCGCCGATCACGCCGGAACGGTCGGTACCGGCCTCACGCAGCACCGGCGCGGACTCGCCGGTGACGGCGGCCTCGTTGATGGTCGCAACGCCCTCGACGATCTCGCCGTCGGCGGGCACGAACTCACCCGCCGACACGATGACGTAGTCGCCCGGGCGAAGCGTCGATGCCGAGACGCGGCTTTCGCCACTGACTCGGGTGCGACCGCTCAGTCGGCGCGCCACCAGATCGCGACGTGCCGCACGCAGGGACGCCGCCTGGCCACGGCCGCGCGCTTCGGCGATGGCCTCGGCGAAGTTGGCGAACAGCACGGTGATGAACAGGATGACCGTCACCGCGGAACCGAACGCGAGATTGCCCGGCACCGCGAAGGTGATCAGCGCCGACAGGAGGGTTCCCAGCAGTACGATGGCGATCACCGGGCTCTTCAGCGCCTGGCGCGGAGCCAGCTTGCGGAAGGACTCGATCAGCGAGGTGCGAAGCGCCGCGCCGTCGAGGCCCGCCACAGCCTGACGGCGGGCGTTGCCCAGATGGGTTTGTGTAGTCTCAGTCACGTTCATTACCTCACGGCGTCGCCGAGGCGGCGCTGTAGAAAGTCAGGTGTTCGGCGATCGGGCCCATGACGAGGGCGGGCGTGAACTGCAGCACCGTCAGGATCACCACCACGGCCACCAGCGTCAGCGCGAAGGTCGGGGTTTCCACGTGCAGCGTGCCGCTGCTCTCCGGGGCCACGCGCTTGCGTGCCAGCAGGCCCGCAACGGCCAACGGAACGATCAGCGCCGGGAACCGGCCCAATGCCAGCACGACCGAGCAGCTCAGGTTCCACCAGTAGGTCGCGTCGCCCAGGCCTTCAAAACCCGATCCGTTGTTGGCGAATGCCGAGGTGTACTCATAGAACACCTGGCTGATGCCATGGAAGCCGGGATTGGAGTTACCCGTGATCGACGGAATCGCCAGCGTCACCGCGCTGAAGCCCAGCACGACCAGCGGCTGCAGCAGGATCAGCAATGCCAGCAGTCGTACTTCCGGGGCTTCGATCTTGCGACCGAACAGCTCCGGTGTGCGCCCGGTCATCAGGCCGGCAAGGAACACACTCAGCATCAGGTAGACCAGGAACTGCTGCAGACCGCAGCCGATGCCGCCCCAGATGCTGTTGATCAGCATGTTGATCATCGACATGCCACCGGTCAGCGGCGCCATCGAGTCGTGCATGGCATTGACCGAGCCGTTGTTCACCTGGGTGGTCAGGCTCGACCAGAGCGCGGACGTCGCGACGCCGAGCCGGACTTCCTTGCCTTCCATCACCGCCGGATCGGCGGCCGTGGAGGAGTAAACCTCCGACCACATCGACAAGCCGGTCGTCACCACGGACATCAGCAGCATCGTGCCGAACACCATGGCCGTGAGCTTCCGGCGGCGCACCAGCGGGCCGACCATGAAGGTGATGGCCACCGGGATCAGCACGATGCCGAGCATCTCGATCACGTTCGACAGCGGCGTCGGGTTCTCGAGCGCCACGGCGCTGTTCGGGCCATACCAGCCACCGCCATTGGAGCCGAGCTGCTTGGCAGCCACCATCGGAGCGACCGGACCCAGCGGGATCTTCTGCTCCTTCATTTCCACCGACGCATCGACCGGCGCTACCGTGGGCCCGCCTTCGAGCGTGGACGGAACGCCCTGCCACGTCAGCAGAAGCGACCACACCAGGCACAGCGGCAGCATGAAGCGCAGCGTCGCGCGGGTCACGTCGGCCCAGTAGTTGCCAAGATCGCGGTCGCCTTCGGGCGAGGACGCGTGGCCAGCGACGGCCGAATGCCCGGCGCGCTCCTCGATCGCCTGACGCCCACCGAACAGGCCGCGCAACGTGGCCACCACCATCGCCAGGCCCATGATTGGCGTCACCACCTGCAGGCCGACGATGCCGACCATCTGCGACAGGTAGCTCAGCTGCGCCTGGCCGGAGTAATGCTGCTGATTGGTGTTGG
Source organism: Lysobacter stagni (assembly GCF_030053425.1). NCBI lineage: Bacteria > Pseudomonadati > Pseudomonadota > Gammaproteobacteria > Lysobacterales > Lysobacteraceae > Lysobacter > Lysobacter stagni. Next base: position 1,263,108 of record NZ_JASGBI010000001.1, on the reverse strand, counting down.
TGAGGAACGACACCATCGTGTGCAGCGCGGTATCCCAGCGCATGTTCGGGATGTCGTCCGGATTGAACGGCAGCCAGGCCTGGGTCATGAACTGGATCCAGACCACCAGTCCGACCACCAGGTTGCTCAACACGAACGCCTTGGCGTAGCCGCGCCACGTCATGCCACGCTTCGGGTCGGTCCCGATGGCTTTGTAGATGGCGCCCTCGATGGGATTGAGCGCGGCGTCCAGCCATGTACGGTCGCCGCGCATCACGCGTGCGAGGTAGCGTCCGAGCGGCCAGCCAAGGGCGATCGCCAGAACGAATACAAGAAGAATCTCGGTCATGTGAGTGTTCTCTCGCCGTCATCCACGGGAGGCGGGGGCCAAACGTCCTTCAGATCCTTCCGAAGAAGACGCTGGCCCCCGCATAAGCGGCATGGCGGCAGTTGCCTTAGAAATCTTCGGGACGAAGAACGACGTACAACAGGTAGGCGGCGGCCACGATTACCGCCACGCTGCAAACCAGGGCAAGCCAGCCGGGCATACCAGTTCTCCTTTCAGATCAGAAGGACGCCTGCACGGCCGCTTCGATGCGGTCGCCGGCGAAGTCTTTGCCGAAGATGTCTTCGGCGTTCGAATCGGTTGCGTGTGCCGTCACGCGCAGTTCCAGCGGCGCCTTCACGGTCCACACCGCGCTGAGCTGTCCATGCAGGTAGCTCTCGCCGTAGATGTCTTCCAGGTAGTAGTAGCCGGCTGCGGCCTCGATGCGGAAGACATCGTTGATCGGGAACTTCGCGCCGAGCTGCGTATACAGTCCGTCTTCGTCACTGCCCAGCGCCTCGGGCGAGTAGCCCAGCGACAACCAGTAGTTGCCCGCATAGGTCACGGTGCCGTTGAGCTCGGTCCAGTTGAGGTCCACCGTGGTGGACGGGTACTGGTAGCGCAGCAGGTTCACGTCCAGCGCCCAGTTCGGCGCGATCTCGCCGCCCCAGCCGACCGTGAAGTCCAGCTCGCTGCTGGCATGCGTTTCGGGCGCGAATTCCACGTTCGAACCCCAGACCGAGCCGTAGAAGCCGGACTCGCTGGCCAGCTTGAAACCGGCCTGCACGGCAGCGTCGCCCTGGGTCTGGGTGGTGCCGCGCCAGACGTAGTCGCTGGTCAGCGCAGCGCTGCCGCTCAGGTCGGCCGCGCGCGCAGTAGCGCCAAGCGAAAGCGCTCCAACGATGGCAAGAACGCCAAACGGAAGATACGTACGCAGCTCGCGCGCACGGAGAATGAAATGCTTCATATACCCCTGCTTGAATCGACGAGGCCCTTCTTGGCCACGGCGAAATTCTCGGCCTGGGGCGCGTAAAACCTCTATTCGCTTTCACCCGCCGCGCGTAAATTGCCCGTAAAGATTCGACGCTTAACAGGCCACCGTTCTGTCGGCAGCGCCGTTCGTCGAAGAGAGGCTAAGCCGTCTCGGTGCTGAAGTTTGGGCACGGTATTCTCCGACCGCCACCCATGCGGAGACTGATCCATGCAGAAGTCTCGAGACGAACTTGCGTCCGACTTGTTCGCGATGCGCGCCTCCATTCCGCTCTGGCGTAAATCCCTGAGCGAGGACGAGCTGATGTCCGTCTACCGCGACCAGGCACATCGAGTCCTTTCGTGGGCCGGCGACGAAGACCGCCAGTGGGTGACGACTCAGTTGAACGCTGTCGTGCCGTGGAAGGCACTCGTGCGACCGGACTAGTCAGTCACGACGCTTTCCGAAGGCCAGGTACGCCAGTACCGCCGTCAATGCGACGAGGAAGGTCACGATGACTGAAAATCCTCGAGCGCTGTGCGCGAGGGGCATGCCGCCCACGTTCATGCCGAACAATCCGGCGACCAGGTTGATCGGCAGCGCCAGCACCGTAACCACGGTCAGTACGAACAACGTGCGCCCGGTCTGTTCGTTGACCAGCGCAGCAAGCTCTTCCTGGATCAGCTTGACGCGTTCGACCAGTGTCGCCGAGTCGCCGATCGCCGTGGAGAATTCTTCGGCAGCCTGTCGCAGATCGGCCACGTCGTCCCGGCTGATCCAGGCCGGCGGACGGTTCAGCAGGCGGAAGAGCGCGGTGGGTTCGGGGGCGAGCAAGCGCTGCAATCGCACCAATGTCCTGCGCAGCGAGCCCAGCTCCTTCCGGTCCGTCGACACACGGTTCGCGAGCAGACGGTCCTCGATCTGATCGACCCTGGCGCTGGACTTGCGGACGATGTCACCCAGCACGCTGGCCTGATCGCGCAACAGGTGCGCAAGCAGTTCGACGGGCGAGCGGAACTTCTGCCCAGACCGCACGGCACTGCGCAGCTGGTCGACCGAACGCAGCGGCCGCAGTCGTGCACTGACCACCATGTTGGGCGAGATGCACAGGCTGGTCGTGCCCACGTCCGACGCGTCGAATGCCGACTCGAACAGGACGTCGTGCACGACCGCGACCAGGCGATCATCGTCCAACTCCAGGCGCGTGGAGCCCACTTCGCTGCGCAGCGATTCGAGGAAACCTTCGGGCAACTGCAGCGACCGCCGGAAGAAGCGATCGGTCGCCTGGTTGGACAACGAGAAATGCAGCCACAGGAAGGCCCCGTCCGCGCCCTCTTCCTGCGTTCCGAGGAAGATCGGCACGGCATCGGCATCAATGATCTCGGCCACGCCCTCAGGCGTGAACCGATAGCCCCAGATCAGCCCGTTCTTGTCCGACCCGTAAGTCGCAACCGTGGTCTGCATGGCGCACTCGTCGCGAAGGTGGTCGGGCCGAGATTAGCCCAATCCCTTTTCGCTGAGGTATCACTCCACCTGCCGGAACTCGCGCGGGCGCAAATCTCTGGCCGTTTGGCGCGGACACGGGTGGGCCCAGCTGGATTCGAACCTGGGACCAAGGGAGTAGAAGTCCCATAGGCGTCGCTGGTACGCCTGAATCAAGCCCGCCATCCACGCACAAAGCCCGCAATCGCCGCGGGCTTTGTGCTTGCCTGTACTCAGTGCGGCGACGTTACGGATCGTCACGCGCCGCCGGACGAGGCGTTCTCCAGACTGGCGAGCACGTTCTCCAGATTGAAGCTGGCCGCCTTCTGGCTCGGGGGGAACTCCTTGAAACTCATCAGGAACTCCTGGACGTAGGCTTGCGCCGGTACCAGCAGGTAGATGCGCCGGAACATCCAGTCGTAGTAGGTGTTCGAGGTGATCTCCGCACGCTCGTACGGGTCTGTCCGCAGATTGAAGATGTATGGCGTGCGCAACGTGATGAACGGCTCCTGCCAGATCTTCAGCGTGCCTGGGACGCGCTGCTCCATGAACAACATCTTCCAGTTGTCGTAGCGCAGCGCAGCGACCTCGCCCTCGTCGGTGAAGTAGATGAACGACTTGCGCGGACTCTGTTTTTCCTTGCCGGTCAGATACGGCAGCAGGTTGTAACCGTCCAGGTGCACCTTGAAGGTCTTGTCGCCGACCTTGTAGCCCTTCTTGAGCTTTTCCTTGATGTCCGCATCGCCGGCGATCGCGAGGAGGGTGGGGAACCAGTCCTGATGGCTGACGATCTCGTTGGACTCCGACCCGGCCGCGATCTTGCCAGGAAAACGCACCATGCACGGGATGCGGTAGGCGCCTTCCCAACTCGAGTTCTTCTCGTTGCGGAATGGCGTGGTTCCGGCATCCGGCCAGGTGTTCATATGCGGCCCGTTGTCGGTGCTGTACTGCACGAACGTGTTGTCCGCAATGCCGAGCTCGTCGAGAAGAGCGAGCATCTGGCCAATGCAATCGTCGTGGTACAGCATCGTGTCGTGGTACTCAGACTGCCAGTGCCCGGCCTTCCCGCGCCAATCCGGATGCACGTGCGTGAAGGCATGCATGTGCGAGGTGTTGAACCAGACGAAGAACGGTTCGCCGGCTTTGTGTGCGGCCTTGATGAACTTCTTGGCGGCCTCCATGAACTCTTCGTCGCAGGTTTCCATCCGCTTCTTCGTGAGCGGGCCGGTGTTCTCGATCTTCTGCCCGCCCTTGCCGTCGGCCCAGCAATGCAGCACGCCGCGCGGCCCGTACTTCTTCTTGAACTCGGGATCGAGCGGATAATCGACGTGTTCGGGCTCTTCTTCGGCATTCAGGTGGTAGAGATTGCCGAAGAACTCATCGAAACCATGCATGGTCGGCAGGTGCTCGTCCAGGTCGCCCAGGTGGTTCTTTCCGAATTGGCCGGTGCGATAGCCCAGCCCCTTGAGGGCTTCGGCGACGGTGATGTCCTTTGCCTTGAGCCCGAGTCCTGCGCCGGGTAGGCCGACCTTGGTGAGCCCGGTCCGCAGGCCGCATTGTCCGGTAAGGAACGACGCGCGGCCCGCAGTGCAGCTTTGCTCCGCGTAGGCATCCGTGAAGATGATGCCCTCCTTCGCGATCCGGTCGATGTTGGGCGTGCGATAGCCCATAAGGCCTTTCGTGTAACAACTCAGATTCGACTGACCGATGTCGTCGCCCCACATTACAAGAATGTTGGGTTGCTTGGCTTTTGTTGCCATGTCCTAACCCTCGCGGTGCTTGGATTTTGGGAGGATCGCCGGCAACCTCAGGCGCGAGTTCGGTAAGTGGTCCAGTCAGGTGTCGAGTGATTCATTCCGGACGCGCGTGTGCCGACTGAGTGCTCGTTCGCCGATCAGCCCGACTACACACGGGTGGCACAGGCATCGGCCCGCTGAAGATACTTGGCACCAGAGAAGGGGCTGGTGAAGGGCGCGAGCCGGGAACGAACCGCTGAACGCGCCGCCAAGGCCGAGCGCTCTGTATCGCATGCCCGCTATCGGCAAGTCACTCAGCGTCCGCAGCAATGAGTTGCTCGACGAGTTTCACGTCGCCCACGATGTCCTCGGTGCCGGTGAACCGCGCGACCTCCATGTGCCCGTCCTCGAACACATCTACCTCCACGCGCTCGCCCACGAGAGTCAGGGAAACAAGGATTGTGTCCGCGCGATACCGCCCCAGCGTAAAGCTGATGCCGGCGGATTCAAGGCGGCTAAGCAGCTGGTAGAGCTCATGTCGCACGGCTTCCCCCTACCGCTTTGAGTTGGAAACGGACATCAGCATCTGGTGGGCCCAGCAGGATTCGAACCTGCAACCAAGGGATTATGAGTCCCCTGCTCTAACCGTTGAGCTATAGGCCCGTGGGCTGCGAAGTTTAGCAGCCCGCGGGCGCGGACCCCGATGCGTGGCCCGTCAGGGTTTCGACATCGAGTACGGACGCTGCGACGGTGCGGTGGCCCAGGCGGTGTTCGGCTCGGCCTGCATGACGAAGTGCAGTTCGCCACCGGCCATGATCTCTTCGTGGCGCAGGTAGGCGCGTTCCAGCGGTTTGCCGTTGAGGGTGGCGCGGCCGATGTACGGATGCGCGTCGTCCAGTCCGTCCGCGGTGACCGTGAAGCGCTTTCCGTTGTGCAGGTTGAGCGTGGCGCGCGGCAGGAACGGCCGGCCGATCACGTACTCGTTGCTGCCCGGCGCGACCGGGTAGAAGCCCAGCGCGGTGAAGACGTACCACGCCGACATCTGACCGAGGTCGTCATTGCCCGCCAGACCGTCCGGGCGCGGGGCGTACTGCGTGGACATGATGTGGCCCAGTCGTGCCTGCGTGCGCCAGGGCTGGCCTGCGTAGGCATACAGGTACGCCACGTGATGGCTGGGCTCGTTGCCGTGCGCGTACCAGCCGATCAGGCCGGTGATGTCTTCCATGTGTTCGAAGATCTTCGGATCGACTTTCGCTTCGAAGACCTTGTCGATATGGTCGAGCAACGCGGCGTCGCCGCCGTGCACGGCCGCGAGACCAGCCACGTCCTGAGGCACGTACCACGAGTACTGCCACGCATTGCCTTCGGTGTAGTCGGTGCCGTAACCGCTGGCGCTGGGATCGAACGGCTCGCGGAAACTGCCGTCGCGCTTGCGGGCGCGCATGAAGCCGGTCTTCTCGTCGAATGCATGGCGCCAGTTCGCCGCACGCTTGCCGAACCGATCGGCGACGTCCGTGCGACCCATCGCTTCCGCCATGCGGGCGATGGTCCAGTCGTCATACGCGTATTCCAGCGTCTTCGAGGCAGCCTCGCCCTCTTCGTCGATCGGCACGTAACCCAGCTGCATGTACTGCGCGATGCCGTCGTACGGGCCGTAGCTGGCGCTGGCGACCATCGCCTGCAGCGCTTCGTCGGCATCGAATCCGCGGATGCCCTTCATGTACGCGTCGGCGATCACCGGCACCGAGTGGTAGCCGATCATGCACCACGTCTCCAGACCGTGGAACGCCCACACCGGCAACACGCCATACGGACTGGCGCGACGCGAAGCCAACATCGAGTTGACGAAATCGCTGGTGCGCTGTTCCGGCTGCACCAGCGTCAGCAGCGGATGCAGCGCGCGGTACGTGTCCCACAACGAGAACGTCGAATAGTTCGTGAAGCCTTTCGCCTGGTGCACCGCGTTGTCCGGTCCGCGATACCGGCCGTCGCTGTCCATGAAGAGGCTGGGGCCCATCAGCGTGTGGTACAGCGCGGTGTAGAAGCTGCGGCGCATCGGCTCCGGGCCGTCCACGTCGACCGCGCCCAATGCCTGCATCCACTGCGCCTTCGCATCGCGGCGCACCGCATCGAAGTCAAAGCCCGGCACTTCCGCATCGAGGTTGGCGATGGCTCCGTCCTCGCTGACCGGCGAGATCGCCACCTTCACCACCATCGACTGCCCGGACGCATCGTCGAAATCGAGTGCGCCGACCAGTTGGCGTCCTTCGATCTGCGCACGCTGGCGCGGATCCTTTTCGCCCGGCGGCGGAAAGCCCTTGTAGGCGACATCCTGTTCGGTGTCGTGGAACTGATGGCCGCTGACCGGCCTGGAGAAGCGCATCGCGAAGTACAGCTGGCGCCCCGGCGCCCAGCCGCGCGTTTCGCGGAAGCCGGTGAGCGTGCCGTCGTCGCGCAGGCGCAGGCGCGACCACTGCACCTTGCCAGGGTAGTCGTACATGCTGGTGCGCAGATCGACCAGCACATGCACGGGCTTGCCCTTGGGGAAGCGGTAACGGTGCACGCCTGCGCGCGGGCTCGCGGTGAGCTCGGCACGGATGTCGTAATCCTGCAGCGTCACGGCGTAATAGCCGGGCTCCGCGGTTTCATCGGAATGACGGAAGCGCGAGGTGTAGCCGCTGCCCGGCTTGGCCACGTCGCCACGCTCCAGCTTCACCTCGCCTGCGATGGGCATCACCAGCACGTCGCCGAGGTCGGAATGGCCTGTGCCCGAAAAGTGCGTATGCGAGAAGCCGACGACGGTGGTGTCGTCATGGCGATACCCCGCCGCCCAGCCGTAGCCTTCCTTGCGCGACTTGATCTGCGTGTCGGGGCTCAGCTGCACCATGCCGAAGGGCACCGTCGCACCGGGAAAGGTGTGGCCTTCGCCGCCGGTGCCGATGAAGGGGTCGACCGCCGCGTAGGCGCGCGCGGTCGCATCGTTCGCCACGACCTTCGGTGGGGCCGCGAGGGCCATGCCGCTGACGGCCCATGCGCACAACATCGACCACGCAATCGGAGGGAGGCGGAATGCGGGGCGGGCACGACGGGACATGGGCGCTCCTGGCGATCGGAATTAGATCGTTCTAAATTGGCGACGCTAGCACAGCGGTCCCGGCCAGCTCATGCTGCAGCGCAGAATGCGGAGACGCGATCCACCTTGCAGGATGGGTCCGTTTTAGAACGATCTAAATTCGCCTGATGCCCATCCGCCCTGCATCGCCATGACGACCACGCCGGCCAGCCGCGCCCGGGTGACCCTGGCCGACATTGCCCAGGCCTGCGACCTGTCGCGGGCGACCGTGTCATTGGTCCTGCGCGGCAGTCCGCTGGTGCATGCGGACACCCGCGCCAAGGTCGAGGCCGAACTCAAACGGCAGGGCTACGTCTATCACCGGGGTGCGGCCAACCTGCGTCGCAAGGTGTCCTCGGCGGTCGCCCTGGTGATCAACGACCTGTCGAACCCCTTCTTCGCCGAGTTCGCCGCCGGCGTGGACGAAGCACTCGCCGACGCCGGTTACGTCACCCTGCTGGGAAGCACCGGCGAATCCGTCGAACGACAACAGGCGGTGATCGCCTCGCTGCTTGAGCACGACCCGGCCGGCATCATCCTGTCGCCCGCCGAAGGCACGGACCCGTCGCGACTACGTTCTTTGCTGGGCACGCGCACGCCGATGCTGGTGTTCAACCGCGAACTCGGCAGCGATTGGGACTACCTCGCGCTCGACAACGTGCGCGGTGCGCGACTGGCGACCGAACACCTGCTCGCGCAGGGGCATCGTCGCATCGCGTTCTTCGGTGGCCATCTGGATTCCAGCTCGTGTCGGCAGCGGCGCGATGGGTATCGCGCGGCGCTGGCCGATGCCGGCATCGCGGTGCAGGCGCAGTGGCAGATCGAATGCGCGCCCACGCGACTGGAAGCCGCACGGCAGACAGGCGCGCTGTTCGTGCGCGATCCCGCGCCCACCGCAGCGGTCTGCTACAACGACGCGGTCGCGCTGGGGCTGATGGCGGGACTGGCGTCGCGCGGACGTCGCGCGGGGCACGATTTCGCCGTCACCGGCTTCGACGACATTCCCGAGGCGGCCGTGAGCGCACCGCCGCTCACCACCATCGCCGTCGACCCGCGCGCGCGCGGCCGCCAGGCCGCCGAACTGATCCTGCAACGCCTGCACGACCCGGCCGCGCCTGCGGCCGCCACCATCGCACCCGCCCATCTGCAGCTGCGCGCCAGCAGCCAGGTCACTCCGAACGGGGACACCGCATGAGCCGTCGCCAGCTTTCCTCGACCACCGCCATCGCGGTGCTCACCACCATCTTCTTCACCTGGGGCGCACTGACCAGCCTCAACGACGTGCTGATCCCGCACCTGAAAGCCGTGTTCGAGATGAACTACGCGCAGACGATGCTCATCCAGTTCACGTTCTTCAGCACCTATCTGCTGATGTCGCTGCCGGCGGGCAAGGTGGTCGCGATGGCCGGGTACAAGCGCAGCATCGTCATCGGCCTGTGCGTGGCCGGCGCGGGCGCGCTGCTGTTCTTCCCCGCGGCGAAGATTCCGTCGTATCCGCTGTTCCTGTTCGCGTTGTTCGTGCTGGCCAGCGGCATCACGCTGCTGCAGGTATCGGCCAATCCGTACATCGCCTTGCTGGGCGATGCGCAGACCGCGTCCAGCCGCCTCACGCTGGCGCAGGCGCTGAACTCGCTGGGCCACACGCTGGGGCCGCTGGTGATCGGGCCGCTCATCCTGTCGGGCGTGGTGATCGGCGCGGCCGAGCTGGCGCTGATGTCCGACGCCCAACTGGCCGCGTACCGCCTCACGCAGGCCGAGTCGGTGCAGATGCCGTACCTGGGCATCGCCGTCGGCCTGTTCCTGCTCGCCCTGTTCGTCGTGCTGTTCCGCCTGCCCGCACTCACCGAGGCGACCGAGAGCGCCGACCATCGCCACCACACCTTCACCGAGGTGCTGCGCCACCGCCATCTGCGCTACGGCGTGGTCGCGATCTTCGTGTACGTGGGCGCCGAAGTGGCGATCGGCAGCTTCCTGATCAACTACATCAGCGATCCGCGCATCGGCGCACTCGACCAGGCCACGGCCACGCGATACCTGGCCTGGTACTGGGGGCTGGCGATGGCCGGACGCTTCATCGGCTCGTTCCTGCTGCGCCGGATCGAGCCGCGCGTGCTGCTGGGACTGTTCGCGCTGGCGGCGATGGCACTGCTCACGACGACCATCCTCACCGAAGGACAGGTGGCGGTGTGGAGCGTGGTCGCGATCGGCTTGTTCAACTCGATCATGTTCCCGACCATCTTCACGCTCGGCATCGACGGTCTTGGCCTGCTGACCAGCAAGGCATCGAGCCTGCTGGTGATGGCCATCGTGGGTGGCGCCGTGGTGCCGCTGCTGCAGGGCCTGCTGGCCGACCGCATCGGCGTGCAACTCGCGTTCGCCCTGCCGGTGGTGTGCTACGCCTTCATCGCCTGGTACGGATTCCGCGGTGCACGTCGTGCGCTTGCTGTTGCCGACGCCGTGCCGGTGGCACAGTCGTGACGGCGGCCCGCAACGCGATCGTCTGCTTCGGCGAGGCGCTGATCGATTTTCTGGCGCTGCCGGCCTCCGCCGGCGAGCCGCGCCACTTCGTCGAGTTCGCAGGCGGCGCACCGGCCAATGTCAGCGCCGCCGTCGCGCGCCTTGGCGGCAACGCGCGGTTCGTCGGCATGCTGGGCGTGGACATGTTCGGCGAGTTCCTCATGTCGCAGTTGCGCACCTTCGGCGTGGACACGCGCTACACCGTGCACACGTCGGCCGCGCGCACCGCACTGGCGTTCGTTTCGCTCGACAGCGAAGGCGAGCGCAGCTTCAGCTTCTATCGGCCGCCGGCCGCCGACCTGCTGTTCCGCGAGGAGCACTTCGATCCGCAGTGCTTCGCCGATGCGGTCGCGCTGCATGTGTGTTCCAACAGCCTCACCGAGGCGGAGATCGCTGCCACGACCCTCGTCGGCATGCGCCTTGCGCGCGAACACGGCGCGCTGGTCAGCATGGACCTGAACCTGCGTCCATCGTTGTGGCCCGAAGGTTTCGATGCCGCGCCGCGGTTGTGGGATGCACTGGCCGAGGCCGACATCATCAAGCTGTGCCGCAGCGAGGCGGACTTCCTGATCCGCCGCGCGGGTCACCACAACGCGATGCTGCAGCGCCTGTGGCGCGGCCATGCGCGCTGCGTGCTGATCACCAACGGTGGCCAGCCGGTTCGCTGGTACACGCGCGAATCGAGCGGCGAGGCGCCGACGTTCCGCGTCAACGTCACCGACACCACGGCAGCAGGCGATGCCTTCGTCGGCGCGCTGCTGACGCGTCTTGTGGAGCGTGGCGTGAGCGCGCAGAACTTCGATGCATGGCTGTCCGACGAAGCCGCCATCGCCGACGCGTTGCGTCACGCGGCGGCCGGCGGCGCCCTGGCCGCCACGCGCAACGGCGCGTTCGCCGCGATGCCCGACCGCAACCAGCTCGATCAACTCCTGCACGCCAATCCATGACGCCTTCCGCCGACCCCGAGTTCCGCAGCGAAGCCTTCCTTCGGGCGCACATCGCCGACACGATGGCGTTCTACCACCCGCGCGCCGTCGATCCGGCGGGCGGCTTCTTCCATTACTTCCGCGACGATGGCAGCGTCTACGATGCGTCGCACCGGCACCTGGTCAGCAGCACGCGCTTCGTTTTCAACTACGCCATGGCGGCGCGTGAGTTCGGCAACGCCGAGTACCTCGAGGCCGCGCGCCACGGCCTTCGCTATCTGCGTGACGTGCATCGCGACGCCGCGACAGGCGGCTACGCATGGACGATCCGCGATGGCGCGGCGGAGGACCGCACGAACCACTGTTACGGCGTCGCGTTCGTGCTGCTGGCCTATGCCACCGCGCGGAAGGCGGGCATCGAGGAGGCCGCGCCGTGGATGGACGAGACCTGGGCGCTGCTGGAGTCCCGCTTCTGGGAGGCGCACGCCGGTCTGTACCGCGATGAAGCCGACGCGCAGTGGCGCTTCTCCGACTACCGCGGCCAGAACGCCAACATGCACATGTGCGAGGCGATGCTGGCCGCGTACGAGTCCAGCGGAGAGGACCGGTACCTGGATCGCGCCCTCACGCTGGCCGACCGCATGACGCGCCAGCAGGCGGCGAAGGCCGGCGGACTGGTGTGGGAACACTACGACCGCGACTGGAGCATCGACTGGGACTACCACCGCGACGACCCTAAGCACCTGTTCCGCCCGTGGGGTTTCCAGCCGGGCCACCAGACCGAATGGGCGAAGCTGCTGGTGATCCTCGATGGCCATCTGCGCGCGCGCGGCACGCCCGCGCCGTGGCTGGTCGACACCGCACGCCATCTGTTCGACACCGCCATCGCGCGCGCATGGGACGACGCCGACGGTGGCCTGTTCTACGGGTTCGCTCCCGCCCCCGATTTCGCCGTATGCGACGACGACAAGTATTTCTGGGTGCAGGCCGAATCGCTTGCGGCGGCGGCGCGCCTGGCCGATGCAACGGGCGATGCCCGCTACTGGCGCGATTACGACCGTCTCTGGGACTACGCTTGGAATCACTTCGTCGACCACCGGTACGGCGCGTGGTTCCGCATACTCGATCGCCACAACCGCAAGTACGGCGACGAGAAGAGTCCCGCCGGCAAGACCGACTACCACACCATGGGCGCCTGTCACGACGTGCTCCACGTGCTGCGCGCGCGCAACGGAGGACGTTGAGATGCGAGTGCGCCCGCTCCTGCTTTCCCTGCTTCTGGTCCCCACGATCGGCGCCGCGGCCGAGCCTCCCCGAAGTCCCGGTGTCGCGGCGCCGATCGTCTTCACCGATGCGCAGTCCGCACGCGCGGCGGAGGAATTGAAAGCGCAGTTCCTGCACGCGTGGCGCGGCTACCGCCAGAACGCATGGGGCCATGACGCACTCAAGCCCCTGAGCAACACGCCGCACGACTGGTACGGCGAGACGCTGTTGATGACGCCGATCGATGCGCTCGACACGATGATCGTCATGGGCCTGGACGAAGAGGCGCGCGAAGCACGCGAGCTGATCGCGACGAAGCTGTCGTTCGACCGCGACCTCGACGTCAAGCATTTCGAGATCGTGATCCGCCTGCTGGGCGGGCTGCTGTCGGGCTACCAGCTGACGGGCGATGCACGCCTGCTCGCGCTGGCCGACGACCTGGGCACGCGACTGCTGCCCGCATTCGATTCGCCCACCGGGCTGCCCTACGTCTACGTCAATCTGCGCACGGGCAAGGCACACGGCAACGAGAGCAACCCGGCCGAAGCCGGCACCCTGCTGCTGGAGTACGGCACGCTCAGCAAGCTCACGGGCAAGCCGGTGTACTACGAGAAGGCAAAGCGCGCGCTGGTGGAAACCTACAAGCGGCGCTCGAAGATCGGCCTGGTCGGTGAGCGTTTCGACGTAACCACCGGTGAGTGGACGAACACGCGCAGCCACGTGGGCGCGCGCATCGACTCGTACTACGAATACCTGTGGAAGTGCTGGACGCTGTTCGGCGACGAGGAATGCCATGCCATGTGGCAGGACAGCATCGCGGCCGCCAACCGCTACTACCCGGAAGAGGTGGACGGCGCGTTGTGGGTGGGCCACGTCGACATGAACAGCGGCGCGCGACTGGCCGCCCGTTACGGCGCGCTCGATGCGTTCTGGCCGGGGCTGCTCGCATTGTCGGGCGACATCGCGCAGGCCCGACGGCTGCAGGCATCGTCGTTCGAGATGTGGAACCGCTACGGGATCGAACCGGAGGCGTACGACTACCGCACGCGCGAAGTCGTTTCGCCGGGCTATCCGCTGCGGCCGGAGATCGTCGAATCGGCGTGGTACCTGCACCGCCTGACCGGCGACGCGCAGTACCGCGCGATGGGCAAGACGATGCTGGACGATTTCGTCCGCTACACGCGCACCGATTCGGGCTTCGCGACGCTGGCCAGCGTGGTGACGAAGGAGAAGGAGGACGACATGGAGAGCTTCGTGCTCGCCGAGACGTTCAAGTACTTCTACCTGCTGTTCGCGCCGCCGCAGACGCTGGATCCTGCCAAGGTGGTGCTGACCACCGAGGCGCACCCGCTGCGTCGTACGTGGAAGTGAGCACGGCGGCTCAGAGGGGCACGCCGGCCATTTCCAGCATCACCGCCGCCGAAACGAGGACGAGCAGCAGGACCACCAGCACCAGCAGGCTGACGCCGAAGGCGCGCCAGTTCGAATAGGCCTGGCTGGCGGCTTCGTATTCCGCGATGCGGTCGCCCTGGTAGCGCCGTGCGACCTGCATCGCTGCGATGAGCTGCGGAAGGGTGAGGGCGAAGGCGGGCACCTTGTCGGGCAGCACGACGCCCAACAGCATGATGGCGATCGTCGCCAACAGCGAATAGCCCAGCGCGCGGCGTGCCTTGTCGTGCTCGCCGAGTGCACGGTAGTTGCGGGCCATCAGCCAGCCGCCGGCCAGGGCGCTTCCGATGAACGTCGCCAGGCCGATGCCCGACACCTTGTAGAGCCGCGCGCCCTCGACCGGCGCAGTGCTGGCCGGCACGGCCGCTGCCGGCCTGCGATACGGGTTGAACTCGTCCACGACGATCTCTCGATTCATGTTCCCCGCGGCGGAGCTTACGGCATCCCGAATGCGTCGGACGAGCCTCCTGACAACACGCTGTCAGGGGCCGGGCGTAGGCTGGCACTTTCCCCAGACAAGGAGAGTGACATGAGCGATATCCGTCAGATCGCACAGCGACTGGTCGAACTGTGCCGCGAAGGCAAGTACGAGCAGGCGCATGAAGAGCTGTACGCCGCCGACGCGGTGAGCATCGAGGGCAACGGGCTGCAGCCCGATGGCGTCACCCGCGGCCTCGACGCGATCCGCGAGAAGGGCCGCCAGTGGGCGGACAACATCGTTGAAGTGCACGGCGGCAGCGTGGGCGAACCCATCGTCGCGCCGGGCTGGTTCAGCGTGGTCATGGGCATCGACGCGACCTACAAGGACATGGGCCGCGTGGCGATGCAGGAGATCTGCGTCTACGGCGTGCGCGACGGCAAGATCGTGCACGAGCAGTTCTTCTACGAGATGGGCAAGTCGTAATCGCGTTGGGGCGCACGCCCCGCGGAGGTCGTCATGCACGCGACGAAACCACCCGCATCGCAGCCGACGAACAACGGCTGGAAAACCTGCAGCCGCGGACACAAGTACCGCGGCCCGGGGCCATGCCCCATCTGTTGGCCCGGCGGTGCCGAGCGCAGGCAGGCTGCCAGAACGACGAAGCCCCGCTGAGCGGGGCTTCGTGGCGCAGCGTTCGCGATAGCGGACGTCAGTCGATGTCGAGGAACGAGCGCAGCTGTTCCGAACGGCTCGGGTGACGCAGCTTGCGCAGCGCCTTGGCTTCGATCTGGCGGATGCGCTCGCGGGTGACGTCGAACTGCTTGCCGACCTCTTCCAGCGTGTGGTCGGTATTCATGTCGATGCCGAAGCGCATGCGCAGCACCTTGGCTTCGCGCGGCGTGAGGCCGGCGAGGACGTCGCGCACGGTCTCGGTGAGGTTGATGTTGGTGGTGGCCTCGACCGGGGACTCGATGTTCGTGTCCTCGATGAAATCGCCCAGATGCGAATCCTCGTCGTCGCCGATCGGGGTTTCCATCGAGATCGGTTCCTTGGCGATCTTCATGACCTTCCGGATCTTGTCCTCCGGCATGTCCATTTCCTTCGCCAGCTCTTCCGGAGTCGCTTCGCGGCCGTACTGCTGCAGCATCTGGCGGCTGATGCGGTTGAGCTTGTTGATCGTCTCGATCATGTGCACCGGGATACGGATGGTGCGCGCCTGGTCGGCGATCGAACGCGTGATGGCCTGGCGGATCCACCACGTGGCGTAGGTCGAGAACTTGAAGCCGCGGCGGAACTCGAACTTGTCCACGGCCTTCATCAGGCCGATGTTGCCTTCCTGGATCAGGTCGAGGAACTGCAGGCCGCGGTTGGTGTACTTCTTGGCGATGGAGATCACCAGGCGCAGGTTCGCCTCGACCATCTCCTTCTTCGCCTTGCGCGCCTTGGCTTCGCCGTAGGCCATCTGGCGGGAGATGTCCTTGATGTCGGCCAGCGCGAGATAGGAGGACTTCTCGACTTCGATGGTCGCTTCCTGCTCGGCGATGATCTGGTCCTTCACGTCACGCAGGCCCGACGACCACTTCTGCTTGCGCTTGAGCAGCTCTTCCACCCACTCCAGGTTGGTCTGGTTGCCTTCCCAGGCGCGGATGAAGTCCTTGCGCGGCATCTTCGCCACGCGCGTGGCGAGGTCGAGGATGCGGCGCTCGTGTTCCTTGATCTTGTTGACGACGTCGCGCAGGCCCTTGACCAGCACGTCGGTCAGCGGCAGCGGCAGCTTGAAGGTGACGAACACCGCGGCCATGTCCTCGCGCAGCTTCAGCACGCTCTTGTGCTGCGGGCCGTGCTTGGCGTACGCCTTGAGGAACTTCTGGTAGTTGTCGGCGAGGCTTTCCATGCGCGCGGCGACCTCGACCGGATCCGGACCGGTCACCACTTCCTCGGTTTCGCCGTCGGTGACCTCTTCCTCGTCCTCGTCGGCTTCCGCGTCGCTGTCGACGTCGGCCACGACCGGCGCCGGCGGTTCCGGCGTGTCGTCCAGGTGGTCGTTGAAGCCGACGATGATCTCGGCCAGGCGCTTCTTGCCGGCCTTGTGCTGTTCGTAGTCTTCGAGGATCGAGGCGATCGTCGCCGGGAATACGCCCAGCGAGGCCTGCACCTGGCCGAGGCCTTCCTCTATGCGCTTGGCGATGGCGATTTCGCCTTCGCGGGTAAGCAGTTCAACCGTGCCCATCTCGCGCATGTACATGCGCACCGGGTCGGTGGTGCGGCCGCCTTCGCCATCGAGCGCGGTCAGCGCTGCGGCGGCTTCTTCGGCGGCGGTGTCGTCGACTTCACGGTTGCCCGTGCCGCCGTCGGCGAGCAGCAGCGTTTCGGCATCGGGGGCCACTTCGTGGACCTCGATACCCATGCCGTTGATCATGCCGATGATGTCTTCGATCTGCTCGGCATCGACAAGGTCGTCGGGCAGGTGATCGTTGACCTCTGCATAGGTCAGATAGCCCTGCTCCAGGCCCTTGCTGATCAACTGCTTGATATCGGAGGAGGGGGGCTGACGTTCGTTGGCCATGGGCTGCGCCACCGCGCTGGGAAGGGTTGGGGAACGTTCCAGTATATCAGGCCGGCCCGGTCGGGGCTGGCCTCAGGACCGCAGGAGGAAGGTGACCGGGCCGTCGTTGACCAGGCTGATCACCATATGGGCACCGAACCGCCCCGTTTCCACCCCCCCGGTGTGTTTTTGTCTGCAGGTTTCGACCAGCCGCCTGAACATTGGTTCAGCCAGCTCCGGTGCCGCGGCGGTGCTGAAGCCCGGACGCATGCCGCTGCGGGTATCGGCCGCCAGGGTGAACTGGCTGACCAGCAGCAGGCCCCCTCCGGTATCCCCGAGGCCACGATTCATGCGCCCGGCCTCATCGGCAAATACACGGTATCCGAGGAGCCGTTCGGCCATGCGCGCGATCTGGGCGTCGCCGTCGTCCGGCTCGATCCCCACCAGCGCCAGCAGGCCGGGGCCGATCTCACCGACGGTTTCCTCCCCCACGACGACGCGGGCCTGGGTGACGCGCTGGATCAGGGCGAGCATGCATGTCCTCGGAGGCGGTTCTGCCAACGATGCTGTGGGCGGCGCGCGGAGCGGTCAACCACGGCCCCGTTAGACTTCGCCGGATGACCTCACTCGCCGCACGCCTGCTCTACGCCCTCGCCTCCCTCATCGGCCGCCTGCCGTGGCGCTGGCTCATGCGGCTGGGCGATGCCCTGGCGGCGTGGTGGCGCTGGCGCGACGTGCGCGAGAGCCGGGTGGTGCGCATCAACCTGGAACTGGCCTATCCGGACCTGCTGCCCGCGCAGCGCGACGCGATGCACGCGGCGATCCTGCGCACCACCGCCCGCCAGGTACTGGAAACGATCCGCCTGTGGACCCGCCCGCACGCGGAAAACCTGACGCTGCTGCGCGAAACGCACGGCACCGATCTGATGGACGAGGCGATCGCCGCCGGCCGCGGCGTGATCATCGCCGCCCCGCACCACGGCAACTGGGAACTGCTCAACCAGTGGCTGGCCTGGCGCACGCCGCTGGCGATCCTGTACCGCCCGCCGGAGTCCGCGGTGGTCGAGGCGTTCCTCAATCTGGTGCGCGCCGACACCGACGCCGCACGCGTGACCCAGGTGCGCGCGGAAGGCCCGGCCATCCGCCAGTTGTTCAAGCGCCTCAATGATGGCGGTGTGGTCGGCATCCTCCCGGACCAGCAACCCAAGGCCGGCGACGGCGAATTCGCGCCGTTCTTCGGCGTGCAGGCGCTGACGATGACCCTGCTCGGCCGCCTGGCTTCGCGGACGGGCGCGACGGTGCTGTTCGCCTGGTGCGAACGCGTCGACACGCACGCCGATGGCCCGGGGTTCGCCCTGCACCTGCATGCGGCGCCAGCCGAGGTTTCCGACCCGGATCCGAAAGTCGCAGTGGCAGCGCTCAACGAAGCGGTCGAACACATCGCGCGACGCGATCCGGCCCAATACCAGTGGACGTACAAACGCTATACGCTGCGACCGCCGGGTTCAGGGGAACAGAATCCGTACTGGAACCGCTGAACGGCCCGACACAGAGGCCGCGGCGCCCGTCGACTCTGGGGGAAAACGTGATGCGTGACTGGCTGCTGGCAGGCGTGTTGTTGGTGGCATCACCCGCATGGGCGGCCGACCCGATCAACGAGGCCGGCCCCAGCCGCGAAGAACTGGCGCAGATGAACGCCGCCACGCGCGCCTGGGACCGTTACGCCGAGCTCAGCCGCAGGAGCAACCCGGCCGTCGTCGGCGTGCTCGCCGACAGCAGCGTGCGGCACTTCGGGTTCCTGCGTGACCTGGCACGGTTCGGCTCGCCCGAACAGCTGCGCCGGGTGCCCAGCCCCGATCGCACGGTGGTCTATTGCCTGCGCGCCACCCGAAGCGACGCGCAGCTGGCCGCGATGGACGACAACGCCGTCGCCGCACTGGCCTTCCGCGAAGGCTGGGCCGGCGTGGCCGATGACGGCGACACCCCGCACCTCAGTCACGTCACGCTGATCAGCGACACCATGGCGGTGGGCGAACTCGGGCCACCGACGGGCGCGCAGTTCCAGTTCGGTCCTGACCTGGTCCGCGAGAAGGGGCAATGGAAGGTCGTCACGCAGTCGCTCACCCTGGACGAGGCGCAGGCCGTGGCGCAGACAGCCCGTGAGGCCGGCATGAGCGAGACGCAGATGGCGCAGGCCATAGTCGCGCACATGCTCGGCGACGAGGACGCCGCGGCCGCCAGCCTCTCGGTGCTGGACCGCCCGCTGCGCGACGATCCTGCCCTGCGCACGCGCCTCAACGAATCGTGGCCGGACTACGCAGCGGCTTATGGCCATCGCGTGCTGGCGGTCGGCAGGAAGGCCGACGATGGCGACGGCTTCGCGCAGTTCGTCTACGGAATGCTGCTGTACAGCGGCGAGTCGCCGGAGTTCGCGAAGCAGGACAAATCCCGCGGGCTGGCCTATCTCGAGAAGGCCAGCGAGAACGGCAACGTGCAGGCCGCCTGGGCCGTGGCGTCCGGCCTGATGACCGAACAGACCACCGGTGCCGCCGCACTGGCCGAACGCAGCCGCCGCGCGCTGCCGCACGTGCGCCGCGCCGCCGAAGCCGGCATTCCGGAGGCCATGGCGGCGCTGGGCAGTTTCTACTTCAACGGCGCCGGAGGCATCGCCCGCGATTGCCGCATCGCCGAGGAATGGCAGGCGCGCGCGGAGGACGCCGGCCATCGGTACGCACGCAATGACCGCGTGTGGTCGCTTGCGGCATGCCCGATCGGCGGACAGCGCGATCCTGCACGCGCCCTGCAGCTGGCCGCCACGATGATCGAACACGCCGACGAGCTGGCCGCGGCCGAGCTGGACACCGTGGCCGCGGCGTACGCCGCCAACGGCCGTTTCGCCGAAGCCACCGACTTCCAGAAACGCGCCATCATGGCGCTGGCGCAGGACGACGACGCCACCCGCCACCGCATGCAGAACCGCCTGCAGAACTATCAGTCGCGCCGCCCCTGGACGCAGTCCTACAACGCCTTCGAGCTCAGCGAATGACCGAGCCCACGCTTTCCGCCGAAGCATCGTCCGCCGCCGGATGGCAGCGTCTGCCAGTGCGCGCGCGCCTGCTCTGCCTGCTCGGCCCGGTGCTGCCGCTTCTGGTTCCGGGCGTTTTCGGCGGCGTGGCCCTGGCGCGTGCGCTGGACCTGTGGGTGATCCCGCTGGTCACGGTGGCGCTGGCCGTGATGCTGGGGACCTGGATCGGCCTGAAGCAGTATCGCTACACCTACTGGAAACTGGACGACGAAGGCCTGGCCATCCGGCGTGGCCGGATGTGGCAGCGCGAAACGCGCGTGCCCATCACGCGTGTCCAGCATCTGGACCTCAAGCGCGGACCGTTGCAGCGCATGCGCGGGCTGGCCACGTTGATCGTGCACACCGCCGGCACGCGCCACAGCGCCGTGACCGTTCCGCACCTGGACGCCGACGACGCCGAGCGCCTGCGCGACCGCCTGGGCCGGCAGATCGACCCCGATGACGACGCCTGACACCGGCCTGCCGCGCAGCGATACGGCGGCGGAGCACCGCCTGCATCCGATGTCGTGGCTGTTCGTGCTGCTGCAGCAGCTCAAGCAGTTCATCCTGCCGCTCATCGTCCTGCTGGTGTTCGGCCGTGGCGACCGCAACGAGCTGTGGCCCCTGATCGGCGTCGGCGTACTGGTGGTGCTGTCGTTGTGGCAGTACTTCACCTACCGCTACGGCGTGGCGGGCGACCACCTGGTGATCCGCAGCGGGCTGCTCGAACGCAGCCTGCGCGTGATCCCGTTCGCGCGCATCCACAACGTCGCGCTGCAGCAGTCGCTGCTGCACCGGGTCTTCGGCGTGGCCGAGGTGCGCCTGGAATCCGCGGGCGGGCGCAAGCCCGAAGCCGAGATGCGCGTGCTCCGCCTGGACGATGCGCTTGCGCTGGAGGCGCTGGTACGCCGTCGCGGTGCCGTCGCCACCGCGGCGGTCGATGCGGAGCCGGCGGCGGACGTCCTGCTGGCGCTGTCGCCCGGTGACGTGTTGCGCGTGGGGCTGGTGTCCAACCGCGGGATGATCGTGGTCGGCGCGGCGGCCGCGGCGGTGTCGCAGGCGAGTCCGCGCGCACTGCCCAACCTCGCCGAGACGGTCGGCGAATGGATGTTCGGCTACGCCGGCGAACACGGCTTCGGGGTTGGCGAGTACGCCGCCACCGGCGTCGCGCTGGCCGTGTTCGCGGTCGGCGCGCTGCGCCTGTTCTCGATCCTGCTGGCGATGCTGCAGTACTACGGCTTCCGCCTCAGCGAGTCGGGCCGCCGACTGACCGTCGAGCGCGGCCTGCTGGCGCGCTGGCGCACCAGCGCCTCGCGTCGGCGCATCCAGGCGTGGACGCTGTACGAAGGCGTGCTGCACCGGATGCTCAAGCGCCGGAGCCTGGATGTGGACACCGCCGTCGCCGAGGACGGTCGCCAGCAGCGCGCGCTGCGCGAACTCGCGCCGATCGCCACACCGCAGGCCTGCGATGCACTCATCGATCACCTGCTGCCGCGCGCGGCCTGGTCGTCACTGGAATGGCGCGAGTTGCCGGCCTCGAGCTGGTGGCGGCTGTTCCTGCCGTCGCTGCCGATCGTATTGATCGCCACCGTGGCGTTGGAATGGCGACTGGGCGCGTGGGGTCTGCTGGCGCTGGCATGGCTGCCATGGTCGGCGTTCAAGGCGCGCAAGCACGCGCGGCGGATGGCGTGGTGCGTCAACGACGACGTGCTGGCCGTGCGCGAAGGCTGGTGGCGCCGCAGCTGGCGCTTCGCCGAACTGGACAAGCTGCAGGCGCTGACGCTCACGCGTTCGCCGATCGACCGCCGCTGTCATACCGCAACGTTGTGGCTGGACACCGCCGGTGCCGGTGCGATGTCCGCGCCGCTGCGCATCCGTTTCCTCCCGGAGACCGAGGCCGTGGCGCTGTACGACGCGCTCTCGCGCACGCTGGCGCGGCGCCCACTGCGCTGGTGACTACGCGCCCGGGCCCCAGTAGCCCAGCTCGCGCCGGATCTGCAGGCCGCGCAGCAGCGACGACAACGGCTTTCGCTTCAGCCGACCGAGCTCGCCGGCCAACAGTGCGTCCGTCGCGGCGATGACGCGCTCGGACGAATGCCCGTCGCGGTACGGGTGGATGGCGTCGGCATAGGCATCCAGCGCGGCACGCAGGGCGGCATCGGGTGCGAAGGCCCGATCCAGCATCGCGGGCAGGCACGCGGGGTCGTCGAAGTCGATCATGTGCGCCTTCGGTGCGCGGTTGCGGAACGTCACCACCGGCTTGCGCTGCACGACGAACTCCGACACCACCGAGGTGGTGTCGGCCAGCAGCACATCGGCCGCGCGTTGCGCGGTGACCAGCTGTTCGGTCTCGAAGAAGACGGCGTTGGGCCCGGCCAGCGCGCGATAGCGTTCGAACAGCTCCGGCGGGCACTTGGGATGCAGCGTCAGCAGCCAGTAACGGTCGCCGCGCGCGACCTGCGCGGCGATGGCATCGAACAGGTCCGGTGCGGCGCTCAGGCGCTCGGTGAAGGTGGACGCGAACATCACCACCGGGCGCCCACCCGCAGGCGCGCGCATCGTCGCGGCTGCGCCCTGGTCGTCGCGGAACAGCGGGTCGAGCTTCGGCCAGCCGGTTTCGACCACCGCGAAATGCCCCGCCTGCGCGGCCAGCGCCTGGAAAGGCGCGGTGGTCGCGGGGCCCTGGGTGCAGTAGAGGTCGAACAGGCCGCGCACGCGGAAGTGGCCACGCTGGTCGGAACGCTTCTCCACGTTGAATCCATGGAACAGTTGCACCTTCGCGCCCGACACGAACGTGGGCACCCAGTTGGCGGCACTGAACACAGCCCGCGGCTTCAGCGCCACGGCCTCGCGCAGGCCTATCATGCGCACCGGCGAGGGCAACGCGGCGCCGGCCGCACCGTCCACGAACCAGGCGTGCACGCCGTGGCCCTGCGCTTGCAGCGCCTGCGCCACGGGCTGCAGGATGGGCAGCGCATAGCGCTCGCTCGCGAACAACAGGTAGTCGGCCATCAACGCTTCCTCGAATCCATCGACGCCCCAAACGCCGGCCACGTCGCGAGCGGCATGTCCGATCTCGGCCTGCATTATCGCGTTCAACGAGGCGGACCGCATCGCCGACTGCATCGCGTCGCTGTCGTTCTGCGACGAGGTGGTGGTGGTGGATTCCCATTCCACCGATGCCACGGTCCGGATCGCCACCGAGCTGGGCGCGCGCGTGGTCCAGCGGCCCTTCGACGGCTTCCGCAGCCAGAAACAGTTCGCCATCGAGCAGGCCACGCACGACTGGGTACTGTGCCTGGATTCGGACGAACGCGTGGGCGATGCGCTTCGCACGTCCATCGAGGCCGAACGCGCGCACGGCTTCGCCGACGCCGCAGGCTACCGTTTCGCCCGCCTGAGCGAGTACTTCGGCAAGTTCCTGCGGCACGGCAACGCGTACCCGGACCGGGTGCTGCGCCTGTTCGACCGCCGCCGCGGCGGCTGGCGCGGCAAGCGCGAAGTGCACGAGGCGGCCAGCGTGGACGGTCCGGTGCGCACGCTGGGCGGCGACCTGATCCATTACCCCTACCGATCGCTCGAGCAGCAGTTGCTCAAGACCCAGCGCTACGCCCGCATGATGGCCGAGCACGACTTCGCCCGCGGCAAGCGCGCCACGCTGGGCAAGCTGGTGCTGTCCCCGGCCTGGCGCTTCTGGCGCGGGTATGTCCTGCGCGGCGGTTTCCTCGACGGCTGGCACGGCCTGGTCTACGCCTACGTCCGCGCCAACTATGTCCGGCAGAAGACCATCATGCTGTGGATGCTGCAGAACGGGCAGCCCGTGACCACGCCGGAACGATGAACCCGACCTGAGCCCGGGCTCCGCGGAACGCTGGAGCTTCGACAGCGTCGCGGTTTCGCGCACGACCTTCGCGGGGACCGCTGCCAGTACACGGGCGACCGCGTACGATACGGGCGGCCTCGACCGGAACACCGGCGCATCCCTGTGCCGGCGGGCATCCGCCTTCCGGAGCGATCCACCCCTGGCCCAGAGAGCCGTATGCCCGGACCGTCCTCGCCCACCGTCTCGCTCGTCATCTGCACCTACAACTGGAAAGAGGCGCTGGCGCTGGTGCTGAAAAGCGTAGCGGCGCAGCAGCGATTGCCGGACGAGGTGATCGTGGCCGACGACGGCTCGCGCGAGGACACGGGCGCGATGCTGCGCGAGATCGCCAAGGACTTCCCCGTGCCGCTGCGCCACGTCTGGCAACCCGACGAGGGCTTCCGGCGCGCGCGCGCGCTCAACCGCGCCTTTGCGGCGGCGCGCGGCGACTACGTGATCCAGCTCGACGGCGACATGCTGCTGCATCCGGAGTTCGTCGCCGACCACCTCGCGCTGGCGCGACCGGGTCGATTCCTGCAGGGCACGCGCATCCGCACGACCGCGGCCGAGGCCAAGCGCCTGCTCGGCGGCGGCCCGGTGCGCTTCGGCTGGTTCGTCGATGCCTACTATCGCGACGACAAGAACCGCAGCACCTACCACTACGGTCGCCGCCACCATTCGGTGCGCGCATTGTGGCTGGCGCGATTGAAGGCGCGCGCCTCCGGTCATCCGATGGGCTGCAACGTCAGTTTCTGGCGCGAGGACCTGGTCCGCGTCAACGGTTACGACGAACGCATGGTCGGCTACGGCAGCGAGGACCTGGAGCTGGACGCACGCCTGCAGCATGCCGGCCTGCGTCGCAGCCAGATCAAGTTCGCGGCACTGACGCTGCACCTGGAACACGGCAGTGCGGGTCCGGCCGATCCGGCCGATCCGGAACTGCCCAACAACAAACTGCTCTACGAAACGAGGCGACAGGGAAGCGTGCGCACCGAACAGGGACTTTCACGACACGCCGCCGAGTTCGCGGAACCGCCCGCGGATCTGAGGCCGCAGGCCGGCTGAGCATCATGAAGTGGAATCCGCTCTCCCATCCGGCCACGGACCTGGCGGCCGGCGCATCGACCGATGCGATCGGTGTGTGGCTGCGCATCGGCCTGCTGTGGCTGGTCATCGGCATGGCGCTCATGCCCGCCGGCCCTTCGCTCAACCCGGGCAAGCCGTACCAGTACATCGTCCTGCTGACGCTGTACGTCCCTGCACTCTTCGCGCTCACGCGCCCCGGACAGGCCGTCGCGTTCTGGCGCCAGCCGCTGGTTCCGGCGGTGCTGGCGTTGCTCGCGTGGGGCTGCCTGTCGCTGCTGTGGAGCCAGACGCACCGTTACGGTGACGAGATCGCACGCAACCTGAGCATCGCGGTGTTCCTGTACGGCTGGTTCCGCGGCACGGGCAACGACGAGGCGGTGATCGAGCGTCTGCTGACCACCTGCGCCTTCGCGCTCGCCGCGGTCGCGGTCGTGGCGATCGCCTGGTATCAGACACATCCGAACGCGGATGCCCGGCAGGCAGGCTTCGGCGTGATGTCCAATGCCAACCTCGCCGCCGCGGCGATGGGGGCGGCGCTGCTGTGGCTGAGCGTGTGGCGCACGCCGGACCGGCGCATGCGCGTCGCCAAGGCGGCCGCGTGGGTCGTGCTCGCGATGTTCGTGCTGCTCACCTTCACGCGCAGCGCATGGGCGGCCATGTTCGCCGCGCTGCTGACGCTGGCCCTCACGCGCCATCGCCGGCCGTGGCGCTCGGGCGTGATCGTGATCGGCGTCGGCGTGGCGTGCGGGCTGCTGTACCTGCCCTCGCTGATCCAGCGCGGCTGGTCGCTGCGCCCGGCGATCATGCAGGGCGCGTGGGACCTGTTCCGCGCGCATCCGGTGATCGGTCTGGGCCAGGGCTCGGAGTTCACGATCCGCGCCGGAAAGGAACTGCTCACCCATGCGCACAACCTGTTCAGCCAGCTGGCGGTGGAGCTGGGACTGGTGGGGCTGGTGCTGTGGTCGGGCATCTGGCTGGCCGTCGCGTGGCGCGGCTGGGTCCACCGGCAACAGCCCATCGGCCGACTCGTGCTGGCCACCTGGGTCTTCGCGATGATCATGGTGCAGTTCGATTTGCCGCACCTGCTCGACAGCCCCAGGCCCGGCTGGCTCGTGCTGTGGTTGCCGATCGCACTCGGCTTCGCGCTCAAGCGACAGGATTCGCCCACCGGCGACGACGGATCCCGATGAAGATCTCCCTGGTCGTCCTCACCTACAACTGGCCTGAAGCACTCGATCTCGTGCTGGCCAGCATCGCCCGTCAGGTGCGACTGCCCGACGAGGTACTGGTGGCCGATGACGGCTCAGGGCCGGACACCGCCGATGTGGTCGTGCGACATGCCGCCACGCTGCCGATGCCGGTGCGCCATGTGTGGCAGGAAGACATGGGTTTCCGTGCCGCTCGCTGCCGCAACCGTGGCATCGCCGCCGCACGCGGCGACTACGTGATCATCCTCGACGGCGACATGGTCCTGCATCCGCAGTTCATCGCCGACCATGAAGCCCTGGCCGAGCGCGGCTTCTTCCTCCAGGGCGGCCGCATCAAGGCCACCCAGGCCGAATCGCAGCGCCTGCTGCAGGGCAAGGCGCCGGTGTTCGCGCCCTGGGCGAAGGCGGATTTCCATGAGTTCGACGGCACGCGCCGGCACTACGCCTTCCGGCAACCGTGGCTGGCGCGGCTGAAGTCGCGATCGCGCAACGGCGGACGCGTGATGAGCTGCAACATGAGTTTCTGGCGCGACGACCTGCTGCGCGTCAACGGTTTCGACGAACGCATGGAAGGCTACGGCGCGGAAGACCGGGAGCTGGCCGCACGGCTGGAGAACGCCGGGCTGCGCCGCCGTCCGCTGAAATGGGCCGCGCTGGCCGCGCACCTGTGGCACCGCTCGCGCGCGCCGGTCGACGTGAACGACATGGACCTGCCCAACAACCGCCTGTTCCAGCAGACGCGGAACGAGCGCATCACGCGCTGCGAGCGCGGCATCGATACGCACACCGACCTGCTCGGCAGCGCGTCCGCGCGTCCATGAAGATCCTCTACACCAACTTCCACGACGGCGACGGTGGCGGCCACACGACCTACATCCGCACGCTAGCGTCGGCCCTTGCCGGTCGCCACGAGATCCACGTCGCCGCACCCGCGTCGAGCCGGCTGAACCGCGAAGCGCGCGCCATCGCGGGCGTCCACGTGCTCGACCAGCCCTTTCCCAACGGCCTCAAGCGCCTGCCGGCGCGACTGCGCGCGAAGCGCCAGCTGCGGCGCCAACTGCAGGAGAACGCGTTCGACATCGTGCACGTGAATGGTTCGGCGGATCATCGCCTGGTGCTGTCCGCGCTGTCCGGAGTGCGTCCCCGTCCGATCGTCGTGCTGACCAAGCACAACACCAAGCCGATGCGCGGCATCGGCCAGTGGCTGCGCGCGCGACGCACCGACGACGTGATCGGCGTGTGCGAGTTCACCCGACGCGAACTGCAGCACACGCCGTACCGCCGCTGCGAACTGGACGTGGTGCACAACGGCATCGACGTGACGCACTGGCAACCGTGGCCGCAGGAAGCGGCCGCACGCGAACGCGCGCGCTGGCTGGCCGATGCGCCCGACGCGCTGCTGCTGGGCAGCAACGCCGGCACCGCCGATTACAAAGGCTGGATGGACCTGGTCGAAGCGCTGGCGATCGCACCGGCGCAGGTGCGCGATGCCGTGCGCGTGGTCATCGCCGGTCGCCCGCCATCCGAGGCGAAGCTCGCGCGCATCGCCGAACTCGGCCTGTCATCGCACGTGCGCTTTGCCGGCGTGCTGCAGGACACCCGCCCCATGGTGGCGGCAATCGACCTGGGCTTCGTGCTGTCCTGGGACGTGGAGACCATCTCTTTCGCATGCCGCGAGATGATGGCGATGGGCAAGCCGGTGCTGCTCACCGACTACGCCGGATTGCCGGAGAACATCACCGTCGGCGAAGAAGGCTGGCTGACGCCGACACGCGATCCGGAACAACTGGCGGAGCGGCTGTCGCAGATCCTCGCGCAGCGCGAACGCCTGCCGACCATGGGCCATAAGGCCCGCGAACGCGCGCAGCGCGAATTCGACGTGAGCCGCTTCGTCGAGCGCACCGAAGCGGTGTACCGCCGACTGGTCGAATCGCGCCGCTGACTGCGGCGTCAGTGACAGCCTTCGCTGGCGGCACCCGGCACGAGCGTCCAGCCGCGCCGGTTGGCATTGCCCAGGTGCTGGGTGCGCGTGCCGTCGATGCACGCGGCCAACGCGACATCCTGCACCAGCAGCCATCGCGTGCCCGGTGATTGGCGCTGCCACGCCAGGCCGCGTTGCATCTGTTCGTCGAACAGCACCTTGAAGCCGAACTCGGTGACGGGCCGGTCGGCCATCAACAGGTTCTGCTCGCGCCAGGCGACCAGGCCCAGTTCCGCGTCCGGCCCGATGCGTCGTCCCACCTCGGTCATCAGGCCGCGCGAGGACGAGGAATCATTGAGCAGCGGCGCGATGGCCAGGCCGAACACCACCCATACCGCGGTGAGCGTGGCCAGCATCGCCACTACCGGACGGCGACGGCCGATCCACAGCAGGCTGCCCACGCCGAAGAATCCCAGCGCGGCAATGCACGCGGCCAGCGCGCGCGCTTCGGCCTCCAGGCTGCGTTCGGCAACGAAACGGCGCTCGAAGCCCGGATCGCCGAACCACATCGCCAACCCGCCCAGCAGCATCGCGCCGGCGAACACCCAGGTGAAGACCGACACCGTGCGCTGCACGCCGCGTCGTCGCAGCAGCCCCGGCAGCAGCGGTCCCAGCGCCAGCGCCATCATCGGCAGCGCGGGCAGGATGTACATGTCGCGCTTTCCGCCCGGGATGGAGAAGAACACCAGCACCAGCACCCACCACGCCAACGGCAGCAGGTAGCGCGGATCGCGACGGCGCAGGCGGCGACGCCAGGCGGGAATCGCCCACGGCAACGCGAGCACCGTCGGCAGCCACATCGTCGCCATCACTTCCAGGAAGTACCACACCGGCTGGCCGTGATCCCACGACGAGCCATACCGCTTCGCGGTCTGGCGCAGCAGGATGTCGTCGACGTAGGCGCGGTAGTCCGGGCTGGTGTTGCCCAGCGCGGCGATCAGCATCGGCACCAGCCACACGCACGCGGCCAGCACGAAGGCGAGCGGGCCGAGCCAGAACTTCGGATCGCGCACATGCACCTTCACGTCCCAGCCGCGCAGCGAGGCGATGCCGGCCGGCAACAACATCAGCAGCACGATGATGCCCACGCCCTTGGTGATGACGCCCAGGGCCGCGGCGGCCCAGCCCAGCATCCACATCGGCCAGTCCGGCCCACGATTGCGTGCGACCTGCAGCACATGGCGCAACAGGCCGTAGTTGCCCAGCGTGATCCAGAACACCACCAGCGGATCGATCTGCGCCTTCTTGGACTGCCAGGTGAACTGCATCGCGAACAGCAACGCATAACCGGCATACACGCCCACGCGGCGTGTCCACAGTCGCGAGCCCAGGTCGACCACGCACCACAGCGTGCCCAGCGCGGCGAGCAGCGAGGGCAGCAGGAAGGCGACGCGCCAGTTGCCGAACAGCGAATGGAAGATCGCCTGCAACCACATGAACAACGGCGGCTTGTCCGAGTACAGCTCATGCCCGCGGTGCGGGAACAGCCAGTCGCCGCTTTCCACCATGTGCCTGGCCACGAGGGCGAAGCGCGGCTCGTCGGCGGGCCAGGGATCGCGCAGGCCCAGTCCGGCACCCAGTACCAGCAGGGCGATGATCCAGAACAACCAGGTGTCGCGGGCGGCGGGGGTCTTCGGCATGCGCGGATGATAGCCGCGGCTTGTGAGACGGATGTCGGAGCGGGTTACAAGGGCCGTTTGCGCAAACGCGCGTAGTAGAACCCGTCCGCGCCCTGCTCGCCCGGCAGGCGCTGTCGGCCTGCACCGGCGATCCGGCCGAGGCGTTCGTCCAGCGGCTCGGCGACGGCGTCCGGCGTGCGCGTCAGGAAGGCCGCGATCTGCGCTTCGTTCTCCGCGCGCAGGATCGAACAGGTCGCGTACAGCAGCACGCCGCCGGGCGCGAGCGTGGGCCACAGCGCATCGAGCAGCTGCGCCTGCGTGGCGATCAAGGAATCCAGGTCCGAGGCGCGGCGGTGCTGCAGGACGTCCGGCTGCCGGCGCACGATGCCCGTGGCCGAACAGGGTGCATCCAGCAGTACCGCATCGAACGCGACGCCGTCCCACCACGTGCGGGTGTCGGCGGCGTCGGCCGCTTCGAGCGTCACGTCCGCGACCACACCGATGCGGCGCAGGTTGGCGCGCACGCGCTCCAGGCGCGACGCTTCCACGTCCAGCGCGGTCATGCGCAGCGAGGGATCGTGTTCGAGCAGGTGCGCGGTCTTGCCACCGGGCGCGGCGCAGGCGTCGAGCACGCGCGCGCCGTGCGGCGGCGACAACGCCTGCACCACCTGCTGCGCGGAGAGGTCCTGCACCGACACGTCGCCATCGGCGAACCCCGGCAACGCGGCCACGGGCACCGCTTCGTCCAGACGCAACGCTTCGGGCCACTCGGCCTCGACGTGCGCGACGATGCCGGCTTCGGACAATCGTGCGACGTAGGCCTCGCGCGTCTGGCGGCGCAGGTTCACGCGCAGCCACATGGGCGGCTCGATCGCACTGGCGTCCAGCACGGCGCGTTCGTCCTGCGGCCAGTCCGCGGCGATGCGATCGCGCAGCCAGCGTGGCCAGTGCGCGTGCGCGTCGCCCGCGGGAATACCTTCGCGCTGCGCACGGCGCAGCAATGCGTTGACCAGCCCGGCCTGGTGCTTGCGCCCCAGCGCGCGGGCGGCTTCCACCGTCGCGGCCACTGCGGCATGCGCGGGCAACGCAAGCGGATCCAACTGCGCGAAGCCCGCGAACAGCAGCGCCTTGAGCTCGCTGTCGCGACGCGGCAGCGGGCGCGGTACCCACGCGGACAACGCCGCTTCGTAACGGGCCGGCTGGCGCAACACGGCGAAACAGATCGCTTCGACCAGCGCGCGGTCGCGCGGATCGGGCAGCGACGGCAGCGCCTGCGCGAGTTCGGCCTTCAGCGAACGGCCACGATTGAGCACCGCGTCGATCACGCGCGCGGCCACCGCCCGCGGAGTCGCGCCGCTGCTCATGGCGTCCTCAGGTCCGGACGCCCGTTGAGGTAATCGGCCGCGGTGATCGCCTTGCCACCGTCGCGCTGCAGCACGCGCACGCGCAGCACGCCTTCGCCGCAGGCGACGTCCAGCCCCTCGCGCGTGGCGCGCAGCAGCGTGCCCGGCGCGGCCGCATGCGCTTCGTCCAGCGCGATCGCGCCATGCAGGCGCAATCGCTCGCCGGCGACGACCGCCTCGGCCATCGGCCACGGATTGAACGCGCGCACGCGATTGGCCAGCGCGTGCGCCGGTTGCGACCAGTCGAGCTTCGCTTCGGCCTTGTCGAGCTTGTGCGCGTAGGTGACGCCTTCTTCCGGCTGCGGTTGCGGCACCGGACGGATGCCTGCGCGCAGCAGGCCCAGTCCGTCGGCCAGCACGCTCGCGCCCAGCTCGGCCAGACGGTCGTGCAACTGGCCGCCGGTGTCGTTGTCGTGGATGTCGATGGCCTGCGACAGCAGCACCGGGCCTGTGTCCAGCCCTTTTTCCATCTGCATCAGGCACACGCCGGTACGGGCGTCGCCGGCCTCGATGGCGCGCTGGATCGGCGCGGCGCCGCGCCAGCGCGGTAACAGCGAGGCATGCACGTTCCAGCAACCGTAGGTGGGAATGTCGAGCACCGACTGCGGCAGGATCAGCCCGTAGGCGACCACGACCATCAGGTCCGGCTGCAGCGCGCGCAGTGCTTGCTTCGAGAGCGCGGTGCGGAAGTTCTCGGGCTGCACCACCTCGATGCCGCGCAACAGGGCCTCGCGCTTGACCGGCGACGGCGTGAGTTCGCGCCCGCGCCCGGCCGGGCGGTCCGGCTGGGTGTACACGGCAACCACTTCGCCACGCTGCGCGGCGGCGCGCAGGCACGGAACGGCGAAGTCGGGAGTGCCGGCGAAGACGATGCGCATGGGCGGGAACCGGGATGGATGAGGCGGATATGGGAACGCGAGGCGGGCCCGGATGGGGCCGTCGCGAGCTCGTGCGGGTGCAGGGGTGGCCCGGAAGCCGGGTTCCCCGTCCTGCTGCCGCTGTTCCTTACGCGGCGGCCTGGCGGCGCGCCTTGGCCAGCTTCTTGCGGACCATCTCGCGCTTGAGCGGCGAGAGGTAGTCGACGAACAACTTGCCGGCCAGGTGGTCCATCTCGTGCTGGATGCACACGGCCAGCAGGCCATCGACGTCCAGCGTGCGTTCCTGCGCGGTGCGGTCGAGGAACTTCACCGTGATGCGGTTGGCGCGGGTCACGTCGGCGAAGATGCCCGGCACGGACAGGCAGCCTTCCTGGTAGACCTGCTCGCCATCGCGGGCAAGGATCTCCGGGTTGATGAAGACCATCGGCTGGTTCTTCTCTTCGCTGATGTCGATCACCATGAAACGCTGGTGCACGTCGACCTGGCTGGCGGCCAGCCCGATGCCCGGGGCCTCGTACATGGTCTCGAACATGTCGTCCAGCAGCGTCTGGAACTCCGCAGAGGCCACGCGCGCGGGATCGACCGGCGCGGCGACGGTGCGCAGGCGCGGATCGGGGAATTCGAGAATCGGAAGCTGGGCCATGGCGTGGAAATGGGGGCGCGTGTCACAACCGCAGGAAGTAGCGTGATTGTAACCCCGTTATGGGGTGACGACGCTTGCAACCCTGTGGTTCTTCTGGGCTATATTGCCGCGGGGCCCCGTGTGGGGAAGCTGCCTGGTGCAGCGATTCAGGGGCGGTAAGGGGATTGCCAGATGGGCACCATGTTCAAACCGCTGCGCACGGTAATGGCCGCTGCGCTGCTTACGATTGCCACCTACGGCGTTGCCGCCGAAGTCGCCGGGGGCCACCCCGACACCTACGTGGTGAAGAAGGGCGACACCCTCTGGGACATCGCTGGCCGCTTCCTCCAGAAGCCGTGGCTGTGGCCCGAGATCTGGCAGGCCAACCCGCAGGTCAAGAACCCGCACCTCATTTTCCCGGGGGACGTCCTGTCCCTGGCCTACCTTGACCGCGTCGCGGTGCAGGAAGGTCCGCGCCAGGAAGCGCCGATCAACACCATCCCGCTGTCCGACGTGGAGTCCTTCCTGAAGGATCTGCGCGTGGTCGACCAGTTCGAGGACCTGCCCTACGTGGTCGGCCTGGAAGAGGACCGCCTGCGCAGCAGCCTGGACCAGGTCGCCTACGTGAAGGGCCTGGCGGACGCTCAGCCCGGCCAGCGTTACGCCGTGGTGCGCCCGACGCAGCGCTACGTCAGCCCCGACCCGGACCGTTGCTGTGGCAACTCCAACCGTCGCGGCGAGACGCTGAACTTCCGCGGCGACCGCGACTGGGGCACCGAGTCGCTGTGGGCCTACCAGATCCCCGCCGGCGGCGGCGAGTTCCTGGGCTACGAGCTGCGGAAGATGACCACCGGCACCATCAGCCGCGGCATCGTCGGCGACGCCGAGGCCGCCACGCTGGTGATCGACGGCGTCGGCGACGAAGTGCGCGTGGGAGACCGCCTCATCCCGGTGGAAGCCCAGCCGTACGACCTGAACTTCATGCCGCACGCTCCGGCCCAGGAGATCGCTGTCGAGAAGGCGCGCGTGATCGCCGTGGCCGACATGATCACCACCGGCGGCACCCGCGACGTGATCGCGCTGTCGGTCGGCTCGGCGGATGGCGTCGACAACGGCACCGTGTTCTCGACCTGGCGCGAGGGCAGCATCGAAGTCGACCGCGTCGCGCACGGCACCAACCGCAGCCCGGATGCTTACGGCCGCGGCAGCAAGGTGAAGATGCCCGACGAGTTCGCCGGCCATGCGATGGTGTTCCGCACCTTCGACAAGGTCAGCTACGCGCTGGTCATGGACGGCGTGCGCCCGACCCGCCTGGGCTACCGCCTGAAGCATCCGGACGCGACCAACTGACGGTTCGGAGTCTTCCGACCCATCCATGCGACGGCGCCTCAGGGCGCCGTCGTCGTTTGCGGCGTAGCGTGCCGCGATGTCACTGTCTCCCGATCGCATCGCGCTGCTGCGCCTGATATCCGCCGGCGGCGCCGCCGGTCCGCGTCGCCAATTGCTGCAGGACTGCGGCACCCCCGCAGCGGCACTGGATGCCGGGCCGGACGTCTGGCGTGCCGCCGGACTCACGCCACCGCAATGCACCGCGCTGCGCCGGCCTGACCCGGTCGACGCGCGCGTCCTCGCCTGGCTCGACGACGACGCGCGGCATCTGCTCGGCTGGCACGACCCCGACTACCCCGCGCCGCTGCGGCGCATCGCCGACCCGCCCCTCGCGCTGTTCGTGGACGGCGATCCCACGCTGCTCTGGCATCCCTCGGTGGCGGTGGTCGGCAGCCGCTCGCCCACGCCTTCGGGCCGCGAGAATGCACGCGATTTCGCCCGCGCCATCGCGACCTCCGGGTTGTGCGTGGCCAGCGGCATGGCGGCCGGCGTGGACACCGTCGCGCACGAAGCGGCGCTGTCCGTCGAAGGCCGGACCGTAGCCGTCCTGGGCACCGGTCCGGACGTGCCGTACCCGCCCGCCAACGCGCCGCTTCGCGACCGTCTCGCCCGCGCGGGCGCCGTCGTGAGCGAGTACGTGCCAGGCACGCAACCGCAGCCGTTCCACTTCCCCTTGCGCAACCGGATCCTCGCCGGTCTAGCTCTGGGCACGCTGGTGATCGAAGCCGCCGAGCGCTCGGGCGCGCTGATCACCGCGCGACTGGCGGCGGAAGCGGGCCGTGAGGTGTTCGCCGTGCCGGGCTCGATCCACAACCCGTTGGCGCGCGGGTGCCACCGGTTGATCCGCGACGGAGCCACGCTGGCGACCTCCGCAACGGAGGTCATCCAGGCCCTGGCGTCGCAGGCGGCGCTGCTGGCGCAGGACTTGCAGATCCGTCTGGACGCCCCCATCCACCCGGTTCAGGGACGTGAGGCCACAGTGGAAGCGGGACTGGGGCACGGCGATGCCGACTACCAGACCTTGTGGCACGCACTGGGCCACGACCCAACCGCTATGGATCAGCTGGTCGAGCGAACTGGATTGACGACCGCTGCAGTGTCCTCCATGCTGCTGCTCATGGAGCTTGATGGCCGCGTGTTTTCACAACACGGCCGGTACTTCCGCAACCGCTGACGGCATGGTCCGGGGCGGCGGCGGGTCACCTGCAAGTTCTGCCCACCGCGCCGCGTGCGGCGCAGGCCGAGGGAAATGAAAGAGAGCATTCTGGACGTCCTGCTGTACCTGTTCGAGCATTACTTCACTGACGATGCGGACCTCGTCCGCGACCGGGATTCGCTCCGCAGCGGCCCTCTCTTCGACGAACTCGGCAAGGCCGGTTTCAGTCCCGCCGAGATCAACAAGGCGTTCGAATGGCTTGACGCGTTGGCCCAGCAGCGGCCCAGCGCCAGCGCCCCGCGCGCCAATGGCCCGGTGCGCGTGTACTTCGGGCCGGAACTGGACAAGCTGGACGTCGAGTGCCGCGGCTTCCTGCTGTTCCTGGAGCAGCACGGCGTCCTGGACGCGGACCAGCGCGAACTGGTGCTCGATCGCGCCATGGCCCTGGACCAGGACGAGATCGACCTGGACGACCTGAAATGGGTCGTGCTGATGGTGCTGTTCAACCAGCCTGGGTCCGAGGCGGCCTACGCCTGGATGGAAACGCAGATGTTCGAGGACGAGCCCGAACCGGTACATTAGTCACGGTTCCGGCGGCCGGGTCTGGGGAGACATCGGCAAGGCCGCTGGGTTCTCACTCAGGACGAGTTCGGGGGCACCATGACGGATTGGTACTACCACGACCCCGCGCGGGGTCGTGTCGGGCCGCATACGGCCGACGAGATGCGCAAGCGATTCCGCGAGCGCCTCATCCAGCGCGACACGCTCGTCTGGCATGCCGCCCTGCCCGAATGGCAGCCGCTGGACCGGCAGATCATCGAACTCGATCTGGCCGGGGTCCAGCCCGATGCCTCGCTGCCACCGCCTCTGCCGCCGGTCATGCCGCGCGCGACGCCCGCCGCTTCCCGCCCGATGCCGGGCGCGCGTCGCACCGCATCCGAGCGCAAGCGCGGCCTGTCGGGCTGCGCGATCGCGCTGATCGTGGTGGCCGCACTGACCGTCCCGATGGTCGGCATCCTCGCGGCGATCGCCGTTCCGGCGTACCGCGATTACACCGTGCGCGCGAAGCTGGTCCAGCTGTATCCCACCGCCGTGGAGATCGAGCATGCGGTCGATGCCCACGTCGCCAACCATGGCCGCTGCCCGGGCAATGACGCGATGGTGCCGGTATTGCGGGACCACTCTTCGCTTCCTGCCTCGAGCGTGGAGTTCGGCGAGAGCGATGGCCGTTGCGGGTTCCTGATCCAGGTGGGCGACATCACCGGCAACCGCGACGGACACGCCTGGATGTTCACCCGCTCCGGGCAGGACGACCCGACATGGGACTGCACCGGCGGCGACCTGCCGACCCGGTTCCGGCCAAGGCAGTGCCGCCCTTCACCTTGATTCCACCGCTTTCGAGGATCTGCACATGACCCAGTGGTACTACAGCGATTCCGACCGCAACCGGCTTGGCCCGGTCAGTGGATCCGACCTCGCCCAGCTGCATGCTCTCGGCCAGCTCCGCCCCGAGACGCTGGTCTGGCGCGAGGGCATGGGCGAATGGACGCCCTGGCGTTCGGTGATGGGTGAGGTGCTCGCGCCCGAAGTGCCCGTCACCGCGACGCAGGACTCCGACGCGCAACGCGCAAGCGCCGCCAACAGCCAATACAACCCGTACGCGATCGCCGAGCCCCGCGTGCGGCCGGCGGTACAGGACGCCCATTCGCCCTACGCGCCGCCGCGTACGGCGGTCGCCGGCGATTACGACTACGTCGCCGACGGCGAGGTGGTCTACGCCGGATTCTGGAAGCGATACGCCGCCTACATGATCGATACGGTGTTGCTGATGATCGTGTTCGGCATCGCGGGCGCCGTGTTCGGCGTCAGCGGCACCTCTCTGATCACCGGCAAGGACACGGGCGCTTTCGGCGTGTTCTACGTGCTGCAGCTGGCGCTGATGATGCTGTACTTCGGGTGGATGCATGCCTCGGTGAACCAGGCCACGCTCGGCAAGCTGGCCGTGGGCATCAAGGTCACCGACGACGACGGCGAGCGGATCAGCCTGCTGCGGGGCATCGGCCGCTTCTTCGCCACCATCCCCAGCTCGCTGATCCTGTGCATCGGCTACCTGATGGCCGCCTTCACCGACCGCAAGCGCGCCCTGCACGACATGATCGCCAGCACCCTGGTCGTGGACCGCTGGGCCTTCACATCCCAGTCGCACCGCCAGCGCCATGAGCTGGGAGGGGTGACCATCACCGTTATCGTGCTCTCCACGCTGCTGATGGTGTTCTACTTCGCGATGATCGTGGTCTTCATCGGCGTCCTGGCGGGCATGAGCCGCTGAGACGGCGAAGCTGAACGGGCCGGGACCGCGATCCCGGTTCCGGCGGGGTAGCGGCGGTCCGGAACGGCCGAGCTTGACAGGCCGGCCCGGCGCATGGGCTCAATAGAAAAAGGAAGCGCCCCCACGCCCGCGGTCCCTACCGCGGGCGTCTGCTTCTTTACCCCTCGCTAACACCCCCATCCAACAAGATTCGCCGGCGGGACCGGGACGGTCCTGCGGAGCCCCCATGGCCAAGAACCTCCTCATCGTCGAGTCGCCTGCCAAGGCCAAGACGATCAACAAATACCTCGGCAAGGACTTCACGGTCCTGGCCTCCTATGGCCATGTGCGGGATCTGGTGCCCAAGGAGGGCGCGGTCGATCCGGAGCGCGGCTTCGCCATGCGCTACGACCTGATCGACAAGAACGAGAAGCACGTGGACGCCATCGCCAAGGCGGCCAAGAGCGCCGAGGCGCTGTACCTGGCGACCGACCCGGACCGCGAAGGCGAAGCGATCAGCTGGCACATCGCGGAGATCCTGAAGGAACGCGGCCTGCTGGAAGGCAAGACCCTGCAGCGCGTCGTGTTCACCGAGATCACCCCGCGAGCCATCAAGGAAGCGATGCTGCAACCGCGCGCCATCGCCAGCGATCTGGTCGATGCACAGCAGGCACGTCGCGCTCTGGATTACCTGGTCGGCTTCAACCTGTCGCCCGTGCTGTGGCGCAAGGTGCAGCGCGGCCTGTCCGCCGGCCGCGTGCAGTCGCCTGCGCTGCGCATGATCGTGGAGCGCGAGGAGGAGATCGAAGCCTTCGTCGCACGCGAGTACTGGTCGATCGAGGCCGAGTGCGCGCACCCGACGCAGGCCTTCACCGCGAAACTCGTCAAGCTCGACGGCAAGAAGTTCGAACAGTTCACCGTCACCGACGGCGACACCGCCGAGGACGCGCGCAAGCGTATCGTCGCCGCAGCCAAGGGCACGCTGCACGTCACCGACGTCGCCAGCAAGGAACGCAAGCGCCGTCCGGCCGCGCCGTTCACCACCTCCACGCTGCAGCAGGAAGCCTCGCGCAAGCTCGGCTTCACCACGCGCAAGGCCATGCAGGTCGCGCAGAAGCTGTACGAAGGCGTGGCGATCGGCGAGGAAGGCACGGTCGGCCTGATCACCTACATGCGTACCGACTCGGTGACGCTGTCGGTCGACGCGATCGCCGAGATGCGCGACGTCATCGCACGCGACTACGGCACGCGCGCGCTGCCCGACAAGCCCAACGCGTACCAGAACAAGTCGAAGAACGCGCAGGAAGCGCACGAAGCCGTGCGTCCGACCTCCGCGCTGCGGACGCCGTCCTCGGTGGCGCGCTTCCTCAGCGACGACGAACGCAAGCTCTACGAGCTGATCTGGAAGCGCGCAGTGGCTTCGCAGATGGTGCCGGCGACGCTCAACACGGTCTCGGTCGAACTGGCCGCCGGCGGCGAGCACGCGTTCCGCGCGTCCGGCACCACGGTCGTGGACCCGGGCTTCCTCGCCGTGTACGAGGAAGGCAAGGACACCAAGGCCGCCGAGGACGAGGACGAAGGCCGCAAGCTGCCGGCGATGAAGACCGGCGACCGCGTGCCGCTGGACCGCATCCACGCCGACCAGCATTTCACCCAGCCGCCACCGCGCTTCACCGAAGCGGCGCTGGTGAAGGCGCTGGAGGAGTACGGCATCGGCCGTCCGTCCACCTACGCCTCGATCATCCAGACGCTGCTGTTCCGCAAGTACGTCGAGATGGAAGGCCGCAGCTTCCGTCCGTCCGACGTCGGCCGCGCGGTGTCGAAGTTCCTGTCCTCGCACTTCACGCGCTACGTGGACTACGACTTCACCGCCAAGCTCGAGGACGAACTCGACGCCGTTTCGCGCGGCGAAGAGGAATGGGTGCCGCTGATGGAGAAGTTCTGGGGCCCGTTCAAGGAACTGGTCGAGGACAAGACCGAATCGGTCGACCGCAGCGAAGCCACCGGCGCGCGCGAGCTGGGCACCGACCCGAAGTCCGGCAAGCCGGTCAGCGTGCGCCTGGGTCGTTTCGGGCCCTATGCGCAGATCGGCGACAAGGACACCGACGAGAAGCTGGAGTTCGCCTCGCTGCGCCCCGGCCAGTCGATGCACACCATCACGCTGGAGGACGCGCTGGAGCTGTTCAAGCTGCCGCGCAAGCTGGGCCTCAACGACGGCCATGAAGTCAGCGTCGGCATCGGCCGCTTCGGCCCGTTCGCCAAGCGCGGCACCACGTATGCGTCGCTGACCAAGGAAGACGATCCGTACACCATCGACCTGGCGCGCGCGGTGTTCCTGATCGAGCAGAAGGAAGAGATCGCCCGCAACCGCATCATCAAGCAGTGGGACGACAGCGACATCCAGGTGCTCAACGGCCGCTTCGGTCCGTACATCAGCGACGGCAAGCTCAACGGCAAGATCCCGAAGGACCGCGAGCCTGCGTCGCTGACGCTGGAGGAAGTCACCCAGCTGCTCGCCGACACCGGCAAGCCGGTACGCGGCCGCTTCGGCAAGAAGGCGGCGAAGAAGGAACCGGCGGTCAAGGTTCGGAAGGAAGCCGCAAAGAAGGCAACCACTGCCGCCAAGGCGCCGGCGAAGAAGGCTGCCAAGAAAGTCGCCGCCAAGAAGACTGTGAAGAAGGCAGTCAAGAAGACCGCGGCCAAGGCGACCAAGAAGACCGCGGCGAAGAAGGTCGTGAAGAAGGCCACCAGGGCCTGAGGCGCGGGCGGCCATGCGCGCTCCGCTGTCCGCTGCAGACGCCGCCGCCGTGCTCCGCCGCGGCGGCGTGATCGCCTACCCCACCGAGGCCGTGTGGGGTTTGGGCTGCGATCCGTTCGACGAAGCCGCGGTGCTGCGCCTGCTGTCCCTCAAGCAGCGTCCGGTGGACAAGGGCGTGATCCTGATCGCCGGCGCCCGTGAACAGCTCGACGGCCTGCTCGACTGGAACGCCCTGACCGACGCGCAACGCGAGGCGGTGCTGTCCTCCTGGCCGGGGCCGAACACGTGGATCGTGCCCACCACGCCACGCGTGCCGCGCTGGATCACCGGCGTGCACGATGGCGTGGCCGTGCGCGTGAGCGCACACCCGGACGTGGTCGCGCTGTGTGCGGCGTTCGGCGGTCCGCTGGTGTCCACCAGCGCCAACCTCGCCGGCGAGCCGCCGGCCTACGCGCGCGGCGAACTCGACCCGCGCGTGCTGGCGCAGGTGGATGGAACCGGCACCGGCGAAACCGGCGGCCTGGCCTCGCCCACCGCGATCCGCGACGCGCGCAGCGGCGCACAGATCCGCGCCTGACCCGCCCGGGAACCCGGCAGCACGCGCCGTTAACGGGCGCGGTCGCAGCATCCCGGCGCCGGCGTTGATCGGCAACGCCCACGTGAAGGAATCCGCCATGAAGATCGCGCAGATGCCGCTGTGCCTCGTCCTGCTGACCGCGCTGCCGCTGGCCGTCGCGGCGAAGGAACCCAAGGCCGCGAAAGCCGCACCGCACCCCACCGCCGAGCAGCAGGCGATGATGGAGGCGTGGCAGAAGGCCGGCACACCCGGTGAACAGCACAAGCAGCTGGCCGGCATGGCCGGCAACTGGACGACGAAGCAGACGATGTGGATGGAACCGGGCGCACCGCCGATGGTGCAGTCGGGCAGCGCCACCGGCACGCTGGTCCTGGGCGGCCGCCACGTTCGCCA
The DNA here is from genome assembly GCF_030053425.1 of Lysobacter stagni. Classification (NCBI taxonomy): domain Bacteria; kingdom Pseudomonadati; phylum Pseudomonadota; class Gammaproteobacteria; order Lysobacterales; family Lysobacteraceae; genus Lysobacter; species Lysobacter stagni. The sequence goes on along the minus strand of NZ_JASGBI010000001.1, from coordinate 1,222,079 downwards.
GGACTACAAGGGCGAGTGGATGGGCCAGCCGTTCGAAGGCGTTGGCTACACCGGCTTCGACAACGTCACCGGCAAGTACTACAGCAGCTGGATGGACAGCGGCTCGACGGGGCTGTTCGTGTCCTACGGCGACTACGACCCGGCCACGCGCACCTACACCTTCACTGGCGAGATGACCGACCCGGCCGCGGGCGGCGCGAAGATTCCGGTCCGCCAGCTGGTGCGCATCGTCGACAACGACCATCACGTCTTCGACATGTACGAAACGCGCGGCGGCAAGGAAATGCACGCGATGCAGATCGAGTACACGCGCGCGAAATGAGCTCGACGCGCGATGACGCGGTCCGCTGCGCGCCGGCCCCGGGCGGGCCGGCGCTTCCACCGGGCAGGCGCGCGGCGCAAGATGCACGCATGCGTCCTGCCTGCCGCACCGCCCTGACGACCGCGCTGCCGCTGCTGCTGGCCGCGTCAGGCGTATTGGCCGCGGACATCACCATCTACCGCTGTACCGACGCCCAGGGCCACCTCACCCTGCGGGACACGCCCTGCCGAAAGGGCGAAACGCAGCAGACGAAGGAAATGCAGCGTCCGAAAGACGCGCCACCGTCGCGCGCGAAGGCGACCGCCAAAGCCGCCGCTCCCGAGATCGAAACCGAAACGACGCTGCCGCCCACGCACTATGTCGTGATGAAGCCACCGCGTCCGATGTACGAGTGCGTCACGCCCGACAACCGCAGCTACCTCAGCGACACCAGCGCCGGCAATCCGCGCTGGGTGCCGCTGTGGACGCTGGGCTATCCGACGGTGGTGTCGCGCGACTCCGGCTACGGTGGCGGCGTCTATGCGCGCGTGGGCGGGCAATTCAATGGCGGCGACGGTCGCTACCAGGTCAGCGTGGGCGATCGCCCACCGCCGCGTCCGCCCGAAGGCATGCCCCCGCCGGGCGGCTACGCCGTGGATTCGTACGGTGCCGGCACCTGGGTTTACGACGAATGCCATGCCCTGCCGCAGGAGGAAGTCTGCGCGCGCCTTCGCGACGAACGCTGGAACCTGGGCCGTCGCTACAACAGCGCGCTGCAGAGCGAGCGGCAGCAGATCGACCAGGAACAGCGCGGCATCGACGCGCGCCTGGCAAGCGACTGCGGAGGCGCCTGATGCGGGCAGCGGGCAAGGCGCCGCGCCGCGCATTCGTGGCGATGATGGGACTGCTGGCCTGCATGGCGATGGCGCCGGCTTCCGCGCAGGTCGTGATCTACCGCTGCACCGACGCCAGTGGAGCCGTCACGCTGCAAAGCGGGACGCCGTGTGCGAAGGGCAGCAAGCAGCAGAAACGCGTGATGGAAACGCCACAGCCTCCCGCATTCGTGCCCGCACCAGCGATCGTGGCGCCCGCGCCTGCGCCTGCGCCTGCACCCATGGACGTTCCCACGCCGCCGACGCCCACGCCCGTTGCGGAGATCGTCGAGGCACCCCGGCAACCACCGCCGGCGTTGTACGAATGCCGCACCTGGGACAAGCAGCGCTACCTGTCCGAAGACGCACAGCCACCGCCGCGCTGCGCGCCGTTGCAGGTGACCGGGCTGGATGGCCAGGGCGACAGCGCGGGCGGCCTGGCGTGCCAGCGCATGGAAGACCAGTGCCAGCGCATCCCCGATGCGCGCCTGTGCGAGGCCTGGCAACAACGGCTGCACGACGCCCAGGCCGCCTCCGCCTTCGGCGCGCCGGACTCGCCGGATCCCCGGCCGGTCGATGTCGCGCACGTGCGCGGCATCCTCGAGGCGAGCAACTGCGCGCCCTGATCCGCCCCGCCTGAATGGCCGATTGCGCCCGTCGCGCGCGTTTTCCACGAGGGGCGGAATCATTCCAGTGCGACGCTCCGTTCGTCCGGCGGCGACGCATCCATGCGCGCGGCCGCCCCGTGTCCGGCGCGCAGGGAACGACCCTTGGAGATGGATTTGTCCTCAGTGCGCCCCGCCCTGGTCTGGTGGATCGTGCTCGTCGCGCTGGCGCTGGCAGCCGGTGCGTTGTTCGTGCTGCGCGAACGCATCCCCGCCAACTGGCAGCAGCCGCTGCGCGCGCTGGTGTTCAACGTGCGCATCGACGACGACGTGCGCATCGTCATGCCCGACGGAACGCCACTGGCCGGCACGTTGTACCGGCCGCGTGGCGCGGACAGCCCGTTGCCCACCATCTATGTGCGCCTGCCCTACGACCGTCGCCGCTACGGCGAGGCACTCGGCGAGGGCATGTTCTTCGCGCGCAATGGCTACGCCGTGCTGGTGCAGGACGTGCGCGGCAAGTTCGAATCCGGCGGCGACGATTTCGTGCCCTGGCGCCACGCCACCGCCGATGGCGCCGCCACGCTGGACTGGATCGCCGCGCAACCCTGGTCGAACGGCAAGGTCGGAACGATCGGCTGCTCGGCGCTGGGCGAGCTGCAGTACGCACTGGCACGCGCCAACCACCCCGCGCATGCGGCGATGATCCCGATGGCCGCCGGCGGCGCCGCGGGCGATGTGGCGGGCCAGGCAGGCTACTTCGGCGCCTTCGAGGGCGGCGTGTTCCAGCTGGCCAGCGCGGCGGGCTGGTTCTCCAAGCACGGCCTGAAGGCCTCGCACGGTCCTTGGCCCGAAACGCTGGACATGGCGGGGACTCTTCGCACGCTGCCGACGCTCGACGTGGTGCGTCGCGTGCGCCCCGGCGCGAACGCCTATGAGGACTTCCTGCAGACCTCGCTGGGTGATCCGCGCTGGCGCGCCCTCGATTACGTGTCCGAGGACGATCGACCGCGTGTTCCGGCACTGGTGATCGACACCTGGGGCGATCCGAGCCTGTCCGGCACGCTGGCCATCACCGAAGCGGTGCGGCGCCACTCACCCGACGCCGCGGCGAACCAGCACGTGGTGATCGCACCGGGCAACCATTGCGAGCACGAACTCATCGCCGGGATCGGCCGCTTCGGCGACCTGCCCGTGCGCAATGCCGACCGCCCGTACCGCGAGTGGTACCTGGCGTGGTTCGACTACTGGCTGCGCGGCAAGGGCGACGGACTGGCGAAGTTGCCGGCCTATCAGTTCTTCGTACTCAACGAGCAGCGCTGGCTCAGCTCGACGCAGTGGCCGCCCGCCGAATCGCGCGTGCAGGCGTGGTACCTGGGCAGCGGCGGCCGCGCCAACGGTCGCGACGGCGACGGTGTGCTCGCCTTGCAACCTGCGCGCGAAACGAACGCCGACGAATTCCTGTACGACCCGCTGCACCCCGTGCCCTCGCGGGGTGGCCCGCTGTGCTGCACGGGCGATCCCACGCAGCAGTCGGGGCCGGTCGACCAGCGCGACGTCGAGGTGCGCGACGATGTGCTCGTGTACACCTCCGCGCCGCTGCAGGCGCCGCTGCGCATCGCCGGCCCGCTGCGCGCACAGCTGGTGGTGTCGTCCTCCGCGCCGGACACGGATTTCGTGGCGCGCCTGGTGGACGTCTCGCCGGATGGACGCGCCATCAACATCCAGGAAGGCGCGCTGCGCGCGCGCTATCGCGATGGCGTGGAACGCCCCAGTCCGATGACGCCCGGCAAGCGTTACGTGCTGGACGTGCCGATGCGTTCCATCGCCTACCTGTTGCCGGCGGGGCATCGCCTGCGCCTGGACATCACCAGTAGCAGCTTTCCGCGGCTGGAACGCAACCTCAACACCGGCGGCCGCAACTACGACGAGTCCGCGCCGGCCAAGGCGCTCAACCGTATTTTCCACGGCGGCGACGCGGTGAGCTTCGTGGAATTGTCCGTGCTCGACACGCCCGTGCCGGAAGAGCGATCGTTCGTCGGTCCGCGCTGATGCCGCTGCGAAGCGCGAATGGATGCGCGTCGAATGTTCGCGCACGTGCGGTGTTGCGAAGTCCGCGTTACGCGCCGGTCACGCGCGATGCGTTCGTTCTTCACCTGCCCCTACGATGGCGCGCAGTACGCTTCACCTGCCTTGAGGTGAACCACATGAGCGAAAGCCCATTCACCGATCCTCGAGGAAGAGGACAGGCCTTGAGCCTGCCGTCGGGCCGCCAGACGACTTCAGCACCGTCCGGCGGCCTTTCTTTTGCGCGCGATACGCACCGCGGGCTAAAGGTCAGAACCCGTAACGCAGGAAGCCGCCGTCCACGGCGATGCATTCGCCGGTGATGTAGCCCGACGCGGGAAGGCACAGGAAAGTCACCGCCGCCGCCACTTCCTCCGGTTCGCCGATGCGGCCCAGCGGCGTGCGCAGCAGCACTTCATCCAGGTAATCGGGGTCGGCCAGTTTGTCGGACGTGCGGCGGGTGCGGATGTACCAGGGCGCCACCGCGTTGACGCGCACGCCGTCCTCGGCCCATTCCACGGCGAGGTTGCGCGTCATCTGGTGCATCGCCGCCTTGCTCATTCCGTACGGCGCGCCCGTGCGCACGTGCGTGGTACCAGACACGCTGCCCACGTTGACGATGCTCGAGGCCGCGTGGCGCGTCAGCAGCGGGTGCGCGTAGCGCGAGAGCTCAAACGCGGAGAACACGTTGATCTCGAACACCTGCCGCCACTCGTCCTCGGTGTAGTCGGTCGTGGCCTTGGTGAGGTTGCCGCCAGCATTGTTGACCAGGATGTGCAGGCCCTCGCCGAAGTCCTCCACCCAGTCCAGCAGTTCCCGGCGCTGTTCGTCGTCGGCGACATCGGCGACGAAGCCCTGCACTTCGCGGTCGGGGAAATCCTCCATCAGCTCCGCGCGCGCGGTATCCAGCGCGGTGACGTCGCGCGCGGCCAGCAGCACGTCGGCACCGAAACCCAGCAGTTCGCGCGCGATCGCGCGGCCGATGCCGGCGCTGCCACCGGTGACCAGGGCCAGCTGACCGTCCAGGCGCCAACGCTTCGGGTCCATCGCCTTCCTCCGTCCGGGTGCAACCGTGATGGCGTGCACGGGGTGATCTTGCCGCGCGCGGCGGCCGGCGTAGCATAGCCGGCGGATCAGGCGAGGATGCTCCGGATGTCGCGAACGCTGCTGTGCGCAATGACCCTGCTGGTGCTGATGGCAGGTTGCTCCAAGCCCAAGCCGCCGGAAAAGGAGCGCCCGGTCGAGCCGCAGGCGACCCAGATGCGCGATGCGATGCAGGCACCCGTCGAACAGGCACGCAAGGCGCAGGAAGAAGCGAAGGCGGCGGCCGAGGCCCAGCGCGCGGCGATCGACGCCGCCACGTCCACCGACGGCGGCTGAGTCGGGACCCCATACGAAAACGCCCGGCATCGCCGGGCGTTTCGTTTGCACTCTGCGGGGCTTACAACCCGCAGAAGCAGTAGGCCAGCGCCTTCACCGGTACGCCTCGGGTCGGCGTGATGGAGCCTTCCAGGAAACGCAGGTCGGCGGCGGCCTGCGGCGACGCCTTGGCGATCAGCCCGCGTGCGAAATCCGAATGGCGCATCCAGGCCGCGCCCGCGCGGCTTTCGATCAGGCCGGTGAAGAAGCGCTCGAACGGCGTCGCGGCCTTCTCCAGGTAACGCACCTGGTAGTCGCCCGCCTTGCCCAGCTTCGCGCGTTCGGCGGCGAAGTCGATGGCCTGCTGCATGCCGCCCAGTTCGTCGACCAGACCGCGCTCCTTGGCCTGCGCACCGGTCCACACGCGGCCGCGCGCCACCTCGTCGACCTGCTCGACGGGCTTGTTGCGCGCCTGCGCGACACGACCGGTGAAGTCGCGGTAGCCCTTGTCGATCACCGCCTGGATGACCTGCCCGACTTCCGGCTGCAACGGACGGGTGATGTCGAAGGCGCCGGCGAAACGCGTGGTGCCCACGCCGTCGCTGCGCACGCCGATCTTCTCCAGCGCGCGCGGGATGGTCGGGATCAGGCCGAAGATGCCGATGGAGCCGGTGATGGTGGAGGCATCGGCGTAGATGCGATCGGCGTCCATCGAGATCCAGTAACCGCCCGACGCGGCCAGGTCGCCCATCGACACGGCGACCGGCTTGCCAGCCTTCTTCAGGCCGACGATCTCGCGGCGGATCTGCTCGGACGCGAACACCTCGCCGCCCGGCGAATCCACGCGCAGCACCACGGCCTTCACGTTCTCGTCGTCGCGCGCTTCGCGCAGCAGCGCGGAGGTCGACACGCCGCCCACCGAACCCGGCGGCTGCTCGCCGCCGCTGATCTCGCCCTCGGCGACCACCACGGCGATCTGCGGACGCTGATCGACCGCCTGGATGCCGCTGTCGACGTTGACCAGGTATTCGTCCAGCGAGACCTGGCGGAAGCCGCCTTCGGCGTCTTCGTCGGCGATGCCGCGCTCGATCAGCAGGTCGTCCACGTCCTCGCGCGTCTTCAGGCCGTCCACCAGTTTGGCCTGCAGGGCGAACTTGGCCAGGTCGCCCTGCGCGGCGGCGATGCCTTCGGGCATCTGGTCGATGCCCTCGGCCAGCTTCGCCGCGTCGAGCTTGCGCGCCTTGGCCACGTCGGCCAGGTAGCGCTGCCAGACGTCGTTCATCCAGTACAGGTCGGCTTCCTTCGCTTCGGGCGAGGCGCCGTCCAGCACGTACGGTTCGGCCGCGGACTTGTATTCGCCCACCTTGAACAGGTGCACGTCGACGCCGAGCTTGTCCTGCAGGCCCTGGCGGAAGTACGTGCGGTAACGGCCCAGGCCTTCCAGCAGCATGCCGCCCATCGGGTCGAGGTAGACCTCGTTCGCCTGCGAGGCGAGCAGGTACTGCTTCTGGTCCATCATTTCCGAGAAGGCGACGACCTGCTTGCCGCTGGCACGCACGCGGGCGATGGCGTCCGCGACCTCGCGCAGCGAGGCCATGCCGCCAGCCTGCAGCTTGTCCAGATCCAGCACCACGCGCTCGATGCGCTTGTCGCGGCGCGCGGCGTCCAGCGCGCGCACCAGATCGCGCAACTGCACCTCGCCCCGCTTCTCGCCCAGCAGCTTGGCCAGGGCGCGCGAGGCGGGGTCACTGCTGAACTGCTCGACCAGCGCCCCGTCGGGGGCGATGACCAGGGCGGTGCGGTCCAGCAACGGCCGCGTGCGCGGCCCGGCGCCGAGGATCGCGAGGAACAGCAACAGCAGGGCAAAGAACAGCAGGTTGAGGATCAACCGGCGGGTGAAATTCATCGCGTCCCACAGCCCGACGAAGAAACGGGCGATGGGACCGCGACGCGGTGTGTCGTTCATACGGACTCCTGGGTCACGCAACCAGCCTAAACGTTGGCGGGCGCGGATTCACCCGCCATTCGTAACACGCACCAGTCGCGCCGGTGTGAGGGTTTTTCGGCCCCGGGGACTCAGGGACCGCGCATCACCAGACGGTCCGGGTGGCTGGAACGGATGAAGCGCAGGCACAGCAGCACGGCGGCGAAGGTCAGGCCGGCGATCAGGCCAACCCACATGCCCTTCGGTCCCCAGCCCAGGCCCAGACCGAGCCCGGTGCCCAACGGCATGCCGATGCCCCAGTAGGCGATGGCGGCCAGCACCATCGGTACCCGTGTGTCCTTCAGGCCGCGCAGCGCGCCGGCGGAAAGCACCTGCACGCCGTCGGGGAACTGGAACGCCGCCGCGTACAGCAGCAGCGAGGCGGCCAACGTCGCCACCGCCGCATCGTGCGTGTAGAAGCTCACCAGCAGTTCGTTGCCGGTGAGCAGCACGATGCCCGACAGCAACTGCGTGCCCAGCACGATCGCGTAGCCGGCCTTCGCCGCGCGGCGCACGCCGTGGAAGTCGGCGCGACCCAGCGCGTGGCCCACGCGCACCGTGGTGGCCTCCGCCAGACCCATCGGCACCATGAAGCATAGCGCGGCGAGGTTGATCGCGATCTGGTGTGCGGCCGCCGGCACCTGGCCCAGGCGCCCCATCAGCAGTGCGGTGGTGATGAACAGGCCGCCTTCCATCAGCACGGTCACGCCGATCGGAAGGCCGGTGGCGAGCAGGCCGCGGATGGTGGGCCAGTGCGGCAGGTCGAAGCGCTCGAACAGCCGCAGATCGGCGAAGCGCCGGGCCTTGCGCAACACCAGGAAGAAGCCGATCGCCTGCAGCCACAGCATGATCGCCGAGGCGACACCCAGCCCGCCGGCACCCATTTCGGGAAAGCCGAACTTGCCGAACGTCAGCGTGTAACCCACCGGCAGCAGGATCAGCAGCCCGCCCGCGCTGAGCAGCAGTGTCGGCAAGGTCCAGTGCAGCCCTTCGCTGAGGTAGCGCATGCAGAAGAACAGCGTCAGCGCCATCACGCCCCAGCGGATGCCGTGCAGGAACGCGGTCGCGCCCGGCACGATCTCCGGTGCGATGCCCATGGGCAACAACGCATGCGGGATCAGCGTGAGGAAGGCGAACAGCAGCACGCCCAGACCCGCGGCCAGCCACAGGGCCTGGCGGAACAGCGAGCCGATGTCGCCGCGCCGGCCTGCGCCATCGAGCTGCGACACCGACGGCGGTACCGACAGCAGCGTTCCGATCGGCACCATCATCGGCAGCCACCACAGTGCCGTGCCGATGGTGACCGAGGCCAGCGTGGTGGTGCCGTGGTGGCCGGCGAGTACGTTGTCGACGAAGCCGATCAGGCCCGTGGAAACATGGCCGCCGACCAGCGGCGCGGCGAGCAGGGCGGTGGTGCGTACTTCGGCCAGCAGGCCCGTGCGGCCCGGGGCGTCAACGGAAGGAAGCGACATCGGATGCAACCAGACGCGCGACTGCGGCCGCGCGACCGCATCCATTGTCGGGCGCTGGCGCCGGGTCGCGGCGGACGGCTATCTTACTGACCCGGCATGAACCGCCGGTTTGCCGCTTTCGCTGTTCGTCCGGACGCGTCCACGGGACCACGCCGGGCGACCGTCCGTCGAAGTCCGTCGATCCCCTTCCACACGGGGATCACGTCGCCATGGCCCTGCGCCGCGGCTTTCTGGGGAGAGGTTGCAGGACCGTGAGCACATCCGCTGGACACGACGTTCCCACCCATTGCGAGAACTGCGGCGCGCCGCTGCAGGGACACTACTGCCACTACTGCGGGCAGTCGGTGCTCAATCCCATCCGTAACGCCACGCACGCGCTGGAAGAAGTGTTCGAGGCGTTCTGGCACCTGGACGGCCGCATCTTCCGCACGCTGCGCGACCTGCTCTGGCCGGGCCGCGTTGCCGTCAACTACATCGCCGGCCAGCGCGCGAAGTACGTCGCGCCGCTGCGCCTGTTCGTGGTGCTGAGCGTGCTCACGTTCTTCGTGGCGCAGCTGGTCATCCACGTCGACAGCGAGAGCACCAGCTCCGGCGTGCAGTTCCTCGACGAGGGCGCGTCCAGGGAGCCGGCCCAGGCCCGCAAGGTCAACCGCGAGAGCCGCAAGTTCGCCGACGCCGACACCATCGCGGAAGTAGAGAAGGTGCGCGCACGCGAACTGGCCGATCTCGCCGAAGGGCTCGAAGCCGTTTCGACGATGCTGCCGCACGTGCGCAAGCCGTTCGAGATCGCGATGCAGGACGTGAACGCCGCCGCCGATCGTCGCATCGAGGCTATCCGCACGGAGTTCGGGCTGTCGGCGGAGGAAGTGGACCGCCGAAAGCGCGAAGCGCGGGCCGAACTGCAGACCAAGGCCACTGCCGCGAAGGCGATCCCGAGCATGGAGAAGGCGCAGAACCTGGGCGACCTGGAGCGCCTGCGCAATGAGCGCCTGGAACGCCAGCGCGCCGAACTGGCCGCCATCCCCGCCGCGCAGGAGCGCCAGCGCAAGCTGCAGCTGGTCGAGATCCGCGAGACCAACCAGGCCGCGGGCTGCCGTGCGGCGAAGCTGCAGATCGACGTGGCCACCGCCACCGAGACCGGGCTGCATCGCAAGGCCACCGACGACGCGCGCGTCTACGGCGACACCAACTGCGATGGCCGGCTGACGCTGTTCGGCAGCAACGATCCGTGGGACGAGGAACTCAATCCGCTGACCTTCAGCTGGGCGCCGGCGTTCTTCAACACCTGGGTCAACAAGCAGATCGCGCACGGCAAGGAGAACGTGGCGCGCATGCAGCGCGACGTCGGTCTGTGGGTGCGCGCGATGCTCGGTGCGGTGCCGTCGGCGCTGTTCCTGCTGGTGCCGGTGTTCGCGCTGCTGCTCAAGCTGGCCTACCTCGGTTCCGGCCGCCTGTATCTGGAGCACCTCGTGGTCGCGCTCTACAGCCATGCGTGGCTGTGCCTGTCGCTGCTCGCGTTCTTCCTGGTGATGGCGCTGGACAACGCGATCACGCCGCACTGGGCCGCGTTCGGCTGGATCACCGGCTTCATCGAGTTCGCGCTGTGGGCGTGGATGCCGGTGTACCTGTGGCTGATGCAGAAGCGCGTGTACGGCAACGGCTGGCTGGTCACCACAGTGCGCTACCTGGTGATCGGCAACCTGTACTTCGTCCTGCTCGGCTTCATGGTGGGATTCCTCGCGCTGGCAAGCATCGTGCGGATGTGACCGTGCGCGGCGCCGACGACACCCGCGTGATCTACGAGGTCGACCTCGACCTGGAGGCGGCCATCGCCGCCGATTACGTGTCGTGGCTGCAGGCGCACGTGCGCGAGATCCTCGCGCTGCCGGGCTTCATCGACGCGCGCGTCTCGCGGGTGGAGGAACCGGCCGCCGAGCCGGACCGCGCGTGGCTGTGCGTGCATTACGTGCTGCGCGACGCGGCGGCACTGGAAGCCTACCTGCGCGATCACGCACCGCGTTTGCGTGCGGAAGGTCAGGCGCGCTTCGGCGGCCGTTTCCAGGCACGACGGCGCATCCTGCGGGTGTTGTCCGAGCACGGCGCAACACCGCGCGACTGAACCGGATCGCGTCGCGCGGCTAGTGCTGCAGGCGTCGCCACAGCCAGTCGTTCCGGTCGTCCGCGCGCACCGACAGCAGTTCGCGGCGCAATGCCTCGCGAGCGGCCGGTGGTGTGCGCTGGGCCAGCACGCCCAGTTCCTGCCGCTGCTGCGGCGTCATCGAACGCAACGCCGCCAGCAGCCGCGCGTGGTCGGCTTCGGGCACCTGCGCGAGCAGCGGTTGCAGCATCCGGTAGTCGGCGCCGACGGTCGGACCGAGCAGCCAGCCGCGGCGTTCGCTGCGGTCGATCGCATCGAACTGCGCACGCCATGCGGCCTGGAGGTCCGGCGGGAGGGCGGCGAAACGCTCGCCGGCGGCCTGCAGATGCGCCTGTTCCGACGCCGGCAACGCACGCCACGCCGCGTACTGCTCGCGGCGTGCATCGCGCTCCGCGCGCGGCAGGGCGTCCCATGCGGCCATGCGCGCCCGGAAGTCCGACTGCTGCGCAGGCGACCACTCGTCCCATTGCGCGGCATTGCGTCGAAGTGGCGCCTGCGCGGATGGCGGCAGGCGTTCGAGCAGTTCGGCCAGCTCAGGCGGCGCCGAGACGGCCGTCGCGGCGACGGCGCACAGCGCGCCGGCCAGCAGTGGGGCGCACCAGCGCAGGCGATCACGGCGCATCGGACGTCTCTGCTCCGGCCTCGGTCTCGCCCTCGGTCGGCACCGGCGACGGCGGCACCGTCGTGTCGCCGGGCAGGTCCGCCGGCGGCGTGGGCCGTTCGACGCCTGCCGCCTGCTGTGCGGCGAACCAGCTGCGGAACTCGAGGTCGCGCGCATCGGCCTGGCCCTGCGCATCGGCCAGCAGGGCGAAGTCGCGGTGGGCCACGATCGCCAGCTCGTCGCCGTAACGCGAGGCTGGGGCGCCGCCCTCGGGCAGGGGTTCGACGTCCACACGCCCGGAGGCCCCCATGCCCGGCAGGTCGCCCCCCCAGCGCCAGAAGGTCGCGGCCAGCGCCAGCACGCAGATCCCGAGCAAGCCCCACAGCAGCGGCATGAGCCAGCGCGGGCGTCGGCGGGCCGTTGCCGGCAATGCCCGAGCCTCCGCGGCCGGGCCGGCTTCGCCGCGCAACGCTGCTTCCCGGGCGTTGCTCAGGCGTACCAGACGATCGGGCGGCAGCGTCTTGATGCGGCGATGGATCTGGTCGCGCAGCTGCTGCCACGTCGAGGGGTCGGCACGACCGTCCGGGTGGTGCGGCAACGCGCGCTGCAGGGCCAGGCGGTAGCTGGACTCGGGCAGGCCCAGCACCTCTGCGGCATCCTCGTCCGACAGACCGGCCGCGACGCGCAGCAGCAGCGCCGCACGCGGCCCGCTGCCCAGTTCACCCAGGCGATCGGTCGCCTCGATGGCCAGGGCCACCTGGGTGCGCTGGCGCAACTGTGGCTGCGTCAGCAACAGACCCCAGAAACGGGTTGGCCAGGCGGCCATGGGGGTGGATTCGGCCTCGGCGCGGAAGCGCGCCATGGCCTGTACCAGGGCGGCATCGCCGGCCATCGCGTCGCCGGCCTGCAGCTCGGCCAGGACCGCCCCGCGGCGCTCCACGCCACGCAGGAAGGCGGACAACGCCGGCGGCGCGGAACGGACGGAAGTCGGGGGAACGCTCATCGGGACTGCATCACCATACGCCGCATCATAGCGAGCGCTTTCCCCCGTAAAACCGCTTGACAACGGCGCCGCACCCGCTCCGCCAAGCGTGGCGCGGCCTGCACCGAAAAAGCGGTTGTGCACAGCAGTAACGCAAACGTCACCCACGCTCGGCTGAACGGGGACCGCGCCCGGGTGACAACCATGTTTCACAGGCAACTATCTGATCCAAAAGGAAATATCCGGGTTGGCACTTTTTTCACCAACCCGACTGAAAGGCTTGTTTCTGCGTGATCGTGCCGTTCTGCCAACCCGCCATGCACAGATTTATCCACAGGCGGTGTGGATAAAGGACTTTTCCCAGTGTGGCCGGCCACTTGCGTGACTTTTGTCACAACCGCGGCAGCTATGGGACGCAACTGATCCGGCGCGTTTGCCGTCGCGCCGGCCCGGTAGACTGAGCCGATGCTCGACACCTCTTCGCCCCCGGTCTGGCGGCTGGCTCTGCCGCTGCCATTGCCGCGGCTGTTCGACTACCTGCCTCCGCCCGGCGACGACGCCAGCGCGGCGGATGTGGGCGTCCGGGTCCGGGTGCCGTTCGGTTCGCGCGAGCTGGTGGGGGTCGTCGTCGAGGTCGGCCCTGCCGAGGGCGACGCCCCGGAACTGCGCCACGCGCTGGCGCGGCTCGACCCCGACCCCGTCCTTCAGGGCGAGCTGCTCGAGTCGCTGCACTGGCTGGCCCGCTACACCCACGCGCCGCTGGGTGAGGTGCTGGCCACCGCCTTGCCGGCCGCGCTGCGCCGCGGCGAACCGCTCCCCGACACCCATGCCTGGGCCTGGCAACTGACCGAGGGCGGCCAGACCGCGCGCGAACGCCTGCGCGATGGCCGCCCCCGTCGCCTGGCCGACCACCTGCTCGCCGGCCCTCTCGATGAGGACCGGCTCGACCTGGCGTTCGAGGACTGGCGCTCGGCCGCGCGTGCGCTGGCCAAACGTGGCCTGGCCGAACGTGTCGCGGTGCCGGCCGTGGCGCACGCACCGATGCCGCAACCGGGCCCACAGCTCAACGCCGAGCAGCAGGCGGCGGTGGAGGCCGTCCACGCCTCACGGGAGGGATTCGCCGCGCTGCTGCTGGACGGCGTCACCGGCAGCGGCAAGACCGAGGTCTACCTGCATGCCATCGCCGACTGCCTGGCGCGTGGCCGCCAGGCGCTGGTGCTGGTGCCGGAGATCGGACTGACGCCGCAGACGCTTGCCCGCTTCCGCGCCCGGCTGGGCGTACCGGTGCACGTGCTGCATTCGGCGCTGGGCGACGGCGAACGCGCGCGCACCTGGGCCGCGTTCGCACGCGGCGAGGCGCGGGTGGTGGTCGGCACGCGATCGGCGGTGTTCCTGCCACTGCCGGACGCCGGGCTGATCGTGGTGGACGAGGAACACGACGGCAGCTTCAAGCAGCTCGACGGTATCCGCTACCACGCCCGCGACTTCGCACTCGTGCGTGGCAAGGCGCTGGGCGTGCCCGTGCTGCTGGGCAGCGCCACGCCGTCGCTGGAATCCCTGCGCAACGCACAGGCCGGGCGCTACGCCCACCTGCGCCTGCAGCAGCGCGCTGGCGATGCGCAGCCGCCGGCGGTACGCATCTGCGACGTGCGCAAGCGGCCGCTCGAAGCCGGGCTCTCGCCGGAGATGCTCGACACCATCGGCCATGCGCTGGACGCCGATGGCCAGGTGCTGGTGTTCAAGAACCGACGCGGCTATGCACCGGTGCTGCTCTGCCACGACTGCGGCTGGAGCGCGCAATGCCAGCGCTGCGACGCACCGATGACCGTGCACGCGGGCGGGCGACGCCTGCAATGCCATCACTGCGGCGCGCGTGGACCGGTGCCGAACGCCTGCCCCGACTGCGGCGGCCTGGCACTGCAACCCCAGGGTGCGGGCACCGAGCGGATCGAGGAAACCCTCACTGCACGCTTCCCCGACGTACCGGTGCTGCGCATCGACCGCGGCACCACGCAGCGGCGCGATGCGCTGGAACAGGCGCTGGCGAAGTTCGGCACGCAGCGCGGCATCCTCGTCGGCACCCAGATGCTGGCCAAGGGCCACGACCTGCCCAACCTCACGCTCGTGGCCGTGGTGGGCGTGGACGAAGGCCTGTTCTCGGCGGATTTCCGTGCGCCGGAGAAGCTGGCGCAACTGTTGATCCAGGTTGCCGGACGCGCCGGGCGCGCACAGCGCGCCGGCGAGGTGCTGCTGCAGACGCACCACCCCGGGCACCCGCTGCTGACCACGCTGCTGTCGGGCGGCTACCACGCCTTCGCCGACGAGGAACTCGCGCAGCGCGAACTCGCCGGCTTCCCGCCATTCGCGCACATGGCGATGTTCCGCGCCGAAGCCAAGGACGTCGCCGCCTGCGATGCGTTCCTGCGCGTCGTGCGCGAAGCGCTGCGTGCGTTGAACGCGCCACTGGACGTACACGGGCCGCTGCCCGCGCCGATGCCGCGCCGCGCCGGATTCCAGCGCATGCAGTTGCTGCTCTCCGCCGCCGACCGTCGAAGCCTGCACGCGTCGCTGGACGCGACGCTTCCGGCGATCTACGGCGCACCCGAAGCGCGTCGCGTGCGCTGGTCGCTCGACGTGGACCCGGTCGATCTGTACTAGCCCGTCGGCGATGCGCCGCGCGCCGGCCACACCCACGCGGCGAACACGTACAGCGCCACCGCCAGCAGCAACGTCGCGCGCAGACCGAAGGCGATCGCCAGCAGCAAGGCGAGGATCGCCGCCACCACCGAAGCGCAGCCGTTGATGCCCCACGCCCAAGGCACCAGCCCCGGTTCCTCCTGCGCCAGGCGTGCCAGCCCCAGGGGAAACGGCATGCCCATCGCGAAAGCCAGCGGCGCCAGTCCGACCAGCCCTGCCACCGCGCGCCACGCCACCGGCCACGCGGCGGCGTATTCGTGCACCAGTGCGAACACCACGAACTGCCACACCATCGCGAACACGATCGCGCGCGCGGCCCACGATCTACGGCGCACCCGAAGCGCGTCGCGTGCGCTGGTCGCTCGACGTGGACCCGGTCGATCTGTACTAGCCCGTCGGCGATGCGCCGCGCGCCGGCCACACCCACGCGGCGAACACGTACAGCGCCACCGCCAGCAGCAACGTCGCGCGCAGACCGAAGGCGATCGCCAGCAGCAAGGCGAGGATCGCCGCCACCACCGAAGCGCAGCCGTTGATGCCCCACGCCCAAGGCACCAGCCCCGGTTCCTCCTGCGCCAGGCGTGCCAGCCCCAGGGGAAACGGCATGCCCATCGCGAAAGCCAGCGGCGCCAGTCCGACCAGCCCTGCCACCGCGCGCCACGCCACCGGCCACGCGGCGGCGTATTCGTGCACCAGTGCGAACACCACGAACTGCCACACCATCGCGAACACGATCGCGCGCGCGGCCCACGCGATGCGCCGTGCCAGGCGCGTGTCGTCCATCGCCGATCCGCCCATCCAGCGCTGCACCTGCAGGCTGCCCAGACCGGCGAACAGCAGCATGCCCGCCAGCCCGACGTTGGCCGCCACCAGCGGATGCCCCAGCAGTCCGTTGAGGCGCGAGAGCATCGCGATCTCGACGAACAGGAAGGCCAGCCCCAACGCCAGGAAGTACGCGCCGACGCGCAAGCGCGGCGTCCGCGCGTGCCTACGCGGCATGGCACGCAGCGGCCACAGCACCAGCAGCAGCGCCAGCGCGATGGCCTGCAACAGCGCCGCCACCAGCAGCAGGTAGCCCGAATCGAGCAGCACCGCGCCGCCCTGCCCGCGCAGGCGGATCAGCTCCGGCAGGCTGCGCCAGCGGAAGTAGTGGCCGAAGTAGGGGCGATCGTCGTGCGCGGGTGCGATGTCGAACTTGTAGCCGCGCACGTAATCGCGCGCACGCGGCGACAGCAGCACCTGCACGCCATCGAACAACGTCGGCGGATCGAGCATGTGGAAGCGCTCCTGCGCCGGCGTGCGCCAGCCGGGCGCATGGACCACGTCGAATCCGAGTGCGTCCGCGAAACGCCGCAGCGACGCGACGGCCCGCGCCGGCAACGGCTCGCGCGCGATCACCCACGTGCTGGCATCCCAGTTGCGGATGGCGGCGAGGTGTCGCGCAGGCGCAGCCACGCCCTCCGCGCGCAGGGCATCGATGGCGGTGGCGAACAGTTTCAGCTCGTCGCGCGGCGGCTGCTTGCTCCATCGCGTGGCGACGATCATCCCGCGCGGGGTCAGGCGCGAGAGGTACTCGCGCAGGGCCTCCACCGTGAGTGCGTACTGGTCGCTGACCGACTGGACGCCGGCGCCGCCACCGGCGAAGGATTCGCCACCGGCCAGCACGATCAGGTCGTAGCGCCGGGGGCTGGCGCGTACGAATGCGCGCGGTTCGGCAACGAACGCGTGCACGCGACGGTCCCGATACAGCTCGCCGCTGTACGCGGCCAACGTGTCGCGCACCCAGTGCAGGCGCTGCGCGGACGGCTCCACCGCATCCACGCGATGCGCGCCCAGGCTCAGCGCCTGCAGGACATCGACGCCGCCACCGGCGCTCAGCACCAGCACCGAATCAGGCTGCGCCATGCGGTACGGCAACGCCGAGGTCATGGATTCCAGCCAGCGCCAGGCCGCGCCGCCGTCGTCGTGCACCACGATCGAAGGGTCGTCGCCATCGGTGTACAACGCCATCTGTTCCGGCGGCTCGTCCGTGTACGACAGGCTCAACCCCGGTGCCCGGCGCAGCGGTACCTGCGCGCTCGTCAGCAGTGTCAGCTGTCCGTATGGGCCCGACTGTTCGGCCACCACGCGCGCGCCCGGAACGAGCAGCGTGCGGCTGAGATCCTTGAACTCGTTCACCGGCGGCGATGCCCACGGCCCCGGCCAGATCGCCAGCAATGCGATCACCACCCCGGCAGTCGCCCAACGTGCACGCGCGCGGTTCGCGGTGAGCAGTGCGGCGATGGCGCCACCCATCGCGCACAGCAGCAATCCGTGCTGCACCGGCACGTGGCTCAGGGCCAGTGCGGCGATCGCACCGACGCCCGCGCCGAGCAGGTCCGCGCCGTACAACGACGGTATGCGCGGCCCGTGCCGTGCGAACGCCAGGCCGAAACACGCGGCAGCGAAGAAGAACGGCACCGACAGCGTCACGTAGAGCGCCGCCAGCCATGCCAGCTGGCGCGGATTCCACACCAGCTCCAGCCCATTGAACGGAATCGCGCGCGCCAGCATCGGCGCGACGGCCGCCGTTGCGGCGAACAGCAGCGCGCAACGGACGAACAGATCGTCCAGTCGCGCCGGTTCGCGGGCGCGACGGTGCAGGTACAGGCTCAGCCACGTTCCGCTGGCGCCGTGCCCGAGCAACGCCAGGCTGATGATCATCACCGCGAACGGATGCCAGTGCGCGACCGCGAGCCAGCGCATCAGCAGCAACTGGTACGCCAGCGCGGCGGGGGATACCAGCGCGATGGCGAGCGACAGGCGAAGCAGGGAGCCCGGAGGCGCGGAGGCAGGCGGCTTCACGGCGTGCGCGTCCGCCACGCGTCAGCGCTCCCGCAGTGCGCTTTCGCCGGCGCCGGTCAACGGCACGAAACGCACCGGCAGGATCTGGCGGGTGCGTGCGCGACCGCGCGCGTCCTTCTGCACCAGCAGCAGCGTCTGGGTGAAGAAGCTGCTGCCGACGGGAATCACCATGCGTCCGCCGGGCTTGAGTTGTTCGAGCAACGGCGGTGGTACCGACGATGCCGCGGCCGTCACCACGATCGCGTCGAACGGCGCGTGCTCCTTCCAGCCGTAGTAGCCGTCACCGTGGCGCGTGGCGACGTTGGGGTAACGCCGCAAGCGCTGCGCCGCCTGCACCGCCAGCGGCGCGACGATCTCGATCGAATGGACCTTCGCGCCCGACTCGGCGAGCACCGCGGCCTGATACCCGGATCCGGTGCCGATCTCCAGCAGCGTCTGCCCCGCGCGCGGTTCCACCAGCGAGGTCATCAGCGCGACGATGTACGGCTGCGAGATGGTCTGGCCGTAGCCGATGCCGAGCGGCCGGTTCTCGTAGGCGTTGCGGCGTTCGGACGCTGGCACGTATTCGTGGCGAGGTACCCGCGCGAGCAGCGCGATGGCGCTGCGGTCGATGCGGGCCGCGGTGCCGGCATCGGCACGGGCTTCGTCGTTGAGTTCGGCGATCAGGGCTCGCCTTGCGGCCGCGTACGGATCCGCGTTCTGCGCCGTCGCGGTGGACGACGTGCAGGCCAGCAGCACCGCGAGCAGAACGCGGCGGCACGGCACGCGGGCGCTGGCGGCTTCGCCGGGCATGCGGCGAGTCTAGAAGCGCCGGCGTTATCGCCCCGGCAAGGCGCGCATTCAGGCTTTTCGCGCGGCCCGACGCTTTCGCGGCGTGTAGCGCACCCACACGATCTGATCGGCGCGCTTGATCTCGAACAGGTCGCTCGCCTCGATCAGATCGCTGAGTTTTCGATAGCCGTAGTTGCGCGAATCGAACGACGCCTGGTTGCTGATCTGGTGACCGACCGCGCCCAGGTGCGCCCAACCGTCGTCGCCGGATGCCGAATCCACCGCGCTGCGCAGCATCTGCACCAGGCGGGTGTCGCCACGCAGCTCCGCGGCGGTCTTCGGCCGGGTGGACGGCGCGGGTGCTTCGCCGGTGGGCTGCAACAGGGCTTCCACGTAGGTGAACTTGGAACAGGCGTTGACGAAGGGGGCCGGCGTCTTCTTCTCGCCGAATCCGTACACCTTCACGCCCTCGGTCAGCAGGCGCATCACCAGCGGGGTGAAGTCGGCATCGCTGGACACGATGGCGAAGCCGTCCAGGTTGCGCGCGTACAGCAGGTCCATGGCGTCGATCACCATCGCCATGTCGGAGGCGTTCTTGCCCGAGCTGTAGGCGAATTGCTGGATCGGGCGGATCGCGTATTCGTGGAGGGTCGCTTCCCAGCCCTTCAGGTGGGGGCTCTTCCAGTTGCCGTAGGCGCGACGCACGTTGGCCGCACCGTGACGGGCGACCTCGGCCAGGATCACGTCGATCTTGGCCGCCGGTGCGTTGTCGGCGTCGATCAGCAAGGCGATGCGGCGCTCGGGTTCGGCCATGGCGGTTCCGTGAGGCGGTGGTCGGGTGCCTTCGAGCCTAGCGCAGGCGACACGCCATCGGTGTGTCGGGTTAGCGCTACCCCCGACCCGTTCGATCCTCCACAATGGCCGGGCGAACTCACGACAAGACCTTCGAACCCCACCATGACCCAGCTCGAACAGCTCCGCACCCTCTCGGCGGTCGTCGCCGACACCGGCGACATCGACGCCATCGCCCGCTTCCACCCGCTGGACGCCACCACCAATCCCTCGCTGCTGCTCAAGGCGGCCTCGCTGCCGGCCTACGCGCCGCTGATCGACTCCGCGATCTCGCAGGCCCGTGGCACCGACCTGGCCGCGCGCGTGGCCGACGCCGCCGACCTGCTGGCGGTGACGGTGGGCGTGGAGATCCTCAAGCTCATTCCGGGCCGCGTTTCGACCGAAGTCGATGCGCGTCACAGCTTCGACACCCAGGCCACGCTGGCACAGGCGCGCAAGCTGGTCGCACTGTACGAGCAGGTCGGCATCAGCCGCGAACGCCTGCTGATCAAGATCGCCTCCACGTGGGAAGGCATCCGCGCCGCCGAGCAGCTGGAGCGCGAAGGCATCCAGTGCAACCTGACGCTGCTGTTCTCGTTCGCACAGGCCGTGGCCTGCGCCGAGGCCGGCGTGTTCCTGATCTCGCCGTTCGTGGGCCGCATCCTCGACTGGCACCTGGCCAACGGTGCGCCGAAGCCGGCCACGCCGCAGGACGATCCGGGCGTGCAGTCGGTCACCCGCATCTGGCACCACTACAAGCGCCACGGCTTCAACACGGTCGTGATGGGCGCGAGCTTCCGCAACACCGGACAGGTACTGGCGCTGGCCGGTTGCGATCGCCTCACGATCTCGCCGGACCTGCTGTCGGAGCTCGCCGCGGCCGAAGGCGGCGTGCCGCGTGCGCTGGTCGACAACGGCGAGCGCGCACCGGCACCGGCGCGCCTGGATGAGATCGGGTTCCGCTGGGACCACAACGAGGACGCGATGGCCACCGACAAGCTCGGCGATGGCATCCGCAAGTTCGCCGCGGACCAGCGCAAGCTGGAAGCGATGCTGGCCGCCCGGCTGGGGTAAGCGTTCGCTGGCATGAGACGAAGAAGCCCGGCCGATGCCGGGCTTTTTTGTTTCCCATGCCGTCATTCCCGCGAAGGCGGGTCCATCGATCCGTCGCATCAAGCCCTTCGAAAGAAGTGGCGCGTGCAGGCATGGATCCCCGCCTTCGCGGGGATGACAGCAAAGGAAGCCACCGCACCATCACCGCTTCGGGCACACTATGACCATGGATGCCACCGTGCCGATGACACCCACCCAGCGCCTGCGCAGCATCTTCAGCGGTTCGGTCGGCAATCTGGTGGAGTGGTACGACTGGTACGCGTACTCCGCCTTCGCGATCTACTTCGCGCCGCATTTCTTCCCCAAGGGCGACACCACCGCGCAATTGATGGACACCGCGGCGGTCTTCGCGGTGGGCTTCCTGATGCGGCCGGTCGGCGGCTGGCTGATGGGCCTGTATGCCGACCGCCACGGCCGCAAGGCGGCGCTGATGCTGTCGGTGCTGCTTATGTGCGCAGGCTCGTTGCTCATCGCCGTGGCGCCGGGCTACGACCGCATCGGACTGGCCGCGCCCGCGCTGCTGGTGTTCGCGCGCCTGCTGCAGGGGCTCAGCGTCGGTGGCGAGTACGGCACTTCGGCCACGTACCTCAGCGAGATGGCGCACTCGCGGCACCGCGGTTTCTGGTCGAGCTTCCAGTACGTGACGCTGGTGATGGGCCAGCTGATCGCGCTGGCGCTGCTGGTACTGCTGCAGCGCGCGCTGCTGACCGAAGACCAGCTGCACGACTGGGGCTGGCGCATTCCCTTCGTCGTGGGCGCGCTGTGCGCGGTGACCGCGCTGTACCTGCGCCGCGGCATGCAGGAAACCGAATCCTTCGCCACCGCGCGGAACACGCGCGATCGCCAGCAGCGCGGCAGCCTGCGCGTGCTGATGCAGCACCCGCGCGAGGTGCTCACGGTCATCGGCCTGACGATGGGCGGCACGCTGTCGTTCTATACCTTCACGACGTACCCGCAGAAGTTCCTGGTCAACACCGGTGGCTTCAGCAAGGCGGACGCGACGCTCATCTCCGCCGCGTCGCTGTTCGTGTTCATGCTGTTGCAGCCGGTGGTGGGCGCATTGTCGGACCGCACCGGGCGCCGCCCGATCCTGATCGCCTTCGGCGTGCTGGGAACGCTGTTCACCTACACCATCCTCAGTGGCATCGCCACAGCGTCCACCGTGCTCAATGCGTTCGCGTGGGTGATGTCGGGCCTGCTGATCGTCAGCGGGTACACCTCGATCAACGCCGTGGTGAAGGCCGAACTGTTCCCCGCGCACATCCGCGCGCTGGGCGTGGGCCTGCCCTACGCGCTGACCGTGTCGCTGTTCGGCGGCACCGCCGAATACCTCGCGCTGTGGTTCAAGCAGATCGGGCACGAGTCGTATTTCTACGTCTACGTCACCGCTTGCGTGGCGGTCTCGCTGCTGGTGTACGTGTCCATGCGCGATACGAAGCACCACTCGCGCATCGACCGTGACCACGAATCGCGCGACACCGTCGACGCCAACGCCCCACTTCGGGAAAGGACACCCGCATGACCTCCGATCCGCGCCCGCATGTGGTCATCGTCGGTGGCGGATTCGGTGGCTTGTGGGCCACGCGCGCGCTCGCCGGCCGCGACGTGCGCATCACGCTGATCGATCGCCGCAATCACCATCTGTTCCAGCCTCTGTTGTACCAGGTGGCCACTGCAGGGCTGTCCGCTCCCGACATCGCCGCGCCGCTGCGCCACATCCTGCGCGCGCAACGCAACGTCGAAGTGCGCCTGGGTGAGGTGGTCGGGCTGGATGCGCAGGCGCGCACGGTCTCGCTGGGCGATGGCGACTCGTTGACGTACGACTACCTGCTGCTCGCCAGCGGCGCGATGCATGCGTACTTCGGCCACGACGAATGGAGCGCCGACGCGCCCGGCCTGAAAACGCTGGACGATGCACTGGCGATCCGCCGCCGCTTGCTTCTCGCGTTCGAACGCGCCGAAGCCTGCGACGACCCGGCGGAACGCGAGTCGTGGTTGAGCTTCGCGGTGGTCGGCGGCGGCCCCACCGGCGTCGAACTCGCCGGCACGCTGGCCGAGATCGCACGGCACACGCTGAAGCGCGAGTTTCGCAACATCGATCCCTCGCACGCGAAGGTGCGCCTGATTGAAGCGGGGCCGCGCGTGCTCGCCTCTTTCCCGGAGTCGCTGTCGGAGAAGGCGCGCCGGCAACTGCACAAGCTCGGCGTGGAAGTCGTCACGGGAACGCCGGTGGGTTCCATCGACGACAGGGGTTACACGCTGGGCGACACGTTCGTGCCTGCACGTACCGTGCTGTGGGCGGCCGGCGTGGCGGCCTCACCGCTGGGCGCGCTGCTCGGTGTGGAGCGCGATCGCGCCGGACGCGTGCCGGTGTCGTCCGACCTGAGCGTGCCGGGCCATCCGGAGATTTTCGTCGCGGGCGACCTGGCCAGCGTGCAGCAGGATGGCAAGCCCGTGCCGGGCGTCGCGCCCGCGGCCAAGCAGATGGGCGCGCATGTGGCGAAGGTCATCGGCGCAAGACTCGACGGAAAGCCCGCTCCTGCTTTCCGCTATCGCGACTTCGGCAACCTCGCCACCATCGGTCGCATGGCCGCCGTGGTGGACGTGCACGGCGTCAAGCTGTCGGGACTGCTCGCGTGGTGGTTCTGGCTGCTGATCCACGTGATGTTCCTGATCGGCTTCCGCAACCGCATCATCGTGCTGATCAACTGGGCCTGGGCGTACTGGAGCTACCAGCGGCACGCGCGGATCATCTTCGGGCCTCTCGACCAGCGCGACGACGACGGCAGCCGCGCGTAGCGGCTGCCGCCGGTGCGTCACATCAGGTCCAGATATCGATGTACTCCGCCGTGGCGGTGACGGTCTTCGTCGCGCCAGTGGCGGTGTCCTGGATGGTCACGGTCACGGTGACCGGCTGGCCGCCGCTGGTGTCCTTGCGGATGGAACGGTTGCACCAGGCCGCGGTGGCACCGCAACCGGTCACCGACCACTGGAAGGTATAGCTGCCCGGCGCCAGGCCGATCACTTCGAAATGCGCCGTGGTCGGATTGGGCTGGCCCGGTCGCCAGCCGCTGGAACAGAAATCGGACGTCAGCTGGTCGAACGCCGACGTATCCACGTAGCACGCGAGCGTTGCATTGCTCACGTCTCCCGCCTTCGCCGCGGGCGCATACGTCCCCAGCATCGAACCGCACAGCACCAAAGCCGCCATCGGAAGCTTCGCACTCATCCTGAGTCTCCTTGCGTTGGGTTCGCCCTTCCCTGTCACCGCACCGCGCGGTGGCGGAGGGCCCGCGCACGTTCGGGGCCCTGCGATGAAATCGGCGTGAAGGCCGCGCAGGCAACGTACGGACGCCGGAAAGCAGAACGGCCCGGAGGTCCGGGCCGTTCGCGTGTCGCATGTCGCTTCGGAAGGTTACGCCGCGAACAGCGCGCGCATCTTCTTCAGGGCATTGGCTTCGATCTGGCGGATGCGCTCGGCACTGACGCCGTATTCGTCGGCCAGTTCCTGCAGCGTGATCTTGCTGTCCGCATCCAGCCAGCGGCGTTTGACGATGTCGCGCGAACGCTGGTCCAGGCCGGAAAGGCCCTCGCGCAGCAGCGCCAGGTGGCTGTCTTCCTCGTCCTTGCGCTCGTACGCCTGCGAGGGGTCCTCGCCATCGGCGCGCAGGTACGCGACCGGCGACGGCGGCGCGTTGTCGTCGTCCTCGTCCGGTGCGTCGAAACCAATGTCGCGGCCCGAAAGGCGCGATTCCATCTCGAGCACTTCGCGCTCGGAGACGTTGAGGTCCTGGGCGACGGCACGCACTTCCTCGGCGTTCATCCAGCCCAGGCGCGTCTTCGACTTGCGCAGGTTGAAGAACAGCTTGCGCTGCGCCTTGGTCGTGGCGACCTTCACGATGCGCCAGTTCTTCAGGATGAACTCGTGCATCTCGGCGCGGATCCAGTGCACCGCGAAGGAAACCAGGCGCACGCCCTGTTCGGGATCGAAGCGCTTGACCGCCTTCATCAGGCCGATGTTGCCTTCCTGGATGAGGTCGCCGATCTGCAGGCCATAGCCGTTGTAGCCGCGGGCCACGTGGACCACGAAGCGCAGGTGGGAATGGACCAGCTCACGGGCGGCGTCGAGGTCTTCGTCGTCGCGATAGCGACGCGCCAGGGCCTGTTCGTCTTCAGCGCTCAGCACCGGGATGCGATGCACGGCATTGACGTAGGCGTCCAGCGAACCGAGCGCACTCGGCACCGGCAGGTTGTTGGAAACCAGGGGAAGAGCGAGGCTGTTCTGGGTCATGGCAGGCATCTTAGCAGTCGGGTCCTGGGACTGCTAAAGGGGTTGGAAGTTCCTCAGTGTTGCAGAAATGGAACGAGCATCCGCCTCGCGGCTCGACTGAGCGCACGGGCGAAACTCGACTTAAATCAATCACTTGGCTGGACGGGCCAGGATTGGCCATCAAGTCTATCGGCAGCGATCCGAAGGAAACGTGAGCCCGGGCCGCGTCCAGCCACGGGATGAGACCGCATTCAGGCGCAGGAGTTCCCGACGACGAGGTCAGATGGTCAGCTCGGCTCGCGGAGGAAGGGACCAGTCGATCGGCGACTGCCCGTTCCGGGCGAGGTATTCGTTGGTGGCGGAGAAGTGCCCGCACCCCAGGAAGCCGCGGTGCGCCGACAGCGGCGAGGGATGCGGCGCCTTCAGCACGCGATGGCGACGCGGGTCGATCACCTTGCCCTTGGCCTGGGCGTAACTACCCCAGAGCAGGAAGACCAGGCCTTCGCGCTCGCGGTTGAGCACGTCGACCACGTGGTCGGTGAAGCCCTCCCACCCCTTGCCCTGGTGCGCCCCGGCCCGGCCTTCCTCCACCGTGAGCACGGCGTTGAGCAACAGCACACCGCGGCGCGCCCACGGCAGCAGGCAGCCGTGATCGGGGCGGGCGATCCCGAGGTCGCGCTGGATCTCCTTGAAGATGTTGTCCAGCGACGGCGGCACCGGCACGCCGGGCAGCACCGAGAAGCACAGGCCATGCGCCTGGCCAGGGCCGTGGTACGGGTCCTGCCCCAGCACGACCACCTTCACCGCCTCGAATGGCGTGGCGTCGAAGGCGGCGAAGATGTTCTGGCCGGGTGGATAGATGCGTGCCCCGGCGGCCTTGCGGTCGCGCAGGAACGCCGACAGCGACTGCATGTCCGGTCGTTGCAGGTAGTCGCCGATCCGGTCCTTCCACGAGGGGTCCAGACGGACGCGGTCGTGCGCGCCGTGATCGGCGGCCTCGTTCATGCGTCCAGCGTCGCCGGCTCCGCCAGGCGCGCCAGGCGAAGCTGGAACAGCGTCTTGGTGACCAGAAGGCGTTCCTCGATCGGCTTGAGCACCAGATCGTTCGCACCGGCGCGCAGCAGTGCGCTCTGGTTGTCCGCGTTGCCATCGCCGGTCATCACCAGCACCGGAAGGCGACGCTTGCCGTAGCGGAAGTCTTCGCGCAGGCGGGCGAGCAGGTCGTTGCCGCTGAGTGCGCCTTTCAGATAGACGTCGGTGAGCACCAGATCGCAGCCGACATCGTCCTGCCCGCGATGCGTCTCCAGGTATTCCAGCGCTTCCTCCACGCCGACGAAGTGCAGCACGGTCAGTCCGTGGCGCTCGAGCATGCGCTTGGTCGCCAGCGCGACGACCTTGCTGTCTTCGACATATAGGACGCGCGCACCGGGGATGGGCTGTGGCTGCACGTAGCCGCGAATGAACGCGGCCAGCGCCGTGTGACCCAGCGCCTTGTCGAAATAGTCGGTGACGTCTTCGGTGAAACGGCGCGATTCCAGATGCGACTGCGCGTCGCCCGAAACGACGATGATCGGGACGTAGGCCTGGCCGGCCGCCTCGCGCACGGCGCGTGCGAGCGCGATGCCATCGCCGTCGGGCAGGGACAGCGACGTGGTGACCAGGTCGACCGCACCGCTGGCGAGAGCGGCACGCGCCTCGCCGATGCCCGCACAGGGCACCACGATCGCATCGCTCAGCTCGCGGGCGAGCACGTCGCCGATGAGCTTGCGCACCAGCTTGGAGCCGTCCACGACCATGATCCGCGGTGCGGCGTTGGCTAGATGGCGGAGATCCTGGCTCATGTCGTGGGTCGAGTCTGACGCAGGTAGTGGCCGGTGACGAGGCCGGCGCCCAGCCACCCCAGAACGCCGGAAGTCACGACGATCCCCACCGCGGAGGCGAGATCGAAGCCCTGCAGGGAAAACTGGCTGCCGTAGCTGCGTGCCAGATCGGCCAGCGGCGCGCGCAGGGCCTGATCGGCGGCGGTCAGCAAGGCCAGCGCGAGCGCGCCGGCGACCACGCCATAGCATGCGCCCAGGTACAGGAACGGCCGGCGGATGAAGCCGTCGGTGGCGCCCAGCTGCTGCAGTACGGCGATTTCCTCGCGGCGCGACTGGATGTCCAAGCGCACCGTGTTGCCCACCACCAGCAGCGCGCCCAGGCCGAGCAGCGCCGCCAGCACCCAGGCCAGGCGCACGCCGAAGCGCAGCCAGCTGTCCAGGCGCTGACGCCATGCGGCGTCGTGCTGGACCACATCGACTTCCGGCAGGTTGCGCAGCGAGTCGGCCACCAGAGTCTCGTCGCCCTTCGGCGAAACGATGAGCAGGCTGGGCAACGGGTTGCCCTCGACCGCACTGATCGCCTCGCCCAGGCCGCTGCTGTGGCGCAGTTCGTCCATGCCCTGTTCAGGCGTGCGCAGTTCGACGGCGGCGATATCGCCGCGGTTGCGCAGCTGGTCGGCCAGCGCGCGGGCGCGCGGCACGTCCACCGTGGTCTTCAGGAACAGCGACACCTGGCGCGACTGCTCCACGGTGCCGGTGAAACGTTCGACATTGCCCAGCGCCGCCCACAGGCCCACCGGCAAGGCGATGGCCACGGCCATGACGCCGATGGTCAGTGCGGTGGCCCACGGCTTGCGCAGCATGCGGCCCGCGCTGGCGACGAGGCTGTAGACGTGATGGTCGAACCAGGTGCCCAGGCGCGAGCGCGGCGGGCTGGGCGGCGGTGCGGTCTGCGCGCTCACTGGGCCAGGTCCTCGGGCGAGATGTCGTCGACCAGGCGCCCCTGGTTCAGCACGAGCACCCGCTTCTTCATGCGCTTGACCAGCGCCAGGTCGTGGCTGGCGACAAGCACGCTGGTGCCGCGCTCGGGCAGCGACTCGAACAGCGCCATGATTTCCGCCGAGAGCGTCGGATCGAGGTTGCCGGTGGGTTCGTCGGCGACCAGCAGGCGCGGCTCGCCGACGATGGCGCGGGCGATGCCCACGCGCTGCTGCTCGCCCGCCGACAGCTGCGTGGGCAAAGCGCCGGCGCGGGAGCCCAGGCCTACCTTGTCCAGCACGTTGCGCACGCGCTTGCCGATGTCGCCGCGACGCATGCCGCGCAGGATCAGCGGCAGCGCGACGTTGTCGGCGACGCTGCGGTCAGCCAGCAATCGATGGTCCTGGAACACCACGCCCACGTCGCGACGATGCAGCGCGATGCGGCGGCCGCGCACCTTGGTCAGGTTCTGCGAACCGAACAGCACGGTGCCGCGGCTGGGGCGCTCGGACAGGTGGATCAGCTTGAGCAGGGTGCTCTTGCCCGCGCCGGAATGGCCGGTCACGAACAGCATCTCGCCCTGCGCGACCTCGAAGCTGACCTCGCTCAACGCATCGCGGCCTTCGTATCGCTTGCTGACATTGTCGAAGCGCAGGACGCTCATCGCTCACCGGTGCTCACACTCGTGCCGCCAAGTATCGGCGGCGCGAGCGGGGATGGCTAGGGCGGAAAACGCACCCGCGCACAATCCGCGAAATACGTCCGACCGTCGGCGCCGATACGCGGATCGGCGCGACGCGGGTCAGTGCTGACTGCGCGGCGAGCGCGAAATCAGCGACTTCAGCCCACGGCCGATGCGGTGCAGCAGACCGAGCTTGTCGCCATCCTTCGCTGCCTTCTGCGCGTGGACCTGAGTGGGCTGCTTGGATGCAGGGGAGGCTGCAGCCGCCACTGCGCCGTCGGCGCCCTCGATACGGCGGCCACCACGACGACGGCGGCGCTTGCGCGGCGCGCGCTCGGCGTCGCCGGTGGGCGGCATCGCGGCTTCGACGGCCTGATGCGCCTGCGTGGTGGGCTCGGCTGCCGGCTGCGGACGCGGCTTGCGTTCGCCACGCGGCGCGCCATCACGACCGCCCTCGCTGCGACGACCGTCGCCACGGCGCTCTCCGCGACCCTCGACACGCCCGTCGCGACGACCGCCACCGCCGCCACTGCGGCTGCGGCCACCACCACGACGCTCCTCGTCGGCGGCGCGTTGCTCGCGCGCTTCCTTGAAGATCGCGCCGATGCTTTCCTGCTCGCCTTCGCCCTCGGCACCTTCCGGCAGTTCGCGCGGTGCACGCGGGAGGGCGACCAGCAGGTCCGCCTCCACGGCCGCCACCGGCAGCTTCTGCTCGATGTAGGCCTCGATGTCCGGCAGCGACATCGCGTAGCGCTCGCAGGCGAAGCTGATCGCGTCGCCCTCGGCGCCCAGGCGCGCGGTGCGGCCGATGCGGTGGACGTAGTCCTCCGCGTCGAACGGCAGGTCGTAGTTGTAGACGTGGCTGACACCGTCGATGTGCAGGCCGCGCGCGGCCACATCGGTAGCTACGAGGATTTCGAGCTGGCCCTTCTGGAACTTGTTGAGCAGCGACTCGCGCTTCTTCTGCGGGACGTCGCCGGAGAGCACGCCAACGCGGTAACCGCCCCGCTCCAGCGCGCGGGCGACGCGCTCGACGAAGGCCTTGGTGTTCACGAACACCATCGTGCGCGCGCCCTCGCTGCGCGAGAGCAGGCCCAGCAGCAGCGGGATCTTCTCGTCGTCGGCCGGGAAGAACACCTTCTGCCTGACCTTGGCTGCCGTGATGAACTCGGTTTCGACGACGACCTTTTCCGGCTCGTTCATGTGCTCGTACGCCAGCTCCAGCACGCGATGGCTGAGCGTGGCCGAGAACAGCAGGGTCTGCCGCTCGGTGCGGATCGGCATGCGCCGCAGCAGGAAGCGGATGTCCTTGATGAAACCCAGGTCGAACATGCGGTCGGCTTCGTCCAGCACGCACACTTCGCAGGCGTGCAGCGACACGACCTTGTGCTGCTTGACGTAGTCGATCAGGCGGCCGGGTGTGGCGATGATGACGTCGGCGCCCTTCTGCAGCAGCTCGCGCTGCTTGTCGTAGTCGACGCCGCCGTACACCAGCGCGAACTTCAGGCCCAGCTCGCTGCCGAACTTCACCGCGTCCTTGTGGATCTGGATGGCCAGCTCGCGCGTCGGCGCCAGGATCAGCGCGCGCGGGTCTTCGGGCTTGCGTTCGGCCAGCGCCGGGCGGGTGAGCAGTCGGTTGATCACCGCGACCAGAAACGCCAGGGTCTTGCCGGTGCCGGTCTGGGCCTGGCCGGCGACGTCACGGCCCTGCAATGCGATGGGAAGCGTCAGCGCCTGGATGGGCGTGCAACGGGTGAAACCTGCGGCTTCCAGTCCGGCCAGGAGGCTCGGATGCAGGTCGAAGGAAGAGAAGGAAACGTCGGTTAAAGGCTTGTCGCTCATCAGCTTTGGAGAGTCCGCGCGCGCCGTGCAGTGCGGCATGCCAGGGTGCGTTGGCGCGCTTGCTTGGGTGGCGTCCGCATCGCAGACTGCCGGGGCCGGCCCGGTGAGGCGCCGGCTCGGATAGGGTGTCGGCGAGGACTTGAAGTCGCCGCGAAACGCCCCAGTTTACCGTAACCCCCGATCCGGTAACGCCGGGGCGGGCCAGACCCCCGTCCGGGCGGCCCGAGGGCCGACCGGCCGCACCAAACCGCAGGAGATCCCCGTGAGCGAGAAAATTTTGCACGTCGGCGATGCCGATTTCGATGCCGCCGTGCTGCAGTCGTCCGAACCCGTGCTGGTCGACTTCTGGGCCGAATGGTGCGGCCCGTGCAAGATGATCGCGCCGGCCTTGGACGAGCTCGCCGAGACCTACCAGGGCAAGGTCAAGATCGCCAAGGTCAACGTGGACCACAACCGCACCACGGCCATGAAGTACCACGTGCGCTCCATCCCGATGCTGCTTCTGTTCAAGAACGGCCAGGTCCAGGCGACCCAGATCGGCGCGGTGGGCAAGGCCCAGCTGAGCCAGATGCTCGACAAGGCGCTCTGACCGGGCCCGGCCCGGCTGCCCCTGCTCCACCCGATCCACCGGCCGCGCCCGCCCTGCGGGCGCCGGCCCCACCGGCCGATCCGGCCAGGTGAACGAGCCCTGTCCGGGCGCTTGCCGCCGCGCAAAGGCAGTGCTAGTTTCGTCTCACCCGGCGTTCCTGACCGTCTCGGACCTAACCGTCCAGCCCCGTCTTGCGCCGCACCCCACTCTAGAAACCATTCGTCCCTGACGTTCCGCTCGCCACTGCGAGCGCTCGCCGCTTAGCGAGGATTCCCTGCTTGTCCGATAACACCCCTGACGCCGGCGATGTCGCCGAGAAGCGCGTGCGCAAGGCGCGCGTGAGCAAGGCCGCCGACAACGCGCCGGCCGTCGTCGAATCCACCGGCCAGAGCGCACCGGCGCCGCGTGCCGAACCGGCCGCGCCAGCCGCCGAAGCTCCTGCTCCGTCCGAAGCCCGTTCCGAGGGCGCCTCCGCCCAGGGCGGCGAAGGCGGCCAGGGCCAGCGCGACCGCGACAATCTCGAAGGCGGCAACCGCGGCAACCGTCGCGACCGCTTCCGCAACCGTCGCGACCGCCAGCGCGAGCGCTACCGCGACCAGAGCGGCGGCATGCAGGACGATGGCAGCAACGGCGAGAACTTCGTCCCGCGCCCGCACCCGCAGGTACCGGAAGGCTTCCCGCAGTACTCGCTGGGCGACCTCAAGCGCATGCCCACGCCGAAGCTGCTGGACGTGGCCGACCAGCTGCAGATCCAGGAAGGCGTCGCCCGCGCCCGCAAGCAGGACGTGATCTTCGCGGTCCTGAAGGTGCTGACCCGCCACGGTGAAGGCGTCGCCGCCGACGGCGTGCTGGAAATCCTGCCCGACGGCTTCGGCTTCCTGCGCGCCGCAGAGGCCAGCTACCTGGCCGGCCCGGATGACGTCTACATCTCGCCCAGCCAGATCCGCCGCTTCAACCTGCGCACCGGCGACCACCTGTCCGGCCGCATCCGCTGGCCGAAGGACGGCGAGCGCTACTTCGCCCTGGCCGTGGTCGACACGATCAACGGAGAGCCGCTGGAAGCGTCGAAGAACAAGGTCCTGTTCGAGAACCTCACCCCGCTGTTCCCGCGCAAGCGTTTCCGCCTCGAGCGCGGCGACGGCTCGACCGAGGACATCACCGGCCGCATCCTCGACCTGATGGCGCCGCAGGGCAAAGGCCAGCGCGCGCTGATCGTCTCGCCGCCGAAGGCCGGCAAGACGATGATGATGCAGCAGGTGGCCACGGCCATCACCAGCAATCATCCGGACGTGCACCTGATCGTGCTGCTCGTCGACGAGCGACCGGAAGAAGTGACCGAGATGCAGCGCACCGTGCGCGGCGAAGTGGTCTCCTCCACCTTCGACGAACCCGCCGGCCGCCACGTGCAGGTCGCCGAAATGGTGATCGAGCGCGCCAAGCGTCTGGTCGAGCACAAGAAGGACGTCGTGATCCTGCTCGACTCCATCACCCGTCTGGCGCGCGCGTACAACAACGTCGTGCCGTCCTCGGGCAAGGTGCTCACCGGTGGTGTCGACGCGAACGCACTGCATCGTCCGAAGCGCTTCTTCGGCGCCGCGCGCAACGTGGAAGAAGGCGGCTCGCTGACCATCATCGCCACCGCGCTGATCGACACCGGCAGCAAGATGGACGAGGTGATCTACGAAGAGTTCAAGGGCACCGGCAACTCGGAAGTGCACCTGGACCGCCGCATCGCCGAGAAGCGCGTCTACCCGGCCATCAACATCAACCGCTCCGGCACCCGCCGCGAAGACCTGCTGATCGAGCCGGAACTGCTGCAGAAGATCTGGATCCTGCGCAAGCTGCTGCACGGCATGGACGAGATCGGCGCGATGGAATTCCTGCTGGACAAGATGAAGACCACCAAGTCCAACGACGAGTTCTTCAGTTCGATGAAGCGCTGAGCGGCATCGCGAACGCTGCAAGCAAAAACGCCCCGCAATGCGGGGCGTTTTTTGTAGCGGTGGTCGACCGGCACCGCGATCAGCTGCCGGGATCCAGACTGGAGAGGAGCCGGGGTCCCCCGCCTATCGGCTGGAACCCGTCCAGCGCGACGGCGTCGGCCCCCATGCGCGCCTCCTCGGCATCGACCCACGGCGCCGGCGTGCGCGACCCCGGGATGTAGGTCTCCCATCTGCCATACGCAGGCCTTGACCCGCCGGCCACGAAATCCACCGGTACGCGGATGCTCCAAAACGGAGCATCGACCTCCGCGCCCTGTGTCGGCGGCACGAATGTCCACTGGGATGCCCGCTGCAACGCGGCCCGAGCCAGCACGTGTCGCCACATCTCCATCTCGGCTTCACTGACCACAGTTTTCAGGTTGATCTGCTCAGCGACGAGGTCGACGACCTTGCCGTCGCGCCCGATCTTCAACATCACGTACACGGTTCCGCCCACGCCTGCCTGCGCGGCTTCCTTCGGGAAGCGCGGTCGCCCTAGCGGCCCGTCATGGCTCGGCCAATCCTCCGATCGCGGCTCGCCGAACCTCGCGCTGGCCACGCGCACCTCGTAGCCACCGTCGCCCTGGCGCTTGGCGACGATGCGCACGCTCATCTTCGTCCTCGCGAACACCGGCTTGCCCTCGACGCGCACCGGCTCGAAGCGCCAGTGCGGCGTCGCCTGCGCGAGCAGCTGGACGATGCCACTAGGCAGTTTCTCGGGCTCATCCAACGCATGCCCGGCAACCGTCCCGTCGGGCTGGATGTCGATGGCCCCCGTGACGAGCATGCTGTTTTCGACCTGCTCGCGCACCGGGCGCTGCTCCGCAGCGAGCGCCACGCCCGCGCACAGCGCGAGCACGCATCCGAGCGCCCAGACTCCCTTCCTCATGGCCTTCTCCATACCTTTGTTTTCTCCGTGCGATGAACGCGATCAGCCGTCGACGCCGCCAATCAGCCTCGGCCCGCTCGGGCGATCCGGATACACGCCGCCGGAGGCGATCGCATCCGGCGACTCCATGGCTGCATCCCAGTCACGCCACGGCACGTCCTGCCGCGGGCCAGGCACATAGGCCTGCCACTCACCGGGCTTCGTATCGGTCATGTTCGGCGCGATGAAATCCACCGGCACGCGTACCGAGACGAACGGCGCGTCGGCATCCTCCCCACGCGTGGGGAAGTTGAACTTCCAACGTCGGGACGTGTAGATCGCGGAGTCCGCCAGCATCTCGCGGAACAGCTTCATTTCACGTTCCGTCCCGATGCTACGCAGGTTCACCTGTTCGGCGACGGCAGCCTCCACCGAGCCGTCACGCCCGATGCGCAGCACCAGATAGACTGTGCCACCCACGCGATTGAAGACCGCGCCTTCCGGATACCGCGGAGGCCTCAGCTTCCCGTCATACGTGGGCGACTCACCTTCCTTGTCGACACTGCCGAACGTCGCGCCAGCGATGCGGAACAGGTAGTTCTCGCCGTCCTTTTTCGTCACCAGGCGCAACTGCATGGGTGAGCGGGCACGGACCGCCCTTCCATCCAGCAGCACGGGCTCGAACTGCCACGCACGGATGCGCCTGTCGACGATGCCGAGCAACGCCGGCGTCAGCGACGCCGCCTGCTCAAGGTGGTATTCGACAACCTGACCTTGCGGATCGATGTCGATCGTCCCCTTCACGAGCATGCTGGCCTCGACCTGCTTGCGCACTTCCTCGCGGCTGGAGCCCGCAATGATCACCGGAGCGCACAGCATCAGGACCAGCAGGACACCGCACCTCTTCCACATGTGTAGCTCCTTGTCGTAGCCGGGACTCTGTTGCCGACTATATCGGCATGGCAGCACCACCATCCTCCGCATGAGGATATTGCTTAGTCGCGTTGCATCGCCATGGTTCGCGGCCCCGCCATGTGCGTTTACTCCCGCCGCACAGGGAACATCAGCCGTCAATGTTGCCGATCAGCTTGGGGCCCTTGGGATTGTCCGGATACGCCTCGCCGACCGTGATGGCGTCGGGCTGCTGGCCAGCCGCGTCCCAGTTGCGCCACGGCACCGGCTGGCGCGGCCCCGGCACGTAGGGCAACCAGCGGCCGGCCCTCTCCGATGGCATGTCGCGGGCGAGATACTCGACCGCCACGCGCACCAGCACGAACGGTTTGTCGGCATCCTCGCCGCGGGTGGGGAAGTTGAACTTCCACTTCCTCGACACCGAGATCGCCGGGTCGGTCAATATCTCGCGGAAGCGCGCCATCTCGTGTTCCGATCCCAGCGAGCGCAGGTTTACCTGCTCGGCGATGGCATCCTCGACCGAACCATCGCGTCCGACCTTCACCACCAGGTACACGACGCCGCCCACGTTGCTGGTGTAGGCGTATTCCGGATAGCGCGGCGGCGAAAGGGTTCCGTTCACGGTGGGCACTGCGCCCGCCCCGTAGGTGGTGCCGAACGTCGCACCCGCGATCCGGAACAGGAACCGGTCGCCGTCGCGCTTCATCACCAGGCGCACGTGCATGGGCGAACGTGCGCGTACGGCATTGCCGTCCACCCGCATCGGATCGAAACGCCAGCCGCGTACGTGCCGGTCGACGACAGCAAGCAGCGCGGGCGGTAGCGACGCCTGCTCGGCGAGCTGGTAATCCGTCACCTGCCCCTGCGCATCGATGTCGATCGTGCCGTTCACCAGCATGCTGGCCTCGACCTGCCTGCGCACGTCGGCCGTGGTGACACCCGCCAGCGCGATCGAAGTCCAGAGCATCAGGACCAGTACGCCACTCCATTTGCGCAACATGAACGTCTCCTTGTTTGGAACCTGCGTATGCGTTCGATGGGGCACGTCGCTCAGAGCGATTTGCCGACCACCGGTGTCTTGAGCGTCAGGGTGTTGTCCAGTGCCATGGCTTCGCCTTGCCGCAATCCCGTTGCATCGAACTGCTGTTCGCTCTGTGACAGCCAGGGAATCGGTTGCTGCTGACCGGCGGACTGGTAACGCCATCCGTCGTCCATGCAATTGCCCGCGCCCGGCGGGCAGAACCCGACCGGCACGATCAGGGTCACGTCGTCGGCGTTCGCCGCATCCTCGCTGGCACGGAAGGTCCATTGCCGGGCAGCGGCCAGCGTGGCCTGCTCGAACAGGCGACGCCATTTACCCAGTTCCTTCTCGCTGCCCCTCATGGCGGGCAGGGATGTCTGCACCACGGAGGCCTCGCGCACCTTGCCGCCGGCATCGACGCGAATCGCGACGAGCTGGTCGGCACCGATCCCTGCGCGTGCGGCATCGCGCGGGTAGCGCGGTGGCAACACCGTCTCGGAAGGGCGGTCACCGGCGAAATGCACTCGCTCGATCCGCAACTGGTAACCGCCCTCGACCGGTGCGGCCACCAGCGTCAGGAACATCTGCGCCTTGGCATGGACCGCGACGCCGTTCCTCATCACCGGCTCGAATGTCCACTTCCGCACCGCCTGATCCACCACGCGTTTCACTTCGGGCGTGAGGATCGATTCGATATTCAGATCGAACACCTTTCCCTGCGGATCGACGCCGATCTCTCCCTCCACCGGCATGCGCAAGTCCCCCTGCGCGTGACACAGACCGGTAACCAGCAACAGCACAACCCCCAACATCCCGCGCATCGTGCGCTCCCCCCGGACGGACGAGCGCCGAGCGTATCGGTCGCGCGCCCCGTTCACAACGCACCGCAACGAACGAGCGCCAGGTCACAGCGTCACGCATCCGGCAACGGCGGGGGCACGGCCGGCGTGCATAATCCGGAGACGGAGGCGTTATTACATGCACGGCGGCGGTCTGGAACTGGCACTCGTTTTCCTGCTGGCCGCGGTGATCGCCGTGCCGGTGTTCCGGCGCTTCGGCCTGGGCGCGGTGCTGGGCTACCTGGCCGCGGGCGTTGCACTGGGTCCGTACGGGTTGCAGTTCGTCGCCAACGCCGAGCCCGTGCTCGCCGCGGCCGAGATCGGCGTGGTGATGCTGCTGTTCGTGATCGGCCTGGAGCTCTCGCCCGCGCGCCTGCGCGTGATGCGCAAGCCGGTGTTCGGATCCGGCGGCGCGCAGGTGGTGCTCAGCGCGCTGGTGCTGGGCGGCGCGTCGATGATCGCCGGCTTCTCGTGGCAGGCCGCGCTGGTGATCGGCATGGGCCTGGCGTTTTCCTCCACGGCCGTGTGCCTGCAGTTGTTGTCCGAGCGCAAGGCGCTCACGGCCGACCACGGGCGACTCGGTTTCGCCATTCTGTTGTTCCAGGACCTCGCGGCCATCCCGTTGCTGGCGGCGATTCCGCTGCTCGGCCGCGGCGTCGCGGTGGACGCGGAGCTGGGCTGGGACGAAGTGGCCAAGGCCCTTGGCGCGATCGTGGCGGTGGTCATCGGCGGACGCGTGCTGTTGCGGCACATGTTCCGCATCGTCGCGCGCGCGCAGATGCCGGAGGTGTTCACCGGCGCGTCGCTGCTGGTGGTGCTGGGCACCGCCTGGATCATGCAGGGCGCGGGGCTGTCGGCGGGCCTGGGCGCGTTCCTTGCGGGCGTGCTGCTCGCCGATTCGGAATACCGGCACGAGCTGGAAGCGCAGATCGATCCGTTCAAGGGGTTGCTGCTGGGCCTGTTCTTCATGGCCGTGGGCATGAGCATCGACCTGCAGCGCGTGCTGTCCGAGCCGCTGCTGATCACCGGGCTCACGCTGGCGCTGCTGCTGGTGAAGTTCGCCATCCTCTACCTGGTCGGCCAGCAGACCGGCGGCCTGGACCGGCGCGAGGCGCTGCGGCTGGGCGCGGTGCTGGCACTGGGCGGTGAGTTCGCGTTCGTGATCTTCAACGAAGCGGTGAAGGCCAACCTCATCGACGACCCCACGCGCGACCGGCTGGTGGCGGCCGTGGGCCTGTCGATGGCGCTCACGCCGTTGCTGGTCATCGGCGTCACGCGGCTGCTGGCGGCCGCACCGCAACCGCAGCCGCGCGCGTTCGACACGATTCCCGACTCGCATCCGCAGGTGCTGATCGCGGGCTTCGGCCGCTTCGGCCAGATCGTCGCGCGACTGCTCGCGGCGCAGAAGACACCCTTCATCGGCATCGAGCACAGCGCCGACCAGGTGGACTTCGTGCGCCGGTTCGGCAACCCCGTGTATTACGGCGACCCTGCGCATGCCGAACTGCTGCGCTCGGCGGGTGCCGAGCACGTGAAGGTGTTCGTGATCGCCATCGACGACGTGGAGGCGAACCTGCACACCGTGCGCACGATCCGTCGCCTGTATCCGGACGCGACCGTGTTCGCGCGCGCACGCGATCGCCGCCACACCTGGGACCTGCTGGATCTGGGCGCGCGCGCTGTGCGCGAGACCTTCTACAGCAGCCTGCGCATGGGCGAGAAGGTGCTGGTCGAACTGGGCATTCCCGAGGAGGTCGCGCGCGACCACGCCGAACAGTTCCGCGAGCACGACCGGCGGCTGTTGCGCGCGCAGTACCTGATCCGCGACGACGAAGCCGCACTGGTGCAGTCCACGCAGGATGCACGTCGCGAGCTGGAAGAACTGTTCAACGCCGACCAGGGCACCGGCCTGCTCGGCGAGATCGCCGACAGCCGGCGCGCGGATCTGGGCCCGGGCGACGAGGAAGAGTGATTCGCGGCGCACCCGTGTTCCGGCAGCTGCCGGAACACGAGAGGCCCACCGTCAACGCGGATCGCGCAGGAACCTTGCCATCGAGACGTTCTGGCCCGGCGCGGCCGGCGCGAATTCCGCGGCGATATCGATGAAGCCACGCATGACCGCGATCTCGCGCGGCGTGCGGTTGAGCGAGTCGCGTCGGTCCGGATCGGCACCGGCGCGCAGCAGGAACTGCACCACGCGCAGCAGGCCATGCAATGCGGCCAGATGCAGCGGACCGAAGCCACGCGGATCGCCGGCGTCTAGCGAGGCTTCGTGGTCGATCAGCAACTGCACGCCCGCGATCAGCACGTCCTCATCGGCGGCCGTGCCGGGCTCGGCGCGCGCACCCAGCAACAGCAGCAGCGGCGTGGCGCCCGCGGCCGGCTGGTCGGCATCCACGCCGGCCAGCAGCAGCGTGTCGAACAGCGCCACCAGGCGCGAACGCTCGCGCGCGTTGAAGCCGTACATCGCGGCGCAGTGCAGCGCCTGGCGTCCCTGCGCATCGCAGGCGTGCACATTGGCACCGGCGGCGAGCAGCCGCGCGGCCAGATCGGTCAGACCCAGCGCGCAGGCGACCATCAGCACCGTGAGATCGCCCGGCAGGCGCTGCTCCAGCGGCGCACCGGCAGCGAGCAGGCGATCGACGATTTCCGCGTGGCGCATGCTGACGGCCGCCGACAGCGGCGTCGCGCCGGAATGTGCGGTGCATTGCGGGTCGGCGCCGCGTGCGAGCAGCAGGTCCACCACCGCGCGATGGCCGCCACCGGCGGCGCGCAGCAGCGCAGTGCAACCCTGTGCATCGGTGGCGTCCACCGGCAGGCCCAGATCGAGCAGGCGGCGCACGGCATCGGCGTCGCCCACGATGGCGGCAGCGGGCACGTCCTGCGCCTGCAGCGGGCGCTTGGGCAACGGCCAGCCGCGCCAGTCGAGCCAGTCGGCGAGGTCGCGACGCCCCGAGGACAGCGCCACGCCCAACGGGGTCTGGCCGTCGGCAGCGAGCAGATCCGGTGCCGCGCCCTGCGCGACCAGGCGCCGCAGCATGCCGTCGCGACCGAGCGCGGCGGCCAGATGCAGCGCGCTCATGCCGTGGCTGTCGCGCGCGTTGAGGTCGACACCGATGGCGAGCAGGCGTTCCAGCAGGCGCGACCAGCCCAGGCGGACGGTCAACGCCAGCGGCGGATCGCCGGCCGGCGAACGCGCGAACGGGTCCGCACCGCGTTCCAGCAGTTCGAGCGACAGGTCTTCCAGCGCAGCGACATCACGCCCGCTGGCGTGACTGGCTGCCAGGAATCGCGCGAGCCCGCCCGCGCCTGCCGGCGAAACGGCATTGCGCAGCAGCACACGCACCGAACCGGCGGCTTCAGGCAGGCGTCCGAGCAGCGCCTGCATCGGCGTCTCGCCTTCGGGATTGCGCACTTCCGGATCGGCGCCCTGCGCGAGCAGCCATTGGACGCGGTCGCCGGAGATCACGGCGTCCTCGTCGTGCAGCAGCGCACCGCGTTCGCGCGCGCTCAACAGTTGCGCCAGGCCGCCCAGTTCCTCCGCGCGACCGTCGCGCAGACCATCGCGCAGCAGAACGGTCGGCGCGCGATCGGGCAGCGGCAGGTCGTCGTCGGCATCCGCACTGAGCGCCGACGGCAGCGGGTACGCGCGGTCCAGTGCGGCGACCAGCGACCAGCGACCGGCCTCGGCGGCGCGATCGATCGCGCGCTTGCCATCGGCATCGCGCTGTTCGGCGTCCACGCCCAGGTCCAGCAGCTTCTGCACCAATTCGGGCGATGGCGAATCGGCCATGCAGGCCAGCACCAGCGCGTTGCGGGTGCGGGCGTCGGCACTGGCGGCCGCGTCGGCACCGCGACGGGGCAGATGTTCGATCAACTTCTCCAGCACCGGCAGGCGCGCGCCCCGTGCGGATTCGAGGAAAGGCGTGCGGCCGTCCTCGTCGCGGATGCCGGTGTCGGCGCCCGCGGCGAGCAGGGTGCCCATCACGTCCAGGTGACCGGCAAAGGCCGCTTCGTGCAGCGCGGTACGGCCGCGACGGTCGCGCGCATCCACCTTCGCCTTGTGTTTGAGCAGCAACCCGACGCCGGCCGGGTCGTCTTCCTCGCCACCGGCCGCGGCCAGCATCGCCGGCTGACCGCCGGCAGGTTCCGGCTTGGCGCCGCGTTCCAGCAGGAACTTCGCCAGGCGCCAGTTGCCAACGGCGCAGGCCACGCCCAGCGGCGACAGGCCATCGCGGTTGAGTGGATCGAGTTCGGCCGCGGCATCGCGCAGCAACGCGGCCACACCGGGGTCGGAACTGCGCGCGGCATGGTGCAGCGGCGTATTGCCCTCGGCGTCCGTCAGGCGCGGATCGGCGCCATTGGCCAGCAGCGTCATCACCGCGTCCGGGCGCCCGTGCCAGCTGTCGCGCGTGGCGGCCAGCAGAGGCGTCACGCCGGCGTGGTTGGCGTTGAGGTCGATGCCGTTGGCGATGAGCGCGCGCAGCAGGCGCAGGTCCGGCAGCACCGCCGCCAGGACGGCCAGGCTGCGCTGGTCGCGGTCATCGGCAGGCGGCGGCGCGGTCACATCGGCGCCCAGCTCGATCAACTCCAGCGCGCGCTCCACGCGACCGCCGCGCGCAGCGGCGTACAGCGCCGGCGCCATCGGCTCGCCTTCGGCCAGGGCCAGCGCGGGCTCGTCGTAATCGTCCTCTTCGCCTTCGTCGTAGGCGAAGCCGGGCAGCGGGTCGGCCGGTGCGATGTGCTGCAGCAGGGCATGCATCGCAGGGGCGGCGATGGCCATCACGCCAGCGATCGCCCAGTGCGCGCCGGTGCCCAACAGATCGGGCCAGCCCAGCACCACCGCGGCCAAGGCCAGCGCGAGAACGATCGCGGCCACGCCCAGCCCGCGCCAGGCACCCAGTTCGAGTTCGCCCAGCGCGTGCCAGTGTTCACGCAGCGGTCCACCGTCATGTTCCAGGCCCAGCCATAGCGGCCACAGCCGCCACAGGCCCAACAGGGCGACCGCGATGACGATGCTCAGGCCCAGCGCCGCCATGAGCGAACCGGTCTCGCGCAGCGAGGACAGCGGCCAGGCCATGACGGCCCCCAGCAACACGACCGCACCGCCCCAGGCCATGCCCAGGGCCGCGCCGTCACGGATCAGATCACGGTGCGGCGGCAGGCCACCATCGCGCCAGGCACGCACGCCCAGTGCGAACAGGGGCTGCGCGAGCACGACCGCCAGCACTGCAACGATGCCGCCGATACCGGCGAGCAGGGTCAGGACCGCGCCCCCGGCAAGCAGGGCGCCGGCGCGCAGCGCAATGGGGGCCGGCGCCGCCGGCGAGCGGGAGGACGTCGGCTCAGGCATCGGTGCCCCAGTCCTCCTTCATCGGATCTTCCACGGTCGGCGGGAATTGCAGGTGGAACCCACGGCTGGCCAGGTTCTCGCGCACCACGGCGACATCCTCGCGCGCGAGGCGGCGCTCCGGCGTCAACGCGACTTCCAGCACGAACTGCAGGCTGCCCAGCTGCGTGCGCAGGGGATCGGGCAGTCGCGCGAAGTCATCGCGCGAGGCGAGGTAAACGTAGGTGTCGGCCTTGCGGAGGCTCTTGTATACGTAGGCTTGCATGAGTCAGGGCAGCGGCGCGCAGGGGAAGGCGCGGCGAAATGTTGACCACAGCATACCCGCGCAACGTGCGGATTCGGCAACGGATATTCCGCTTCCGTAAAGCCCCGGCGTGAAGGCGGGCCGGCGCCTGAAGCGCCGGCGCTGCCCTCAGTGATATCCCGCGTCGGCGCCGACCTTGCCCTTGAACACGTTGTAGGACCAGTACGTGTAGCCCAGGATCGCCGGCAGCAGGATCACCAGGCCGACCAGCACGAAGCCCTGCGAGGACGGCGGAGAGGCGGCATCCCAGATGGTCAGGCCCGGCGGAACGATGTTTGGCCAGATGCCCAGCACCAGTCCGGCGAAACCCAGCCCGAAGAAGCACAGCGTCAGCAGGAACGGGGCGGCATCGCG
Organism: Lysobacter stagni; assembly: GCF_030053425.1. Lineage (NCBI taxonomy): Bacteria > Pseudomonadati > Pseudomonadota > Gammaproteobacteria > Lysobacterales > Lysobacteraceae > Lysobacter > Lysobacter stagni. The sequence goes on along the minus strand of NZ_JASGBI010000001.1, from coordinate 1,179,611 downwards.
GCCGCGTCGCATCGCCGCGCGCCACAGTGCGAAGGCGTTGAACAACGCCAGCAGCGGCACCGGTGCCAGCCACCAGAAGTTCGAGCCCTCGAACCAGCGCGCCATGATCCGCGAGTCCAGGAACGGCAGCCATGCGCTCACCAGCCCCATGAACGCCACCACCACCAGTACCAGCGGACGCGTCAGTCCGCGCGCGACGTCCTGCATGCGCCCCTCGGTCTTGAGGATGAGCCACGTCGAACCCAGCAGCGCGTAACCGAACACCACCGCCACGCCGGTCAGCATCGAGAACGGACTGAACCAGCCAAAGGCACCGGCCATGTACTTGCCGTCCTGCAGCGGCATGCCTTCCACCAGCGACCCCAGGATCACGCCCTGCGCGAACGCCGCGAACATCGAGCCCAGCGCGAACGCCGCGCCCCACGCCGGCTTGGCACGGTTCGCCTTGAAGCGGAATTCGAACGCCACACCCCGGAACACCAGCGCGATCAGCATCAGCAGCACGGGCAGGTACAGCGCCGACAGCACCACCGCATATGCCTTGGGAAACGCCGCGAGCAGGCCTGCGCCACCCAGCACCAGCCAGGTTTCGTTGCCGTCCCAGATTGGCGCAGCGGTGTTCATCATCAGGTCGAGCTGGTGCTCGTCCTCGGCGAAGGGCGCCAGGATGCCCAGGCCGAGCACGAAACCGTCGAGCACGACATACATCAGCACGCCGAAGCCGATCACGCCGAACCAGATCACCGGCAGCACGGTGGCCATGTCCATCACGCGCCCTCCTCGAGGTTGTCGCCCGCGGCGGACAGCGGACGCGCCGGCGTCTTGTCGCCGCCCGCGGTGTGCTGTGGCGGTTCGTGCGGCAACGGCCCCTTCTTCACCAGTCGACTGAGGTACCAGATGCCCGCGCCGAACACGATGGCGTACACCACCGCGTACACGATCAGCGAGGTCATCACGCTGGCGGCGGCGAGGATGGGACTGACCGCATCGGCGGTACGCAGCAGTCCGTAGATCACGTACGGCTGGCGGCCGATCTCGACCACGTACCAGCCGGCCAGGATGCACACGAAGCCCGACAGCATCATCGCGCGCCATCCGTGCAGCGCCACGCGCGAGGCATACAGGCCGTCGCGCCAGTACTGGAACAGCGACCACAGCGTCAGCAGCAGCATCAACGAGCCCAGGCCGACCATCACGCGGAACGCGTAGAACACCGGCTTCACCGGTGGACGCTCGCTGGCCGGTACCGACTTCAGCGGCGGAATCTCGCCATCGATGGTGTGCGTGAGGATCACGCTGCCGGCGCGCGGAATGGCGATCTCCAGATCGTTGCGTTCGGCCTTCTCGTTGGGCACCGCGAACAGCACCAGCGGTACGCCCTCGCCCTTGGGCAGATGCTCCCAGTGGCCTTCCATCGCGGCGACCTTGATGGGCTGGTGCTTCAGCGTGACCAGCCCGTGCTGGTCGCCCACCACCACCTGCAGCGGCACGGTGATCGCGGCGAACAGCACCGCGGCCTTCAGCATGCGTCTGCCCGCCTCCACGTGCACGCCGCGCAGCAGGTACGACGCGCCCACGCCGCCGATCACGAAGCACGTCGTGATGAACGCCGCCAGCACCATGTGCAGCAAACGCAACGGGAAGGACGGATTGAAAACGATGTCCCACCAGCTGTCGGGATGGAACACGCCATCGACGAGGGTGTAGCCCGTCGGCGTCTGCATCCAGCTGTTGGCCGAGATGATCCAGAACGTGGAGATCAACGTGCCCAGCGCGACCATGCATGTCGCCAGGAAGTGCAGCTTCTCGCTCACGCGCCCCCAGCCGAAGAGCATCACGCCGAGGAACGTCGCCTCCAGGAAGAACGCGGTGAGCACTTCGTAGCTGAGCAGCGGACCGAGGATGTTGCCGGCCTGCTCGCTGAGCGTGGCCCAGTTCGTGCCGAACTGGAAACTCATGACGATGCCCGACACCACACCCATGCCGAAGGACACGGCGAAGATCTTGGTCCAGAAGAAGAACAGATCCCGCCAGAGCGTGTCGCGGGTGCGCAGCCACCGCCATTCGACGAAGGCCAGCCAGCTCGCCAGGCCGATGGTGAATGCGGGGAAGAGGATGTGGAACGAGATCACGAATCCGAACTGGATCCGCGACAACAGCAGGGCATCCACGGTTTCGAACTCCGTCGCCGACTTCGCTGAGTCGATATTGTGCGCCGCGTCACGTGAAGTAGGAAGCCTGCCCATGACGCATGGCCCGATCGGGCAAACCCGTCGGCTGGTACGCTGCGGAAGTTTGCCGGGGAAGGCGAACGGGGAAAGCGCAGGGAACGTCGCCCATCGCGGCCGCATCCGGCCGGCGAGGGGCGTCCTTCGACGCGCGCCCCGTTGCCGCTCCCCGCTGCTGTCCCGTCATCCACCGTCCTTCGCCGTACCGAACACAGACCATGCGCCTGACACCCATCGCCCTCGTCCTTCTCGCCACCGCATTCGGCCCAGCGCATGCGCAGACGCCGATCACGCTCACCCAGACCATGGCCGATCCCGACTGGATCGGGCAGCCGGTGGAACAGGCCTGGTGGGCCTGGGACGGTCAGCATGTGCAGTACCAGCAGCGCCGCGAAGGCGCGACGATCCGCGACACGTGGCAGGTGCCGGTCGCCGGCGGCAGTGCGGTGAAGCTCGACGGCGCGGCGCGAGCCGACCTCGACGGCGCCCGCCTGGTGCTCGACGCCTCGCGCCAGCGCGCCGCGTTCGTACGCAACGGCGACGTGTTCGTGCGCGACCTGCGCAGCGGCACGCTGACGCAGGTCACGCGCAGCAATGAGGACGAAGCGCTGCCGCAGTGGAGCAGCGATGGCCGCCTCGTGTTCCGTCGCGGCAACGACTGGTTCCAGTGGCGTACCGGCCAGGGCGTCAGCGAAGCGGCGATCCTCAAGGCAGAGAAGGACCCGGCCACGCCGCCGAAGGCCGACGACCTGCGCACGCGCCAGCTGGCGACCATCACCACGCTGCAGACCGACAAGGACCTGCGCGACGCCGCGCGTCGCCAGAACGAGGAATGGCGCAAGGGCGATCCGAGCCGCGCGCCCGCGCCGATCTACCTGGGCGACGACGTCGCCGTTGCCGACAGCGCGCTGTCGCCGGACGGCAGGTGGCTGGTCGTCGTCACGACCGCGAAGGGCGCCGATGCCGGCAAGGCCGGCAAGATGCCCAAGTACGTGACCGAATCGGGCTTCGAGGAATTCGAGGACGTGCGCACGCGCGTCGGTCGCAACGATCCGGTGCCGCATACGCTGTGGCTGGTCGACGTGAATGCCGGCAAGGCGACGGAGCTGAAGTTCGACACGCTGCCGGGCATCGCCAACGACCCGCTCGCGGCGATGCGCAAGGCCGCGAAGAAAGATCCGCTGAAGGGCAACCGCCCGGTGCGCGTCGAGACCGACGGCGACGGCACCGGCCCGGCGATCCACTGGAGCGACGACAGCCGCCAGGTCGCGCTGCTGGTGCGCGCCGTGGACAACAAGGACCGTTGGATCGCCAGCGTCGACCTCGCCGGTGCGAAGCTGGTCGCGCGCGACCGCCTCACCGACAACGCGTGGATCAACTGGGGCTTCAACGACTTCGGCTGGACGCGCGACGGTGCGCTGTGGTTCCTCTCCGAGCGCTCGGGCTTCTCGCACCTCTACCTCAACGAAGGCGGCAAGTCGCGCGCGCTCACGTCGGGCAAGTGGGAAGTCTCCGCGCCCACGCTCTCGGCCGACGGCAACTCGTTCTTCTTCACCTGCAACCGCAAGTGGCCGGGCGACTACGAAGTCTGCGCCGTGCCGCGCAGCGGCGGCGATGTGCGCGAAGTGACCTCGCTGGACGGCGTGGAGGACTTCTCGCTCTCGCCCGATGGCAGCAAGGTACTGGTGCGTCATTCGGCCAGCTACATGCCGCCGCAGATTTCGGTGGTGAGCGCCAACGGTGGCGCGGCGACGCAGCTGACCGACACGCGCAAGCCGGAGTTCAAGGGCCGTGAGTGGATCCAGCCCGAGTACGTGCAGGTGCCCAGCAAGCACGGCGCCGGCGTGGTGTGGGGCAAGTTCTACGGCCCGAAGAATTACGAGGCCGGAAGGAAGTACCCGATCGTGATGTTCGTGCACGGCGCGGGCTATCTGCAGAACGTGTCCGAGCGTTACCCGAGCTACTTCCGTGAGCAGATGTTCCACAACCTGCTGGTGCAGCAGGGTTATGTCGTGCTCGACCTGGATTACCGCGCATCCGAAGGCTACGGCCGCGACTGGCGCACCGCGATCTACCGCCAGATGGGTCATCCGGAACTCGAGGATTACCTGGACGGCCTGGACTGGCTGGTCGCCAACAAGCAGGGCGACCAGGCGCACGCCGGCATCTACGGCGGTTCGTACGGCGGCTTCATGACGTTCATGGCGCTGTTCCGCGCGCCGGGCACGTTCAAGTCCGGCGCCGCGCTGCGTCCGGTGGCCGACTGGTCGCAGTACAACCACGAGTACACCAGCAACATCCTCAACACGCCCGAGCTCGACCCGGAGGCCTACCAGGTCTCCTCGCCGATCAACTTCGCCGACAAGCTGCAGGACAACCTGCTGATCGCGCACGGCATGATCGACGACAACGTGTTCTTCCGCGATTCGGTGATGCTGAGCCAGCGCCTGATCGAACTGCGCAAGGACAAGTGGGAGATCGCGCCGTACCCGATGGAGCGCCACAGCTTCACGCGTTCGGACAGCTGGTACGACGAGTACCGCCGCATCTACGAGCTGTTCGAGCGGACGCTGAAGTAGGCCTTGCGTTTCCCTCTCCCCTTGCGGGAGAGGGACCGACGGCCGAAGGCCGTCAGGGAGAGGGCAGTGACGTCACCCCACCCCACCCCTATTCCACGGCCGCTTCGCGGCCTTTCCCTCTCCCGCAAGGGGAGAGGGGTGCGTCAGTGGAGAGGCGTGTAGTCACGGCGGCGTCGCCGCCGTCGCATCCGCTTTCGCGTCGCTCCAGCTGCTGTCCGGATCGAATCCCTTCATCGCCTTCGCCTGCGCTTCGCCGGTCGGGCCCAGGTCTTTCTCGAAGACCTCGCCGTCGGGGCCGATCATGAACGTCATCACGCCGGTGTCGCTGTACTTCGCTGGCCACGCCACCAGCGCGAAGCCGCGCGTCATGCGATTGCCGATGCGGTAGTCGTACGCACCGCCCGGTGCCGACGGCCCCTGCGCCGTCAGGATGCGGTAGCGGTAGCCCAGATAGTCGCCCTTGGGCAGGTCGTCGCCGAACAGCGGGCCCAGCGGACTCACATCGCTGCTGTCGTCGTCGGGCCAGTACAGGCCATCGTGCTCGCCGTCGCTGCTGAGGATGCGCTGCGCGTACTCGAGCACACCGTCGCCGTTGTGGTCGTTCTCGGCGTAGTCGAGCTGCGCATCGCGATACGCCTGCACCGCCTGCAGAACCGCCAGTTCGTTGCGGCCGATGCGACGCACGCGCATCTCTTCGCCACCGGCCTTGGGATCGAAGCGCCAGCCGGCCTTGTCCTGTTTCAGCGGAATCGGCAGCGTCCACCCGCCGTCGCCCACCGCAACCTGCGCCTGCGCGCCCTTGGCGAGGATGCGGTGCGACTGCTTCCACTGCGCCAGGTAAGCATCGATGTCCTCCTGGTCGATGCCTTCGGTGGGGATGTAGTCGCGCCAGTTCGCGCCCAGCACTTTCTTCAGCGCGGGCTGGTCACGGCTCTGTACCGCGGCGGTGAACGCATCGGCCGCGGCTTCGGCGCTGGGATAGGCGTCCTGCGCGAAGGCGGATGCCGCGGGCAGCGCAAGGCACAGAGCGAACATGAGCAGGGTGGGACGCTTCATCGGAGGCTCCTCGTCATCGTCTCAGCCACGGCGCCGTGCGCCGCCACCGCCGCCGCGCTGCGGCGCGGAGCGTTGCACCTGGTGTCCGCCGCCGCGCGACGACTGCGGGCGCTGCGAGCTCTGCCGGCTCGCGTGCCCACGGTTGGACTGCGCGCGCGCCTGCTGCGGATGGCTTGCGCCGGCAAAGGCATTGTTGCGCGAGGCTTCGTGCGCACGCGGCTGCGGGCGCTGTTGATGCTGGCGCGGCGTGTCGATCTGCGAACGTGGCTGCGCGCGCGCCTGCTGGTGCTGGGAGCGCGCCTGCTCGCGCCGCTGCGTGTTCGCCTGCGAGGTGCGCGGGCCTTCACGATGCTGTCCCGCCTGCCCCTGGCGCGTGCGCGCATCGGCGACATTGCGTGCATGGTCGCGCTGGCCGCCGCCCTGCGTGCGCTGCTGCGCGACATCGCGCGCGCGATCGCGCGACGCCTGATCGCGGGTACCGGCCTGTCCGGCGCGCCCGTCGAGCCCGCCCGGCCGTTCGCCCGCTTCGCGACGCGCCTCGCGTGCGCGGTCCTGCGCCTGGCGGTTGCTCGCGGCGGGCCCTTCGAAGCCGCGCTTCTGCATTTCCTGGCGCGCGCGCTCACGGTTGGCGTCGTGCGCGGCGTCGTTGCCGCGGAACGCCTGGCGGTTCTCCGCTCCCGGCATGCGCTGCTGGCCGAACTGCTCGCGGCTTCGCGCATCGCGGTACGGCACGTTGCCGCGGTAATTCCCGTCATGCCGCCACGTGTTGCGGCTGGCATCGATCTGGCGGTTCGTGTTGATGTTGTTGTAGCGGTTGACGTCGATGTCGACGTCGCCACCGCCCCAGTCCCAATCGCCCCACAGCGCGTCGGCGACGGCCACACCCGTGCCGAACGCGAGACCCGTCATGAGCGCGCTGCCCGGATACCACATCGGCGCGGGCGGGTAGTACGCGGGCGGATACGACGGATACGGCCATGCGCCGTAGACCGTCGTCGGGTTGTAACTGGGTACGTAGACCACTTCCGGATTGGTCGGCTGGATCTGGATGATCGTCTCGCTGCTCGCCGGCGGTGGAGGTGGCGGCGCGCCGCCATCCGTCGACGCCGGTGCCGGTGCGGGCGCGGCCTGCGCAGGCACCATGCTGACCGTCTGCTGCGGCGAGGACTGCAGGTTGCCGGCGGCCTGAGCGGCGCGACGCAGTCGCTGCACCGCATCCATGACCTCGCTCGGCTGCGCAAGGAATGCATCGCCCAGACGCTGTACCCAACCCGGATCCTGACCGAGCGTGGACAGCACCTGCGGGAAGGCGACCAGCGACTGCACGCTGGGATCCCACGGCTGGTCTGCGACCTGCTTCACTGCCGCGTCGCCCTTCGCATCGGGATGCGCCTTCGCCCACGTCACCGCGTCGGCGACGTTGCCCGGATACGTCGCCGCCATCAGCACCTGCGTGAGCAGCGAGTCCGGATACAGCGCGATCGGCGCGACCATCTGGTCGAGCTCTTCCTGGTTGAACACCTTCTGCGCCTGCTCCGCCGGCTGCGCGGGCGCGGTGGCCGGCACGGTCGCGGGCGGCTTGGCCGGCGCGGCAGGTTCCGCCGATTCGCGCGAGCACCCGGCCACGACGAACAGGATCGACACGACACCGCAAAGACGAAGCGTGCGCATGGCCTCTCTCCATTGCCCGCGGTGGCCGACGCGACGGCTCCTGAACGGGCGGCGGGTATCATGCGCGCCATCCCCGCCAAGTTCCTGTGAACATGACCGAACCCGCCCCCGGCTTCGACGACGTCCGCGCCTATCTCACGGGTCTGCAGGACCGCATCTGCGGCGCGATCGAGGCCGCCGATGGCGTCGCGCGCTTCCGCGAGGACTTGTGGCAGCGTGCCGAAGGCGGCGGCGGGCGCACGCGCGTACTTCGCGACGGCGCGGTGTTCGAACAGGCGGGCATCGGGTTCTCCGATGTATCGGGCACGAAACTACCGCCGTCGGCGACCGCGGCCCGGCCGGAGCTGGCCGGCGCATCATGGCGCGCGGTGGGCGTGTCCCTGGTGTTCCATCCGCGCAATCCGCACGTACCGACCACGCACGCCAACGTGCGTCATTTCCGCGCGATCCGCGATGGCGAAACCGTGGCGTGGTGGTTCGGCGGTGGCTTCGATCTCACGCCGTTCTATCCGGTCGACGAAGACGTGCTGCACTGGCACCGCACCGCACGCGCGTTGTGCGAACCGTTCGGCGGCCAAGAGCGCTACGAGAAGCACAAGCACTGGTGCGACGAATACTTCTTCCTCAAGCACCGCAACGAGACGCGCGGCGTCGGCGGGCTGTTCTTCGACGATCTGCACGAGGACGCAACGAAGGATTTCGACTACCTGCGTGCCGTCGGCGATGGTTTCCTGGATGCCTACCTGCCCATCGTCGAACGCCGCAAGGATGCCCCCTACGGCGATCGCGAGCGTCAGTTCCAGTTGTACCGGCGCGGCCGCTACGTGGAGTTCAACCTGGTGTTCGACCGCGGCACGCTGTTCGGTCTTCAATCGGGCGGACGCACGGAATCGATCCTGATGAGCCTGCCCCCGCTGGTGCGCTGGGAATACGGCTACGCGCCCGAAGACGGCAGCGACGAGGCACGCCTGGCCGACCATCTGCGCCCGCGCGACTGGCTCACCGAACTGGGCTGAGCGCGATCACACGCCTTCGTCTCCGCCCTTGGGCGGATCGCGCAGGAGGATGGTGATGTGGCCGTTGGTTTCCAGCAGCGCCAGGTGGATGCGATCGACCTCGCTGCAACCGGCCTCGCGCATGGACTTGGCGAAGTCGTCGCGACTGACGAGCTCGCGACGCAGCACGTCGCGGTAGATGTGCCCGTTGCGCGCGAGCACCACCGGCGCCCCTTCGAGCAGTCGCTCGGCCTTGTGACTGCGCGCGGTCAGGAAACCCACGGTCCAGTTCAGCACCATCAGCGTCGCCGCCAGCAGCAGCCCGCCGGTCATCGAGGTGTCCTTGCCGAGCAGCGCGTTCTGCACCGCGTTGCCCAGCAGCACGATCAGCAGCATGTCGAACGCCGTGAACTGCCCCATCGTGCGTTTGCCCGACAACCGGATCATCGCCAGCAGCACCACGTAGACCACCACCGCGCGCAGCATGAACTCCCACCACGGCATCGACATCTCGAACATGGCGCTTCCCGGTGTGTTGGAGGAGAGATTCTGCGCGATGCGGTCGCGGTCGCGTTGAAGCTCGCCGCGTCGTGGGCAACCCAACTGCAACCTCACCGGAGGCCATAGCCCCCTTGGTAAGGGGGCGGGCGGCAGCCGGGGGATCGGGGGCGCATAGTGGGGCCCGAAGTTTCGCGACGCGAAACTTTGGGTTTTTATTGCCTGCGTAAAAAACGCAGGCAATAAAAAGCCCCGCAGGCAGGGGGGGCCGGCGGGGCTGGGGAGCGGGGCCTGGGGAGGGGCCTTCGCTCCGGGATCACTCCAGGGGAGGGAGAGATCGGCGACAGGCGTTGCACCTGTCGCGACCTATATGACCATTCCCCACATGGATGGTTCGTGAAGATCCCCGTTAACAATTTGTTGGATTCAGTTCGGATTCATTCCGAGAAACCGTTTTCCCCCGGGATTCCCGTTCAGATTTGAATCGCGAACCCACGGTCCGGCCCCGGTCCGAGGGGACTCCCGACGAACGGTCAGTGGGCCTCGTCCCAGTTTGCGCCCACTCCAGCGTCCACCACCAGCGGAACCCTCAGGCCGGCGGCGGCGGACATGCGCTCGCGGGCCCCGTCCACCAGGGTATCCACGAACCCTGTCTCCACCTCGAACACCAGTTCGTCGTGCACCTGCAGGACCATCAGCGCCCGGTCGGCATGGTCGGCCAGCCAGGCGTCGATCGAGATCATCGCCCGCTTGATGATATCGGCCGCCGTACCCTGCATGGGCGCATTGATCGCGGCACGTTCGGCGCCGGCGCGCAGGCCGGCGTTTCGGGCGTGGATGTTGTCCAGGTACAGGCGCCGACCGAACACCGTCTCGACGTAGCCCTGCTCGCGCGCCTGCTGGCGCGTTCGCTCCATGAAATCGCGCACGCCAGGGTAGCGGCTGAAGTACAGCCCGATGTAGTCCTGCGCCTCGCCGCGCGCAATGCCCAGCTGCCGCGCCAGGCCGAACGCGCCCATGCCGTACATCAGTCCGAAGTTGATCGCCTTGGCGGCGCGGCGTTCGTTGCCGCTGACCTCGTCCATCGACTTGCCGAACACTTCCGCCGCGGTCGCGCGGTGGATGTCGGCGCCCGACTCGAACGCGCGCAGCAGGCCCGGGTCCTGCGACAGGTGCGCCATGATGCGCAGCTCGATCTGCGAGTAGTCGCACGCAACGATGCGGCGCCCTTCCGGCGCCACGAACGCCTGCCGGATGCGGCGACCGTCGTCGGTGCGGATGGGGATGTTCTGCAGGTTCGGATCGCTGGAGGCCAGGCGCCCGGTGGCCGCACCTGCCTGGTGGTAACTGGTGTGCACGCGCCCCGTGTCGCGGTTGACCATCTCCGGCAGCTTGTCGGTGTAGGTGCTGCGCAGCTTGGCCAGGCCGCGGTACTCGAGGATCACGCGCGGCAGTTCGTGGTGTTCGGCGATGGCTTCCAGCGCTTCTTCGTTGGTCGATGGCGCGCCGGAGGGCGTCTTCACCAGCGCCGGCAGCTTGAGTTCGTCGAACAGCAACTGGCCCAGCTGCTTGGGCGAATCCAGGTTGAAGGTGCGGCCCGCCAGCTCGGTCGCCTTCTGCTGCGCGGCCAGCATGCGCTTGCCCAGGTCGGCCGACTGGCGACGCAGCTCGTCCGCGTCCACGCGCACGCCGTTGGCTTCGATGCGCTCGAGCACCGGGACCAGCGGCATTTCGATCTCGCGGTACACGTGCGACAGCCCGGGCACGGCTTCCACTTTCGGCGACAGCACGCGATGCAGGCGCAGGGTGATGTCGGCGTCCTCGGCCGCGTAACGCGTGGCGTCCTCGATCGAGACCTGCGAGAACGGAATCGACTTGGCGCCCTTGCCGGCCACGTCCTCGTAGCGGACGGTGTCGTAGCCCAGGTAGCGCTTGGCCAGCGAGTCCATGTCGTGGCGCGTCGCGGTGGCGTTGTACACGAAGCTTTCCAGCATCGTGTCGTCGGCGTAGTTGCGCACTTCGATGCCATTGCGACGCAGCACATGCAGGTCGTACTTGCCGTGATGCCCCGCCTTCCTGCGCGCAGGATCGGCGAACAGCGGCGCCAGCGCCGCGAGCACTTCCGTGCGGTCCAGCTGCTTCGGCGCGCCCGGATAGTCGTGCGCGAGCGGCAGGTATGCTGCGTGCCCCTCCTCGACCGCGAAGCTCAGTCCGACCAGGCTGGCCTGCATGGGATCGAGCGAATCGGTTTCGGTGTCGAACGCGAATTCCCCTGAATCGCGCAGCCGCGCGAGCCATGCGTCGAACTGTTCCAGCGTCAGGACCGTCTCGTACTGGCCCTTCGCCGACAGCGACGGATCGACCGCCTCGGCCGGCGCACCGGTGCGGGCGTGGCCGGCCGCAGTGTTGCGCAGACCAGTGGGGCTGTTGGCGTGATCCTCGACCACCGCGCCCGGGCCTTCGAGCTCGCGCAGTGCCTGCTTGAAGCCATACCGCGCGTACAGACCGCGCAGGTCGTCGACGTGACGTTCGCGCAGCACCAGCGCCGTGGGCTCGCGGTCCAGCTCGACATCGGTCTTGATGGTCGTCAGCGTGCGGTTGAGCGGCAGCCGCGGCAGTGCGGCGCGCAGGTTCTCGCCGATCTTGCCCTTGATGTCGTCCGCATGCGCGATGACGTTCTCAAGCGTGCCGTACTCGGCCAGCCACTTCGCCGCGGTTTTTGGGCCGCACTTCTCCACGCCGGGAATGTTGTCGACGCTGTCGCCCATCAGCGACAGGAGATCGACGATCTGGTCCGCGCGCACGCCGAACTTGTCCATCACGCTGGCGTCCGAATCCAGACGGCTGCCGCTCATCGTGTTCACCAGCACGATGCCGGGGCGCACCAGCTGGGCGAAATCCTTGTCGCCGGTGGAGATGGTGACGTCGATGCCGTCCTTGGCCGCGTTCACCGCCAGCGTGCCGATGACGTCGTCGGCCTCCACGCCGTCCACGCGCAGGATGGTGATGCCCAGCGCTTCCACGATCTCGCACATCGGCAGCACCTGCGCGCGCAGGTCGTCGGGCATCGCGGCGCGGTTGGCCTTGTACTCCGGATAGAGGTCGTCGCGGAAGGTCTTGCCGGGGGCGTCCACCACGAAGGCCACGAATTCCGGCTGCTCCTTCAGCGTCGCGCGCAGCATGTTCACCACGCCGAAGAGCGCACCGGTGGGTTCGCCGGCGTCGTTGGTCAGGGGCGGCAGCGCGTGGAAGGCGCGGTAGAGGTAACTGGAGCCGTCGATCAGGACGAGGCGGCGCGGTGCGTTGGGCGTGTCGGAGGTCGGCATGACGGGATTCTACGCTGCCGTTCCGCGCCGGCCGTCACCCGCCCACGCGTGCCGGACGCGTATGCTGTCCGCAGGATTCCCCTCAAACCTTCGGCCTGGAGACCGCCATGCGTCCGCTGATGACCGCCCTGCTTCCGATGTTCCTGGCCGGCTGCGCGACGATGGACAACGGCGATCCAACGGCCGGACTGACCAACCCCGAAGTACGTTCGCACACGGTCAGCGGCGGGGACACCATCGATGAGTACTACGTGGCCGGCCAGCTGCGCGTGGTCAAGATCACGCCGGCGCGCGGGCCCGTGTACTACCTCGTCGACAAGGATGCCGACGGCATCCTGGACAGCTCCAAGGGCGAGGGTCCGATCACGCCGGTGCAGTACAAGCTGCTGACCTGGTGACGCGCGCGGCGCCGCATACGCGCCGCACGATCCGGATATCGACGGCGCATTCGCGCGCCTAGAGTCGATCGCGTTCCCCACGGAGCGAACGCGATGAACCGCTGGTCCGATACCCCCACCGAAACCGATCCGCGCTGGGCCGACGTGCAGGCGCGCAATGCCGCCGCGGATGGACGCTTCGTCTATTCCGTCGCCACCACCGGTGTCTACTGCCGGCCTTCGTGCGCCTCACGCAGGCCCCTGTTACGGAACGTATGCTTCCACGCGTCGCCGGCACAGGCCGAGTGTGCAGGCTTCCGTGCCTGCCTGCGTTGCCGGCCTGACCACTTCGCCAACGGGCCGAGCCTGCGCTTCGCCATCGGCGACAGCTCGCTCGGGCGCGTACTGGTGGCCGAAGGCGATGCCGGGATCCGCGCGATCCTGTTTGGCGACGACGACGGACGCCTGGCGCAGGCGCTGCAGCAAAGCGCACGCGAATCGCGCCTGGCCATCGATACGGGTGGCGTGCACGAGACATTGGCCGAAGTGATCGATTGCATTGAATCGCCGCACCGGTGCCTGACCCGCCCATTGGACCTGCGCGGCACGCCGTTCCAGCGCGAGGTCTGGGAGCACCTGCGCACGATTCCGCCGGGCCAGACCGTCAGCTATGGCGCGCTCGCCCGTGCGCTGGGACGTCCCGGTCGTGCGCGTGCGGTCGCGGCCGCCTGCGCGGCCAACGTGCTTGCCGTCGCGGTGCCGTGCCACCGCGTGATCGCCGGCGGCGGCGCGTTGTCCGGCTATCGGTGGGGCGTGGCGCGCAAGCGCGAACTGCTGGCACGCGAGGCCCGCGGATGAACGCGGTATTGCGATCGTCACTGGAAGCGCTCGCGCAACGCATTGCTTGGATCGACTGGCTCGGTGTCGCGCGCGATCTGGATGCGCACGGCTGCGCGCAGCTTCCCGGCCTGCTGGATCCGGAGGAATGCCGGGCGCTGGCGGCGCTCTACGATCAGCGCGACGGATTCCGCAGTCGCGTGGTGATGGCGCGCCACGGGTTCGGCCGCGGCGAGTACCGGTACTTCGATCACCCCCTGCCTGCTCCCGTGGCGCTGCTGCGCTCGTGCGTCTACCCGCACCTGGCGCCCATCGCCGACCGCTGGAATGCCGCGATGGGCATCGCCACGCGCCATCCCGACACGCATGCCGGGTTCATCGCGCGTTGCCACGAGGCGGGCCAGACGCGGCCAACGCCGCTGCTGCTGCGCTACGACGCCGGCGACTACAACTGCCTGCACCAGGACCTGTACGGAGAACACGTGTTTCCGCTGCAGATGGCGGTGCTGTTGTCGCAACCGGGGCGCGATTTCGAGGGAGGCGAATTCGTTCTGACCGAACAGCGGCCGCGCATGCAGTCCCGCGCGGAAGTCGTACCGCTGCGCCAGGGCGATGCCGTCGTGTTCGCAGTGCACCATCGGCCCGTGCAGGGTACGCGCGGTGTGTACCGCGTGAACCTGCGCCACGGTGTCAGCCGAATTCGTTCAGGTCGACGTCACACTTTGGGGGTGGTCTTTCACGACGCGCTGTAAGCGCGCTTCGTAGCCTCGTGACTCCGCTCGGGGATCGGCGATGCGGCGCTCAAGTCCACATGCGCCTTGCCGTTATAGAAACGCCGCGCCGTCCGCGAGTGCCACCATCGTGACGAAAGAGGAAACGGAGTGTCCGGTCGAGAAAGACGCAAACCCGCGCCCATGCGCGATACCGCCGAATTGCGCAAAGGACTTACCGACGCACAGCGGCGGACGCTGGAGGAACTCGAGCATTTCCAGTGGACACTCGAGTTCGTGAGACGACCGATGTTCCAGGACCCCGTGCCGGTGCTGTACGACCGCGCGCGCAAGCGCTGCGTCGCATTGCTACCCGACGGCACGCTGGACGAGGCACCTCGCCTGCGCGAATAGGCTCAGGCGGGCTGGAGGTTGGCGTAGGCCAACACCAGCCATTTGCTGCCGGCGTCGTCGAAGTTCACCTGCACGCGCGCATGCGCGCCGCTGCCTTCGTAGTCGGTCACCGTGCCCAGTCCGAACGAGGCATGGCGGACCTGCGATCCCAGCCGCACCGCCGGTGCTTCGATCGCCGCATGGCCACGGTCGAGCGTGCGTCGTTGCACACCGCCACTGTAGGGACGCGATACCTGCACCTTCGGCCGGACTTCGTGCAGCAGCGCGGCGGGAATCTCGCGCAGGAAGCGTGAGGGCACGCCGTACATGTCGGCGCCGTGGATGCGGCGCGTCTCGGCGTAACTGAGTATCAGCTTCTGGCGCGCCCGCGTGATGCCGACGTAGGCCAGGCGACGTTCCTCCTCCAGCCGCCCGGATTCTTCGGTCGAGCGCCCACTGGGGAACACGCCCTCCTCCATGCCGCCGAGGAACACCAGCGGAAACTCCAGTCCCTTGGCGCTGTGCAGCGTCATCAGCTGCACGCCTTCCTCGCCCGACTGGACCTGCCCCTCGCCCGCTTCCAGCGCGGCGTAGCTGAGGAAGGCGACCAGTTCGGGCATCGCCGCTGCGTCTTCCTCGTCGGTGCGGTTGAAGCGCGACGCCACCGAGACGAGTTCGTCCAGGTTGTCCACGCGCGAATCCAGCTGTCCGCGCGATTCGTTGAAGTAGTGGTCGCGCAGGCCGGAACGGATCAGCGCGTGGTCGATCTTCTCCGGCAGCGTCATCGAAGCCACTTCGTTGTCGACGTCGTCGATCAGCGCGAGGAAGCCGGCCACGGCATTGCGCGAACGCGCTGCCAGGCCGTTCTCGCCGACCACGCGTCGCGCGGCTTCCCACAGGGAGACGCCATCGGCCCGCGCGCGACGACGCACCTCATCCAGCGTGCGCTCGCCGATGCCGCGCGTCGGCGTGTTGACCGCACGCTCGAAGGCCGCGTCGTCCAGGCGCGAGGCGATCAGGCGCAGATAGGCCAGCGTGTCCTTGATTTCCGCGCGCTCGAAGAAGCGCAGCCCGCCGTACACGCGGTACGGCACCTGCTCGGCCAGCAACGCCTCTTCGAAGGCGCGCGATTGCGCGTTGCTGCGATAGAGCACGGCGACCTCGCCGTAGCTGCCGCCATCGCGCACCCACGCTCGCAGGCGTTCCACGACGAAGCGCGCCTCGTCCATTTCGTTGTAGGCGGCATACAGGTCGATCGGCTCGCCCGTGCCGCTGTCGGTCCACAGGTTCTTGCCCAGCCGGTCCGGGTTGTGCGCGATGACCGCGTTGGCTGCTTCCAGGATGTTGGCGCTGGAACGGTAGTTCTGTTCCAGACGGATGGTGCGCGTGTCCGGGAAATCCTTGAGGAAGCGCTGCATGTTTTCGACCTTGGCGCCGCGCCAGCCGTAGATCGACTGGTCGTCATCGCCGACGACGAACACGTGGCCAGTGTCGCCGGCCAGCACGCGCACGAAGGCGTACTGGATGGCGTTGGTGTCCTGGAACTCGTCGACCAGGATTTCGCGGAAACGGTGGCGGTAATGCGCCAGCAGCGCCGGGTTGTCGCGCAGCAGCTCGTGCGCGCGCAACAGCAGTTCGGCGAAATCCACCAGACCGGCGCGTTCGCAGCGCTCCTGGTAGGCCTCGTACGACTTGAGCATCACGTCGGCCCAGGGGTCGTTGCTGCCGGACTGGATGTTGTGCGGCCGTCGGCCCTCGTCCTTTTGCGCGTTGATCCACCACGCGATCTGGCGCGGCGGAAAGCGCGCCTCGTCCAGCTCCAGCGACTGCACGACGCGCTTGACCAGACGCAGTTGGTCGTCCGAATCGAGGACCTGGAAACCCTCCGGCAGCTTCGCCTCCTGCCAGTGCAGGCGCAGCAGGCGGTGGGCCAGGCCGTGGAAGGTGCCGATCCACATGCCGCGCGCGCCGTGGCGCAGCTGACCGTCCACGCGTGCGCGCATCTCGCCGGCGGCCTTGTTGGTGAAGGTCACCGCGAGGATGCCGTGGGTGGGCACGCCGTGGACCTCGTTCAGCCAGGCGATGCGGTGCGTAAGCACGCGCGTCTTGCCGGAGCCGGCGCCAGCGAGGACGAGGTAATGACCGGGCGGGGCGCTGACGGCCTCGCGCTGCGCTGGATTCAGCGCGTCGAGCAGGTGGGAGACATCCATGCGGTTATTGTAGCGGCGACCGTCTCAGGACCTGCTCCGGACCGCGGCGAGGCTTCGGGCTGAATGCGCATGATCGCGACGAGGTGCCGATGGCTGTGTGGCGCGCTGCTCGCGGCGGCGATGGCGTCCGCGTGGGCGCAGGAGGTCCCGGACGCGGAGCGCGTCCTGCGGGCCGGCGACAGCGAGCTGCGTGTGAGCGTGGTCGAGGTGGACGACCCGCAGCGCCGGAAAGACCTGCAGGACTGGCTGGCCGACGTGGCGCGGGCGACGCTGACGGCGTTTGGCCGCTATCCCCTGCCCAGCGCGCGCGTGCGGATCATGCAGATCGACAGCGACGACGAAAGCCCGGTGCCCTGGGGCCAGACGCGACGACGCGGCGACGCGGCGGTGCTGCTGTACGTGCGCCGGGACGCGAGCGTGGAGGAACTGCGCGCCGACTGGACCGCGGTCCACGAGCTCTCGCACCTGTTCCATCCCTACCTGGGCGACGACGGCCGCTGGCTCGCCGAAGGGCTGGCCAGCTACTACCAGAACGTGCTGCGCGCCCGCGCGGGAATGCTCACGCCCGAGCAGGCCTGGCGCCTGCTGGATGCCGGTTTTGGTCGCGGACGCCGCGAGGACAGCGGCGTGCCGCTGACCGAGCTGGCGCGCCGCCACCGCGGCACGATGCGCGTGTACTGGGCCGGCGCGGCGTTCTGGCTGGAAGCCGACATCGCCCTGCGTCGCGACCACGACACCAGCCTGGACGAGGTGCTCGCGCGGTATTCGGCCTGCTGCCTGCGCGGCGTGGGCGAGGTGCCGCCGCGAACCTTCCTGGCATCGCTGGACGAACTCTCGCGCAGCCGGGTGTTCTCCACCCTGTACGAACGCTACGCCGATTCCCGCACGTTCCCGCCGCTGGATGCGGCATACCGCGCGCTGGCGATCGACACCGCGGACGGCGCGCTCGAGTTCGAGGACGGGCGACCGGCCGCGCTGCGCCGGTCGATCATGGCGCGGGGACCGGGTCGGCCCGCCGCGCCCTGAGCGTGCGCCTCAGTGACCGTTCTTGTGCGGCTTGGCCGAAGCCAGTGCCATGACGCGGTCGGTGTAGGCGATGCCGATGGCCGACAGGATGAACACGCAGTGGATGATCGTCTGCCACATCACGCCGTCGGTGGTGTACGTGGCGCCCGGCGCGCCCAGGTTGCCGATGGCGATGAACGTCTTGAGCAGGTGGATCGAGGAGATGCCGATGATCGCCATCGCCAGTTTCACCTTCAGCACGCTGGCGTTGACGTGGCTCAGCCACTCCGGCTGGTCCGGATGGCCCTCCAGGCGCAGGCGCGAGACGAAGGTCTCGTAACCGCCGACGATCACCATCACCAGCAGGTTGGAGATCATCACCACGTCGATCAGGCCCAGCACCATCAGCATGATCTGCTGCTCGGTCCATTCCGTGGCGTGCATCATCAGGTGCCAGAGCTCCTTGATGAACAGCACCACGTACACGCCCTGGGCGGCGATCAGGCCCAGGTACAGGGGCAACTGCAGCCAGCGCGAAGAAAAAATCAGGGCAGGCAGCGGATTCAGCGGGGTCTGGCGGGTCTCGGACATGCGAAAAGGGCTCGGAGCCGAAAAGGGCGGGCTAGGGTAGCGGCGCGTGCATGACCGCGCCAAGGCAGGCCGGGTTTCGTCCCGGAAATCTGCGTTGCGGTGCGCGCCCGCGACGGCACGGGACCTGCCCTTACACTGGGCGCCCCCACACCCGCCGGAGTTCCACCCATGATCGACCTGCACTACTGGCCAACGCCCAACGGCCACAAGATCACGATCTTCCTCGAGGAAGCGGGGCTGGAATACGCGATCCATCCGGTCGACATCGGTGCGGGTGACCAGTTCAAGCCGGAATACCTCGCGATTTCCCCCAACAACAAGATGCCCGCGATCGTCGACCGCGCGCCTGACGATGGCGGCGCGCCGATCAGCGTGTTCGAGTCGGGCGCCATCCTGGCGTATCTGGCCAATAAGACCGGCCGCTTCGTGCCGGCCGACACGCGCGGCCGCACCGAAGTCAGCCAATGGCTGCACTGGCAGATGGGTGGACTGGGCCCGATGACGGGTCAGTACGGCCACTTCCACGTGTACGCGCCGGAAGACCTTCCCTACGCCAAGGACCGCTACCAGCGCGAGGCGCTGCGCCTGCTGGGCGTGCTCGACCGGCGCCTGGAAGGCCGCGAGTTCATCGCCGCGGAAATATTCTCCATCGCCGACATGGCCGCGCATCCCTGGATCAATCCCTATACCAAGGCACCGCTGGACCTGACACCCTTCGCCAACCTGCGCCGCTGGCACGAGTCCATCGCGCAACGCCCGGCCGTCAAGCGCGCGTATGCCATCGCCGAGAAGTACGGCAAGCGCGAGATGACGCCGGAAATGCACAAGATCCTCTTCGGAACGCCACCCAACACCACTGCATGAAAAACACCACCGTCCGCGGTTTCGCCGCCTGTCTGCTCGCCATGTCGATCGCCACCGTTCCCGCCCTCGCGCAGAAACCCGCGCCGGCCGATGCACCGCTCAAGCTGACGCTCGAAGCGCTGGCCGGCGACGCGCCGCTGTCCGGCCCCAGCCTGATGAAGGCGAAGGTCGCGCCCGACGGCGGCCGCGTCACCTTCCTGCGCGGCAAGGACACCAACAAGAACGGCCTGGACCTGTGGGCCTACGACATCGCCACCGGACGGACCGCGAAGCTGGTGGACGCCGACGACATCCTGCCGGGCGACGAAGTGCTCAGCGATGCCGAGAAGGCACGCCGCGAACGTCAGCGCATCGCCGCGCTCAGCGGCATCGTCGACTACCAGTGGGCGCCGGACGGCCGCTCGCTGCTGTTCCCGCTGGGCGGTGAGCTGTACCTGTACGACCTGTCGAAGACCGGCAAGGCCGCGGTGCGCAAGCTGACCAACGGCGAAGGCTTCGCGACCGATCCGAAGATCTCGCCCAAGGGCGGTTTCGTCAGCTTCGTGCGCGATCGCAACCTGTGGGCGATCGACCTGGCCAGTGGCCGGCAGGTCCAGCTGACCCGCGACGGCAGTGCGACGATCGGAAACGGTGTCGCCGAGTTCGTCGCCGACGAGGAAATGGACCGCCACACCGGTTACTGGTGGGCGCCGGACGATTCGGCCATCGCCTTCGCGCGCATCGACGAAACGCCGGTTCCGGTGCAGAAGCGCTACGAGGTCTACCCGGACCGCACGGAAGTCGTCGAGCAGCGCTATCCGGCGGCCGGCGACCGCAACGTGCTGGTGAAGCTGGGCGTGATCGCACCGAAGGCGGATGCCACGCCGACGTGGGTCGACCTGGGCAAGGACCCGGACATCTACCTCGCCCGCGTGGACTGGCGCGACCCGCAGCGCCTGACCTTCCAGCGCCAGTCGCGCGACCAGCACCGTCTGGAGCTGGTCGAAGCCACGCTCGCCAACGGTCGCCAGCGCGTGCTGCAGACGGAGACCAGCACCACCTGGGTGCCGTTGCACAACGACCTGCGCTTCCTCCAGGACGGCCGCATCCTGTGGAACAGCGAACGCAGCGGCTACGAGCACCTGTACGTGCTGTCCGAGGACGGCGCGAAGGCCACGGCGCTGACGTCCGGCACATGGCCGGTGGACGGCGTGCTCGCGGTCGATGAAGCGGCCGGCCAGGTCTATTTCGCCGCCGGCAAGGATTCGCCGCTGGACACGCAGGTGTACCGCGTTCCGCTCGCGGGCGGCGCGATCGAACGCCTGTCCAAGGCCGATGGCACGCACAGCGCCAGCTTCGCGAAGAACGCCAGCGTCTACGTCGACAACTGGTCCAGCCCGACCACGCCGCCGCAGCTGGAACTGTTCCGCAACGACGGCACGCGCATCGCCGCGCTGCTGGAGAACTCGCTGTCCGATCCGCAGCATCCGTACGCGAAGTTCGCCGGTGCGCAGCGTCCGATCGAGTTCGGCACGCTGAAGGCCGCAGACGGCGCGACCACGCTGCATTACAGCGTGCTCAAGCCGGCGGACTTCGACGCGAAGAAGCGTTATCCGGTGGTGGTGATGGTGTACGGCGGCCCGGCTTCGCAGACCGTCAAGCGTGCGTGGGCGCCGGACTTCAACCAGTACCTGGCCCAGCACGGCTACGTCGTGTTCTCCATCGACAACCGCGGCACGCCGCGCCGCGGCGCGGCCTTCGGCGGCGCGCTGTATGGAAAGCAGGGCACGGTGGAAGTGGCCGACCAGCTCAAGGGCGTGGAGTGGCTGAAGTCGCAGCCGTGGGTCGATGGCAAGCGCATCGGCGTGTACGGCTGGTCGAACGGCGGCTACATGACGCTGATGCTGCTGGCCAAGGCCTCCGACCAGTACACCTGCGGCGTCGCCGGCGCACCGGTCACCGACTGGGGCCTGTACGACACGCACTACACCGAGCGCTACATGGGCCTGCCGAAGGCAAATGTCGAGGGCTACCGTGAAGCACGCGTGCTGGAGCACATCGACGGCCTGAAGTCGAAGCTTCTGCTGATCCACGGCATGGCCGACGACAACGTGTTGTTCACCAATTCCACCGCGCTGATGAGCGCGCTTCAGAAGCGTGGCCAGCCGTTCGAACTGATGACCTATCCCGGCGCGAAGCACGGCCTCAAGGGCGCGGACAACCTGCACCGCCTGCGCCTGACCGAAGACTTCTTCAACCGTTGCCTGCAACCGACGCCGTAAGCTCGAACCGCACCAACGATCCGAACCTCGCCCCGGGTGTGCGAAAGCGCGCCCGGGGCTTGTTTTTCAGGTCGACCGCATCGGCGATGCCGCATCGGTCCAGTGACCTTCGGGGCATGGTGCAGCGCTCTCCAAGCCGTCATGCTCGCCGGCACACCCACCCCGCGCCGAGCCATGATCAAGCCGCTGACCCTCGCCATCGCCATCGCCCTCACCCTCGTCGCGGGCGCGCCCGTGTTGGCCCAGACCGGCAAGGCCGCCAAGCCCACCGCCGCCGCGCCCAGGCCTTCGCCGGCGTGGGTGACGCAGAGCAACGAGTACGCACAGATCCTGCTGAAGGCGCAGGCCGAGTTCGCGCCCGAGCAGATGTCGTTCTTCGGCGTGCCCGGTTACGACGACCGCGTCGCCGACCTCAAGCCCGACGTGTCCGCGCGCTTCCGCGCCGCCACGGCGAAGGCGCGCGACCAGCTCAAGGCCAAGCTCGCCACCGAGCGCGACCCGAACGTGCGCCAGGATCTGGAAATCATGATCCGCGCCGCCGACGAGAACATCCACACCAGCGAGCTCAACGAACGCCTGACGCTGCCGTGGACCGACGTGCCGCAGACGGTCTTCAGCGGCCTGCAGGGCCTGCTGTCCGACCAGACGCCGCCGGAGCGTCGCGCGCGTGCGCTGGAGCGCCTGAAGAACTACGTCGGCCAGGGCAAGGAAACCACGCCGATCACCGAGCTGGCCAAGGCCCGCTACAGCGAACGCGCCGGCGACAAGGCGCTGCTGCGTCCGACGAAGCTGGAGGTCGAGCAGGCGCTGGGCAACGTCGACACCTACATCGACGGCATCCGCAAGCTGTTCGCCAAGTACAAGGTCGAAGGCGCCGATGCTGCACTCGCGGCGATGGAAACGCAGCTGAAGGACTACGGCAACTGGGCGCGCACCACGGTGCTGCCGGAAGCCCGTACCGACACGAAGCTGCCGGCCGAGCTGTATGCCAACCAGCTCAAGCAGTTCGGCATCGACATCGATCCGCAGTTGCTGATCCGTCGCGCGCAGGTGGAGTTCATGGAGACGCGCGCGGCGATGCGCCAGCTGGCGCCGCTGGTGGCGAAGGAACGCGGCCTGAAGGTCGACGACCCGACCGACTACGTCGCGGTGATCCAGGCGCTCAAGCGCGACAACATGCCCAACGACCAGCTCGAGGCGCGCTATCGCACGGTCATCGACGCGATCGATCCGATCATCCGCAAGGAGCGCATCGTCGACGTGCCGAACCGCCCGATGGTGATGCGCCTGGGCAGCGA
This sequence comes from Lysobacter stagni, assembly GCF_030053425.1. Lineage (NCBI taxonomy): Bacteria > Pseudomonadati > Pseudomonadota > Gammaproteobacteria > Lysobacterales > Lysobacteraceae > Lysobacter > Lysobacter stagni. The sequence goes on along the minus strand of NZ_JASGBI010000001.1, from coordinate 1,156,712 downwards.
AGCCGAATCGGCCGCGCAGCCCGCGCCGCATTTCCTGCCGGCGCCGCTGATCGGCAACACCGGACAGCAGGGCCAGTTCGTGCTGCCGGTGTCGGTGCCCACGACGGAGGGCAAGGCGCTGGCCTACGACGACTTCAACTTCGACGCGGTGCGCTGGACGCTGTCGGCGCACGAAGGCCGTCCGGGCCACGAGTTGCAGTTCACCGCGATGGTCGAGCGCGGCATCTCGCTGGCACGCACGATGTTCGCGTTCAACTCGGTCAACGTCGAAGGCTGGGCGCTGTACGCCGAAGCCGAGATGGTTCCGTACGAGCCGCTCGACGGACAGCTGATCGCGCTGCAGTTCCGCCTGATGCGTGCGGCGCGCGCGATGCTCGACCCGATGCTCAACCTGGGCATGATCGACCGCGAGGAAGCCGGTCGCATCCTGCGCGAGAAGGTCGGTCTGTCGGAGGCCATGACCAAGCAGGAGCTGGACCGCTACACGTTCAACTCGCCGGGCCAGGCGGGCAGCTATTTCTACGGCTACAGCCGCATCCTCGAGTTGCGCATGGAGACCGAACTGGCGCTGGGCGACAAGTTCGACCGCCTCGCGTTCAACAACTTCCTGCTCGACCAGGGCCTGCTGCCGCCGGACCTGCTGGCCAAGGCGGTACGCGAGGTGTTCATTCCCGCCCAGCGCAAGCGCTGAGCCTGAATGGCGGCGTTCACGCACCGTGAACGCCGCACCGGCCCTGAACAACGCCCCCGGACCCGGGCTCCGCCAGGCTGCGGCGGCAGGCGCTGGCTATACTTCGACGTATGTCGAATGAGAGTCCTGCGTGACGTCCACGCTTCGTCCGTCCACCGCCGTGCCGATGACGCCCCTGGCGATCCGCGCGTGCACCGCCACCAGTGCCGTCGGCCCGGGCCGCACGGCCCTGGCAAACGCCCTGCGTGAGGGTCGCAGCGGCCTGCGTCGCAACGACTTCGGGCGCGATCGGCTGGAGTGCTGGATCGGTCGCGTCGACGGGCTCGAATCGGTGGAGCTGCCCCCGGCGCTGTCGCCGTGGGATTCGCGCAACCATCGCCTCGCCTGGCTCGCGCTGGGCCAGGACGGCATGCGCGAGGCCATCGAAGAGGCCATCGCGCGCCACGGCGCCGATCGCATTGCCGTGGTCGTGGGCACGTCCACTTCGAGCATCGGCAGTACCGAGGAGGCGTACGCACGCCTTGACGAAGGCCGCTTCCCGGACGATCTCGCCCGGTTGCAGGTACACACCCCGCACGCGCTGGGCGAATTCGTGCAGCGCGCCGCCGGTCTGCGCGGCCCCTGCATCACCGTGGCCACGGCCTGCTCGTCCAGCGCGAAGGTGTTCGCGCAGGCGGCACGACTGATCTCGGCCGGCCTGGCCGATGCGGCGCTGGTCGGCGGCGTGGACACGCTCTGCGGCAGCGTGCTGTTCGGTTTCAACTCATTGCAGCTGGTGGCCAGCGAACCGTGTCGTCCGTTCGACGCGGACCGCACCGGGCTGTCGCTGGGCGAGGCCGGTGGGTTCGCGCTGCTGGAACGCGCACGCGACGGCGACACCGGGCTGCAGCTGCGTGGCTACGGCGAATCCAGCGACGCGCACCACATGTCCTCGCCGCACCCCGAAGGCCTGGGTGCGCTGATGGCGATGCGCGACGCCCTCGCGCGCGCCGGCGTCGATGCCGCCGACATCGGTTATCTCAACCTGCACGGCACCGCCACGCCGGCCAACGATTCCATCGAAGCCGCGGCGGTGGCGACCCTGTTCCCCGACACGCTGCACGCCAGTTCGACCAAGGGCTGGACCGGCCATACGCTGGGCGCGGCGGGCATCGTCGAGTCGCTGATCGCGCTGATCGCGCTGGAACATGGCGAACTGCCGGGGACGCTCAACAGCCAGACGCCCGATCCGGCCTGCGGTCCGCAGATCCGTTTCGCCCCGCAACGGGCCGACATCCGCTATGCGATGAACAACTCCTTCGGCTTCGGCGGCAACAACTGCTCGCTGGTATTTGGTCGCGCATGAATCTGAAGGCGCGGGTCGAAGGCATCGGGTTCTGGACACGCGGGTTGCCAACGTGGGCGCTGGCGCGTGAGTACGCGCTCACCGGCACCCGTCCGGACGAAGCGCCGGCGCGCCCGTCGCCGCAACTGTTGCCGGCCAACGAGCGGCGTCGCGCACCGGAAACGGTGGCGATCGCGCTGGAAGTGGCCATGGCCGCGTGCGAGGCGGCGCGACGCGATCCGGCGTCGCTGCCCTCGGTGTTCACCTCCACGCACGGCGAGCTCGGCATCACCGACTACATGTGCACGACGCTGGCGCAGGACGCGCGCGCGCTCTCGCCCACGCGCTTCCACAACTCCGTGCACAACGCCGCCGCCGGCTACTGGACCATCGGCACCGGGGCGATGCATCCGGCCAGCGCGATCAGCGCCCACACGGCCAGTTTCGCCCAGGGCCTGCTCGACGCCCTCGCGCAGCTCGCCGAAGGCCACGAGTCCGTGCTGCTGGTCGCCTACGACGGACAGGCCACCGGTGCGATCGCACGGGTCGCGCCCAGCGAAGGCCTGCTCGGCGGCGCGCTGGTGCTGTCGCGTACCGGCACGGGGGCACGCCTGCAGGCGCGCCTGGCCGACGTATCCACCTCGCACGCGGACGGCCCCCTGTCGCGCTTCACCTCGGGTAACGCGATGGCGCCGATGCTGCCGCTGTTCGACGTCCTTGCACGTGGCGAAGGCGAAGCCAGGCTGATGGCCGGCCCGGCGCACGACCTGATCGTGGAGGTGGTCCGTGACTGACGCGAACGCACGTCCGGCGCGCACGCCGCTGTCCCGCCACGATCTGGTGATCGTCATTCCCGCGCTCAACGAAGCGTTGCGCATCCGCGACGTCGTGGAGGGCGCACTGGCCGAATGCCCGCGCGTGCTGGTGGTGGACGACGGCTCCGACGACGGCACCGCCGACCGCATCGCCGACCTGCCCGTCACCGTGCTGCGCCATCCGCAGCGCATGGGCAAGGGCGCCAGCCTGCGCGACGGTTTCGCCGAAGCCCTGCGCATGGGTGCGCGCGCAGTGATCAGCATGGACGGCGACGGCCAGCATTCGCCGGGCGACATCCCGCGCCTGCTGGCCGCGGCCAACCGCTACCCGGACCACATCGTGATCGGAGCGCGCCTGCGCCGGCGTTCGCAGCAGCCGCTGTACCGGCGACTGGCCAACGAGTTCGCCGATTGGGGCATCGCCTGGGGCACCGGCTATCAGCTGGCCGACAGCCAGAGCGGGCAGCGCCTGTACCCGGCCGCGGTCGCCGCACTGACCGAGGTGCCCGGCGAGGACTTCGTGTTCGAAGCGCAGATCCTGATTTCCGCCGCGCAGCAGCTGGGCACGCGTTGTGTCTCGGTGCCCATCGAATCGCGCTACAAGAGCGTGCACGCGGACGAGGAATTCCGTCCCAGCCACTTCAAGCCACTGCGCGACTTCTCGCGCATCACCTCGCACGTGGTGCTGGGTGTGCTGCGCCGCGGTGGCCTTGGCGCCATGTACCGCCTCGTGCGTGCGCACCCGGCGCTGATCGACGACCCCAGCGGCGAGTTCGCCTCGCCGCCGCCCGCGGCGCTGCCTACGCGGGCGCGCTGAGCGTCGCCCGCTGACGGCCGCCGGGCCGGGTCATTTCACCGGCGACGCGGGAGGTGCAGGAGGTGCAGGAGGTGCGGGAGGCGTCGGCGAGACCGGCGGTTGCTGCACCGGCGGCGGATTGGGCACGTAGATCGCGACGCCGCTGGCGTACTTCTTGGTCGGGCTGATGCTCACGCCGATGCCGCCGGAGCTGAAACTACCGCCGTGGTAGCCGCCGTAGCTGCCGCCACCGGCACCCACGCCGATGGTGCTGCCGCCCATGCTGTTCTGGCTGCCGACGAACAGCACGCCGTTGGCGCCCAGCTTGGCCGCCTGCGTGCGCAGGTTGTTGATCACGTCGTCGAGCTTGTTCTGTTCGCCATACGTGAAACCGCCGCTGGAGGTTTCCAGCTGCGCGATCTCCTCGTACCCGCCCGGAGGCGCGGAGTAATACACACGGACCTGCGAGGGGTCGATCGGCGCGCGCGGCGTGCCGGTGACCAGTTGCGAGGTGGACGAGCACCCGGCCAGGACGGCCAGCACGGGAACCAGCAGGGCAATTCCGATCAGCGAACGGGCGATGCGGCGCATGGCGACGCCTCCAGGTGGAGATGCGGGGATCGTACGCCAGCGGCGGTCGCCTGGAAGCGATGCCTGTCGCCGGTCGTTCAGCTCATTCCGCCGTCGATGCCGATGACCTGCCCGTTGATGTAACCGGCAGCGTCCGAACACAGGAAGCCGACCAGGGCCGCGACCTCCTCCGGGCGACCGGCGCGGGCAGCGGGAACCAGCTGTTTCAATGCCTCCGGCGAGAATGCGCCCTCGGCCATGCGACCTTCGACCACACCGGGCGCCACCACGTTGCAGGTGATGCCGCGACTGCCCATCTCGCGCGCCAGCGACTTTGTCGCACCGTGCAGGGCTGCCTTGGCGGCGGCGTAGTTGGTCTGGCCGCGGTTGCCCATCACGGCCGCCACCGACGACACACTCACCACACGGCCCCAGCGCGTGCGCGCCATCGGCAACAGCAACGGCTGGGTGACGTGGAAGAAACCGTGCAGCGAGACATCGATGACGCGCTTCCACTTCGTCTCGCTCATGCCGGCCATCGGGCCGTCGTCGTGGATGCCGGCGTTGTTCACCACCACCTGCACTGCGCCGCCTTCGAGGATCGCCGCGATGGCCGCCTGCGATGCGGCCGCGTCGGCCACGTCGAATGCGACGGCGTGCGCCTGACCACCGGCCGCGATGATCCCGGCCACGACGTCCTGCGCGCGCTCCAGGCGCTGGTTGGCGTGCACGATGACCTCGCAGCCATCGGCGGCCAGCTGGCGGCAGATGGCGCTGCCGATGTCGCCGCTGCCGCCGGTCACCAGCGCGCGACGCACCTTGGGCTTGCTCATGCGGATTCCTCCCCGGACGGATGCAGCACCGCGGCGCGGCCCTGCGCCAGCGTGCGGCCTTCATGCGTGATGACGAAACGGTACTGGCTTCCGGCGGCGTCGGCGATCAGGCATTGCGCCTGGACCTCCAGCGCGCCGGGCAGGTCGTCGATGCGCGTCGCATCGATCTCCACGCCGCGCAACGCGACCAGCATGCCGGGTTTGACGCCCTCGCCCGCAGCGCGCGCCAGCAGGCCACCGTGCACGGCCATGGCCTGCGCGCCGTATTCGCACAGGTGCACCGCATGCAGCCGGCCCGCATGGCGCAACGGATGCTCGGGATCGCGATGGCGCTGCGTGCTCAGGCGGATCGACTGCGCATCCCACGCCAACACGTCGTCCCACAGGCACATGCCGCCCGCATGCGGCACCAGCGTGGCGATGTCCTCATGCGTCGGCATCGTCGCCCTCCCGAACCGGTGCGCGCACGATCAGCAACGCCAGCACGAAGTTGAACGCCACGCCCAGCGCGACCGTGCCGCCGATGGCGCGCAGCACGGGAATGCTCGACGCCGCCAGCAACGCGAATACCAGCAGCGTGGTCAGGCTGCACACGATCACCGCGTGCAGCGTGCGCAGCTGCTCGGCGCGATCGTCGCCGGCATGGTCGAAGAACAGCGCGTAATCCAGGCCCAGGCCCGCGGCGAGGATCAGCGACACCAGATGAAACAGGTTGAGCTCGATGCCCGCGCCGCGCAGGACGGCGAGGATCAGCAGCGTCGTCAGCGCCATCGGCGCGAGCACGCGCAGCACGCGGCGCGGCGAGCGCAATGCGAACCACACCGCTGCGGCCAGCAGCACCGAGGCCAGCGCCAACGCCCACAGCACCCGCTCGCGATACGCGGCCACCAACGATTCCGAAGCCTGCTTCAGGTCGAGCAACTGCGCGCCGTTGGCCTGGGCGACACGCGCGACCGCGTCGACGTCGTCCAGGCCGGTCAGCGCGACCAGGGCCGTTGCGCGCCCATCGCGCGACAGCAGCAGGCCTTCGACGCTGGCGGCCAGCGGCGTGCCGGCCAGATCGTGCGGTGCCAGCGGCGCGGCGGCGCGCGCGCGCGCCACGTCGGCGAGGAAGTCGGTGAATGCGTCGTCGGCGAAGGGGCCGTCGTGCATCGCGTCGCGCAACTGCGAACGCAGGGCGTCGTCCGTTGGCAGGCGCGACTGGCGCTCCCGCTGCGTGGCGGCACTGGGCAGGTAACGCGCGGCCAGGTCGAAGCCGGCGATCGCGCCCTCCGTCCGCAGAGTCGCCAGCGCCGGCATCAGCCGCTCGGAGGCACGCAGCGCGGCCTCGGTGTCGCTCGCCTGCACCGCGATGACATAACGCACGTCGGGCGCGCCCAGCTCCGTGCGCAACTGCGCGTCGCGCGCGAGCGCGGCCGGCGGCACGGGCGTCAGCCGGGCCAGGTCGTTCTGCCACACCGCGCCGGGTGCGAACGTCACCACCGCGATCGCAAGCGCGGCCAGCGCGATGGCGCCCGACGCGCCCAGCCGCGGCCAGCGCGCGAGTGCCGACCATGCGCGCGCCAGCCAGGCCGAATCGGCGGCGTCGTGTGGGGACGGATCGATCAGCGCTGGCAACAGGAAGCGCGTGGCCAGTGCGGCCGTCGCCAGTCCAACCACGGTGAACACCGCGAGCTGCTGCAACCCGTCCACGCCGGAGACAAGGAATGTCGCGTACGCGATGCACGTGGACGCCACACCGGTGCCGAGCGTCGGCCACAGCGCACGCGCGCTCGCCCAAGGCGACATGCCTGCGCGCTGATGGCTGAACAGATGGATCGGGTAATCCTGGACCACGCCGATCAGCGTGAACCCGAACGCGATGGTGATGCCGTGCACGCCATCGAACGCCAGCGCCACCGCTCCCAGTCCGGCCAGGCCCGCGCTCGCCAGCGGCAGGCCGCCCAGCAGCGGCGCCTTCCAGCTGCGGTAGGCCACCCACAGCAACAGCACGAACACCAGCGAATCCAGCATGCCGATCAGGCTGGCCTCACGCGCGGTGCGGCCGCCGATCTCCACCGAGAACGCGCCAGGACCGGTCAGCGTCAGCTGCGTCCTGGTGTTGACGCTTACCGCGGCGAACGCCGAATGAATCGCATCGACTGCCTTCTGCTGGCCTTCCGGATCGAAACCAGCCGCGTGCGTTTCGATGGCGAGCAGCGCTTCGCGTCCGGCGCGGTCGAACCAGACACCATGCAGTCGCTGCGGTGCGTTCGCCGGCTGCCACGCTTCGGCCAGCTTCAGCGTCTCCAGCGTGGGATCGGACGGCAGCAGCGGCTCGATCAATCCCGCCGCGGGCGAACCGAGGTCCTGCACGCGTGCATCGAGCTGCGTACGCAGGAACGCTGCGTCGAAGCGCTGCGTGTCCAGCGTCGGCGACAGCAGGTATCGATACGGGCGCAGGCGCTCCGGAATCGCATCCAGGCCAAGGTCCGCGCCGTTGGTGACGAGCTTGAAGGGGTGGTCCACGGCACTGCGCGCCGACAGCAACCGCTCGCGCAACGCCTGCGACTGCACGGCCAGCACATCGGGCGGTTCGCCTGAGAGCGCGACCAGCAACAGCCGTGAACCCGGCCCTTCGCCAAGTTCATCGATCAGCAGTTTCTGCGCCGGCGTGCGCGGCGCCGGCATGAACTTGCGCAGGTCGCCGCTCACCTGCACGCGCGGCGCGACCAGCAGCGCGAACAGCGCCAGCACGGCGAGCCACAGCAGTGCGAGGGCCAGCCGCCGCGTGGCGCTCATCGCGCGGGTTCGCCGTGGCAAAGGGCGGCCAGCGCCGCGGCATCGGTGACCCCGGCGGCCTGCGTTGCGGCGTCGGACATCAGCGTGCGCTGCGCATCGCCGCCGCCCGCCGGACGGGTTTCGATGCAGCGCAACTGCGCGCCGCCGCCGGACAGCACGATCGCGCTCACGCGCTTGGCGACGGCCGGATCCTTCGGCGTCAGCGTGAGCGTCCAGCGTTCGCGCGAGCCGTCGGCACCCAGGACGTAATGGCGTTCCAGCGCGGCGGTGTCGCCGGCCAGCAGTGCACCGAAGCTCGCCTGCAGGCCCGCCAGTTCGGGCACGCGCGCCAGCGGGAAGCGCCGCGGCGACTGGCCCGCGCGCTCGATCACCGCCTCACCCGCGCGCAGCGTGGTGGTTTCCGCGTATGGCGCGCGCACTTCGCGCACCAGCGTGTCGGCGTCGGGTCGGCGGTACTCGCCGGTCAGGCGCAGCGGCGCCTTGAGCAGCTTGCTGCCGCGCACTTCCAGGAACGGCGTGCTGGCCGGCGCGGGACGCGCGATGCGCGACAGGATCCAGCCGGTATCGACTGCAGGTTCAGCCGCCGCGGCGCACAGCGCCGTGCCCGCCAGCAGCAGTGTTGCCGCGCCCGTCGTCCAGTACCGCGCCGTTCGAATGTCCCGCTGCGTCATCGCCATGCCAGAAGTCGTAGAAGTTGAACCAGTTGAAGGGCGCGTCGCGCAGATGATGCTGCAACCGCGCCGCATAGCGCTGCACCAGCTCGCGCACCGCCTCGCCACGATGCTGCCGCGGAATGTCCAGCCCGGGGCTGAATTCCTCGAACACCAGGTCGTAATGGTTGCCGCCTCGGTACAGGCCGAACGCGAGCACCAGCGGCACCTTCAGCGTGGCCGCCAGCAGCCACGGCGCGGTCGGGAACGGCGCGTCGCTTCCCAGCAGCGGCACACGCACCGCGGCATCGCCCGGCGCCACGCGATCGACCAGCAGCGCGACCAGCTCGCCGCGCGCGAGTGCTTCCTGGATGGCGAGCACGATCGACACGCCGTCCTGCCCTGCGTCGATCACGTCGCGCGCGAGCTGGGGGTTGAGCGCGTCCAGCAGTTGCGTCAGCGCCGGGTTGTGGCCGATGTCGAGCACGATGCGCACGCGCAGCTGCGGGCGCGTCAACACCAGCACGCGCAGGGCATCGAAGCTGCCCAGGTGCGAGCCGAAGATCAGCACGCCCTCGCCACGGTCCACGCGCTGTGCCAGCGCCGGCAGGCCAAGCGTGCGGATGTCGAAGCGCGTCAGTTCGCCGCCCAGCAGGAACACGCGGTCCAGGATGGTCGCGGCGAAGGTGTGGATGTGGCGCGCGACGTCCCGCGTGGTGGGCTCGCGCTGCAGCGCGCGCGCCAGGTACGCACGCGAGGCGCGACGCTCCGGGCCGCGCACGATCAGGAAATACAGCGTGATCGGATACAGGCACACGCGAGCGAGTGCGCGCCCGCCATGGCGCGCGATGCTGCGGATCAGCCACAGCGCGAACCGGCCGCCGCCTTCGGGCCGCTGCTTCCACTGCGCGCTCATGGCGTTTCCCGCGATGCGACCACTTCACCGCTGGCCAGCACGGTGTCTTCGCGCAGCACGCGGAAGCGCCAGCGTGGCGCTTCGCCGTCCAGCTCCACGCGCGCCGGCTGCCCTGGCAACAGCGGCTGCAGGAACTTCACCTGCGGCAGGCGCAGACCTTCGAGCGGGCCGTGCACGGCTTCGATCGCCTCGACCACGCGCTCCAGCAGCACCACGCCGGGCACCACGGGCCGTCCCGGGAAATGACCCGGCAGGCAGGGGTGGTCGGCGGGAATCGCGAAGCGCATGCGGAAGGGCGGCGTCGGAGGGCGCTCAGGATAAGCCACCGGCATGGCGGGCCGGGCCCGGGCGGACGCTCAGTTGAACAGGTCGCGCCAGAAGCGCGGACCCAGCGCCGCCATCTGCCGCAGGAAATCGAAGAAATGCCGGTACGGGCGGTGCGGGAACAGGCGCTTGCGCAGGGCGTATTCGCCCACGAAGAAGCCGCCGACGATGCCGTAGTTGAGCAGGTTGGCGAACAGCGACCATTCCTCCTGGCCGATGCTGACCGCCGGCGTATGGCCCATGCGCGCCAGCACGCCGTCGGGCACGGCGATCAGCGCCAGCACGCCGTTGGCCACCGCCAAGGCGGCCAGCAGCAGCGCCCACATCAACGTCAGGCGGCGCGAGTAGCGCAGCAGTTCCGGCGGCAGGCGCGCCGGCTCGGTGCGCTCCATCGCGGAGACGATGCGGGTGATCAGCGCCTGGCGGGGCGGACGCAGGCTGCGCCCGAACATCCACGCGACGAAGCCGACGAACACCATCGGCGGAGCCAGCAGCAGCATCTGCGCATAGGGCGTGCGCGCCAGCCAGACCAGGCCGGCGCCCAGCACCGCCGCCAGCGCCCAGGCCCAGGTGCGGCCCTGCACGAGCGGCCCGGCCATGCACAGCGCGACCAGGTCGGCCAGCGCCACGGCCGCGGACACACCGCCGCCGTCGTGGGTGGCCCAGTGCGCGAGCAGCGGATAGGCGACCGCCAGTACCACCGCCAGCGCGGGGCCCGCGACCGACCGCAGGGCGGTGGCGTTCAAGACAGGGATCCGGCGCGGGGGGTCAAGCGGCGCGACGCTGCTCGATGTGCGCGGCCAGTGAGCGCAGCGACGCGAAGATGCGACGGTTCTCGTCGCTGTCCGAACGCAGCTGGAAGCCGTACTTGCCGGAGATCGCCAGCGCCAGCTCCAGCGCGTCGATGGAATCCAGCCCCAGGCCTTCGCCGAAGAGCGCGGCTTCCGGGTCGATCGATTCGGGCGTCACGTCCTCGAGGTTCAGGCTCGAGACCAGCAGCTGCGCCAGCTCGCGTTCGACGGGACTTTGTTCAGACATCGGGCATTCCAACAGCGTTTCGAGGGACGCCACGATCCGGCAAAGGCGCCGCCCGCGCAACCGTGGCGCCCGTCGCGGTCCGTTACCCGCCCCGGACGGGAGGCCGGCCGCCGCCACGGAGCCCGACGGGCGGTTCCCTTATCATTCGCACATGACTGAATCCGCCCCAGTGGATGCCCCGGGCGCGCCCGCCCCGGCTGCCAGCCCGAACGCCTCCGCCCACCTGGAACCCGACGTGCTGGTGATCGGCGGCGGCCCGGCCGGCACCACCGCGGCTACCCTGCTCGCCCGCAAGGGCTGGAAGGTGCTGCTGCTGGAAAAGGATGCCCATCCGCGTTTCCACATCGGCGAATCGCTGCTGCCGATGAACCTGCCGATCCTGGAACGCCTGGGCGTGCTGGAGCAGGTGAAGGCGATCGGCACGTACAAGCCCGGCGCGGAATTCCCCATCGTCGGCGACGACGGCGTGCCCGGTGGCGCGGACCAGTACAACACCTTCCGTTTTGCACGCGCGCTCAACCCCGCGTTCGGTTATGCGTACCAGGTCAAGCGCGAGCAGTTCGACGAACTGCTGTTCCGCCACACCCTGGCCAGCGGCGTGGACGCGCGCGAGAAGCACAAGGTCGAACGCGTCGAGTTCGATGCGGACGGCCGCCCATCACTGGTGCATGCACGCGACGACCAGGGCGCGGCCTTCACCGTGCGCCCGCGCTACGTCGTGGACGCCAGCGGCCGCGACACGGTGTTCGGCAACCAGCTCAAGCTGAAGAAGAAGAACCCGCTGCACCAGTCGGCGGCGATCTTCAGCCACTTCACCGGCGTCGAACGCCGCGACGGCGAAGACGCCGGCAACATCACCGTGCAGCGTTTCCCGCATGGCTGGATGTGGCTGATCCCGCTGCAGGACGGCGTGATGAGCATCGGCGCGGTGTGCTTCCCGGAATACCTGAAGACGCGCCGCGGCGAGAACGAAGCGTTCCTGATGAAGACGCTGGAATCGGAGCCGCAGGTGCAGGCGCGCATGCAGGGCGCGCAGCGCGTGGCGCCGGTGCACGTCACGGGCAACTACTCCTACACCTGCACGCGCATGCATGGGCCGGGCTGGGTGATGGTGGGCGACGCGTACGCGTTCGTCGACCCGGTGTTCTCCTCCGGCGTGTACCTGGGCATGAACAGTGCCGAGCAGGCCGCGCAGGTGGTGGACGGCGCGCTGCGCGAGCCTTCGCGCGAAGCGGCGCTGCAACGCGCGATGGACGCGCGCCTGCGTCGCGGCCTCAAACTTTTCCAGTGGTTCATCTACCGGTTCACGACGCCGGTGATGCGCCATCTCTTCAACCATCCGCGCAATGTGTGGCAAGTGGAACAGGCGGTGATCTCGATGTTGGCCGGTGATGTCTTCGATAACCCCGCGGTGCTTCGCCGCCTGCGCCTGTTCCGCTTCATCTATGCGATGACCGCGTTGAGCATGGCGCCGCAGGCGCTGCGCGGCTGGGCGCGCCGACGTCGCCAGGTGCGCGTGGACGTGGGACTGGGCGGCGGCGCGGACACGCTGCAGCCGGGTCCGGAGGCGCAACGATGAGCGCCGTGCGCCCCATGCCGATGCCGGCCCTGCACTGGTCGGTGGATTACCTCGACGGCTCGCCCGACGACGCGCTCGCCCTGCCCGACACCCTGGCCGTGATCGGCTTCGGCTCGCGCGCGCCGGTGCGTGACGACCCGCGCTACCTGCGCGTGGCATTGGAACCGCACGGCACCGCGCCGCTGGAAGTCTGGCGCGGCAGCGGCCCGGTGCTGCGTGGTCGCGACGGCGATGTCGCCTGGGCCGAGGACGGCGCGCTGCAGTTCGGCGCGATCGAACTGGACGAGCGCGATGGCGAACAGGGCCAGAGCGACATCGAGTCCACGGCGGACCGCCTGTATCGCCGGCTGCTCGAATTCCTCGAACAGCGCGGCTATCCGCATCTGCTGCGCGTGTGGAACTACCTGGACGGCATCACCATCGGCGAAGGCGACGAGGAACGTTACCGTCAGTTCTGCGTCGGCCGCGCGCGTGGCCTGGGTGGTCACGTCGACACTCAGACGCTGCCCGCCGCCACCGCCATCGGCCGTGTCGACGGTGCGCGCCGGCTGCAGGTGTACTGGCTGGCCGCGCGCGTGCCCGGCACGCCGCTGGAAAACCCGCGCCAGATCAGCGCGTACCGCTACCCGCGACAGTACGGCCCGCAGCCGCCGAGCTTCGCCCGCGCGATGCTGCCGCCGGTGAACAGCACGATGCCGCTGATGCTTTCGGGCACTGCCGCGATCGTCGGCCACGAGTCGCAGCACGCCGGTTCGGTGGTGACGCAGCTGGACGAGACGCTGGCCAACTTCGACAGCCTGCTGGCCGCGGCGCGTGCGCAGCGTCCCACGCTGCCGGCCCACTTCGGCCCGCAGTCGCGCCTGAAGGTGTACGTGCGCAACGACGACGAACTGGAGCAGGTCACGCGCGAGCTCGACGCGCGACTGGGACCGGACGTCCCGCGCGTGGTGCTGCACGCGGCCGTGTGCCGCCGAGAGTTGCGCGTGGAGATCGACGGCGTGCACGCCTGATCCCGCATCCGTCCCCGCAGGACGCGCTTCGGGGGCGGAATCGGGCGTTTCGTCGGATGCGGCTGTTCGCGCGCCGTCGTGCGTCCTAATCTTGCTCCGAACCCCGGCCGTCGCCGGGCCACTCGAACAGGAGTTACGCCATGGGTCTGATCAGCCTGATCTGGGGCATCGTCGCGATGATCCTGATGCTCTTCGCGCTGATTCCATTCCTCGGCATCGCCAACTGGCTGGTGATTCCCTTCGCGGCCGTCGGCGCGATCATCGCCGCGCTCGGCATCCTCTTCACCAGTCCGGGCAACCGCGGTCGCGCCAAGACCGGCCTGGTGCTCAACGGCATCGTGATCGTGGTGGCCATCGTCCGGCTCAACCTCGGCTTCGGTCTCATCTGACGCCAGTCGTCATGACGCCGCCATCACGCGCGGCGTGCTGCGTGACCGCTTTTTCCCGCTGAATACGTAGCGGCGCACGATGTTGCGCCGCAAGCTTGTCGCGTGCGCGCGGGCAGGTGCACACTCGGGCCGGGCTGAAGGGGGAAGCCCACATGCATCCCCACGATCGATTCGCGATGAGCCATCGCGGGGGTGTTCCATCACCTTCAGATCGGGACTTGACCCATGAAAAGGATTGGATCCGCGCTTTGGTTGTCAGGTGTGGCGCTTGGGATGTGTTTGAACGCCCAGGCGGGAGAGAAGCAGTCCGAAACGCAGGTCGTGACGTATGCAGGCGTCAAGGTCGGCATCGATGCCGAGACCGGACGTCTTCGTCCGCTCACGTCGAGCGAAAGCGCGCAGCTTGACCAGGCGCTGACGCAGGGCCAGCAGGCGCGCGTCGCGCCGGCGATGGCCAAGACGTTCAACGCGCCGCGCGACGCGGCGGCGGCGCGCGCGACGGTGCGTCGCGGCTCGCACGGTGGTGTCTCGGTGAAGGTGCCCGAATCGCAGATGACCTCGCTGGTCGCCACGCACGACGCCTCGGGCCAGCTCGTCGTCGAACACACCGACGGCAGCGACCACGCCGACAACGAAGCCCAGAACGAGGAGCTGCTGAAATGAGAAAGCAACTCCTCGCCTCCGCGCTGGCCCTTGCCGGCGCCTTCGCATTCGCACACGCCGACGCCGCGCAGCTGGTGCTGCTCAACGGCGATGCCGGCACCGGCCTGGGCCTGGACGATCCGACACCGGCCACGCCGGTCGGACTCAACCCCGGCACCACGGTCGGCCAGCAGCGCCAGATCGTCTACCGCTTCGCCATGGACCTGTGGGGTTCGGTGCTCAAGAGCGACGTGCCGATCAAGGTCGGCGCCTCGTTCCAGCGGCTGAACTGCACCGCCACCGGCGCCACTCTGGGTTCGGCCGGTGCGAACTGGGTCGACCGCGACTATCCGAACGCGCCGATCAAGGGCATCTGGTACAACGCGGCGCTCGCCGATTCGTTGGCCGGCGTCGACCTCGACCCGGTTCCGGACGATCCGGCCGACATCGTTTCGCGCTTCAACGGCGACCTGGGCAAGCCGGACTGCCTGGTCGGCACGACCTGGTACTACGGCCTGGACGGCAAGACACCGCCGGGCGGCATCAACTTCCTCAACGTGGTGATGCACGAGATCGGGCACGGCCTGGGCTTCCAGGGTTTCCTGGACAAGAGCACCGGCCAGTTCCTCGACTTCGACGGCGAAGGCCCGCGTTCCGATGCGTACACGCAGAACGCGTACGACAACGCGCTCGGCATCGGCTTCAACAGTCCGACCAGCACGCCGGCGCAGCGCGCGGAGACGATGCGTACCGCAGGCCGCCTGGTGTGGTCGGGTACGCGCGTGAAGAACGAAGCGGCGCTGGTGCTCGACAACCGCCAGTACTTCACCGTGACCGCGCCTGCCGGCATCGCCGGGCGTTACCTGTACGGCACCGCGAGCTTCGGCCCGCCGGTGTCGCCGGCGAACTTCACCGGGCAGGTGGTGCAGGGGCTGGATGAGTCGAACGCCTCGGGGCTCAGCACCACCGACGCCTGCACGCCGCTGACCAATGCGGCCGCGGTCGCCGGCAAGCTGGTGCTGGTGGATCGCGGCACCTGCGGCTTCGTGATCAAGGCGGCGAACGTGCAGGCCGCGGGCGGCATCGGCATGGTGGTGGCAGACAACGTCGCCGGCTCGCCGCCGCCCGACCTGGGCGGTTCGGACCCGAACATCACCATCCCCGCCATCCGCATCACGCTGGCCGACGGCAACACGTTCAAGGCGAACCTGCCGGTGAACGTGACCTTCCAGGTCGATCCGGTACTGCTGCAGGGCGCCGACGACACCGGCCGCGTGCGTCTGTATGCGCCGTCCGTCGTCGCACCTGGCTCGACGTTCTCGCACTACGACACGGCGTTGGCACCGAACGCGCTGATGGAGCCGTTCGACACACCGACCGTGCAGGCGCAGTACAACGTCGACCTGACCCCGGCGCTGTACCGCGACATGGGCTGGAAGGTGAACAACGGCGATGCGCGCATCGGCAAGTGCAACACCACGGTCGATGTGCTCGAGCCGGGTGGCTTCATCGTCGGCGCCAACGTGCAGGCCTGGAACAACCTGTGCAAGTCGTCCGCGAAGAACCCGGGCAGGTACGTGCAGTGCATGGTCGATCTGCAGCATCGCCTGCGCGATGCCAAGCTGATCCACCCGCTGCAGGGCGCGGCGATCCTGGTGTGCACGGCGACGAACCTGAAGCCGTAATCGCCTCCCCGCAAACCGCACCACCCCGACCGGCGCCCCAGGGCGCCGGTCTTTTTCTTGATCCATGACAAGGCGCTGGGCCGGCCTGCGGGGGCATTGTCGCAACCGTCTTCACGCGGTCGTTCGCTATCGTCCCGCCCTCGCGCTCATACCGGAAAGGCATGAGCGCATGACGCACCTGCCTTTCCGTCGCCGCCTCCGCGCGGCGACAGTCGCCTCGCGGCCGCCCCCTGCGGAGGCCGCCCCTCCCCTCCCTGCCTGGATTGCTGCGATGACCGAGTTCCGAACGCGAAGACCGTCCGTACCCGTGCTGGCCGGAAGCATCCTGGCCTGTGCGCTGGCCGCGCCCGTGCAGGCGCAGACAGCGCAGCCCACCGTGGAGGAACTGGCCCGTCGCCTGCAGGCCATCGAACAACGCCTGGGCACCGCGTCCGCGCCGGCCGGCCAGACGACTGACGCCAACGGCCTGGCCGACCTCGACCAGCGCCTGCGCGTGATCGAACGCAAGCTCGACCTGCAGGCGGAGGAAGCCGAAGCCCGCGTCGCGAGCACGCCGGTGGTGAGCCTGAGCGCGAGCAAGGGCCTGTCGGTGAAGTCGCCGCCGCCGGGCGATGTCGAACTGAAGTTCCGCGGTCTGGCACAGGCCGACGGCCGCTTCTACATCGACGACGATGCGATCCCGCAGAACGACACCTTCCTGTGGCGCCGCGCGCAGCTCACGCTGGAGGGCAGCTGGGGCCCGCTGCTCGCGTTTCGCATCACGCCGGAACTGGCCGGCGACAGCGTCACGCTGCTCGATGCGTGGGCCGACCTGCGCTTCAGCCCTGCGGCAACGCTGCGCATCGGCAAGACCAAGAGCCCCGTCGGCCTGGAACGCCTGCAGGCAAGCAACGCGACGGAGGCGATCGAACTCGGATTCCCGGGCGAACTCGCGCCCGGCCGCGACATCGGCGTGCAGTTGCAGGGCGAGTTCGCCAAGAGCACGGTCAGCTACGCGGTCGGTGTGTACAACGGCACCGTCGATGGCCGCGATGCGGTGACGACCAATCCCGACAACAACTTCGAGTTCGCCGGCCGTGTGTTCGTCGAACCGTGGAAGAACGACGCGAACGCACTGTCGGGCCTGGGCTTCGGCATCGCCGGCAGCCAGGGCGACAAGGAAGGCGCCGGCAACAATTTCCTGCCGCGCTACCGCACACCGGGGCAGGTGCAGTTCTTCAACTATCGCAGCGCGGTGATCGCCGATGGCGAACAGACGCGCTGGTCGCCGCAGGCGTACTGGTACCGCAACGCGTTCGGCGTGCTCGGCGAGTACATCAGCTCGAAGCAGGAAGTCGTCCTGCCCACGACCGGCGCGCGCCAGTCGCTCGACCACACGGCGTGGCAGCTCGTCGCAGGCTACGTGCTCACCGGCGAGGACGCCGGATACCGCGGCGTGGCGCGGCCTAACCATCCTTTTACGGTCGACAGTGCAGGCTGGGGCGCGTGGGAACTGGTTGCGAGGTACGGTGAACTCGATATCGACGACGACGCCTTCCCGGTGTTCGCCGATCCCAATGCGGTCGCACGTCGCGCCAAGGCATGGGCGCTGGGCGTGAACTGGTACCTCACCGGCAACTTCAAGCTCGTGGCCAACTACACCCAGACCGAGTTCGACGGTGGCGCGGCTGCCGGCGCGGATCGGGAGGATGAGAAGGCCTTCTTCACCCGCGCGCAGTTCTCGTTCTGAACCACACCCCAGATTCACGACCTTTCAACCTGACCCCACCAGGGAAAGCGCCATGAAAACCTTTCTTCGCAATGCGTTGTTCGGCCTGTCGGTGATGCTCGCCAGCAGCGCCGCGTTCGCCAAGGACGTGCAGCTGCTCAATGTTTCGTACGACCCGACGCGTGAGTTCTACGCCGACGTCAACCAGACCTTCGCCGCGCAGTGGAAGCAGCAGACCGGCGAAACGCTCACCATCCGCGCCTCGCACGGCGGTTCCGGCAAGCAGGCGCGCGCGGTGATCGACGGCCTGGAGGCCGACGTCGTCACGCTCGCGCTGGCCGCCGACATCGACGCCATCGCCACCAACGGCAAGCTGCTTCCGGCTGACTGGCAGAAGCGCCTGCCGCACAACAGCGCGCCGTACACCTCGACCATCGTGTTCCTGGTGCGCAAGGGCAATCCGAAGCAGATCCGCGACTGGGGCGACCTGGTGAAGCCGGGCATCGGCGTGATCACGCCGAACCCGAAGACCTCCGGCGGTGCGCGCTGGAACTACCTCGCGGCCTGGGCATGGGCGTCGCAGGAATACCGGGACGGTGCGAAGGTCACGGATTACCTCACGCGTCTGTTCAAGAACGTTCCGGTGCTCGACACCGGCGCGCGCGGTGCCACCACCACGTTCGTCGAGCGTGGCATCGGCGACGTGCTGCTGGCGTGGGAGAACGAAGCCCTGCTCACGCTGGCCGATCCCGACACGAGCGCGAAGTTCGAGATCGTCGTGCCCAGCCTGAGCATCAAGGCCGAACCGCCGGTGGCATGGGTCGACAAGAACGTGGACCGCCACGGAACGCGCAAGCAGGCCGAGGCCTACCTGCGCTTCCTGTATACGCCCGAAGGTCAGCGCCTCGCCGCGAAGCACGGGTATCGCCCGGCCGAGCCGGACAAGGTGCCCGCCGCGGACCTGGCACGCTTCCCTGAGGTGAAGCAGGTGACGATCGATGCGGCATTCGGCGGCTGGAAGAAGGCGCAGGCGGAGCATTTCGCCGACGGCGGTTTCTTCGACAAGATCTACCGACCGCGGTGATGGCATGAGCCGCGTGACCGTCAACGTCATCACCCGATCACCGTTTGCCCTGAGCGTAGGCTGCAGGCCGAAGTCGAAGGGTGCGCGGGCTGGCGACGGCATCCTTCGACTCCAGCGCTACGCGCCTACGCTCAGGACGAACGGATGCGCGTCGCAGAAGCGTGAGTACTGGGGATGAGCGCGGTCCTACAGCCCACGTTGCGGGTGATTGCACGCCGCGGACGCCGTCCGCTGCCGGGCTTCGGCCTCAGCCTGGGCCTGGGCCTGGCATGGCTGAGCGTGGTGGTGCTGTTGCCGCTGGCGGCGCTGGCGATCCGCGCGGCAGGCCTGGGCGTGGACGGCTGGCTGCGCGCCATCCAGGACCCACGCGTGCAGGCTTCGCTGAAGCTCAGCTTCGGCGCATCGCTGGTCGCCGCACTGGCGGCGTCCCTCGCCGGCGCGCTGGTGGCGTGGGTGGTGGTGCGCTATCGGTTCCCGGGCCGGCGCCTGCTCGATGCACTGGTCGATCTGCCCTTCGCGCTGCCCACCGCCGTGGCGGGCATCGCGCTCACGGCGATCTACTCGGCCAACGGCTGGGTCGGCCGCTGGCTGGAGCCGTTGGGCCTCAAGATCGCCTACACACCGATCGGCATCGTCATCGCGCTGATCTTCATCGGCTTGCCGTTCGCGGTGCGCACGGTGCAGCCGGTACTGGAAGCGCTGGGCCATGAGCAGGAAGAAGCCGCAGCCTCGCTTGGCGCCTCGCGCCTGACCACACTGCGCCGCGTCGTGCTGCCCGAATTGCTGCCGGCACTGCTGACCGGTTTCTCGCTCGCCTTCGCGCGTGCGCTGGGCGAGTACGGCTCGGTGATCTTCATCGCCGGCAACCTGCCCTATCGCACCGAGATCGCGCCGCTGCTGATCACCATCCGCCTGGAGGAGTACGACTACGCCGGTGCGGTGGCCATCGCCGCGCTGCTGTTGGCGGCGTCGTTCGTATGCCTGCTCGCGATCAACGCGATCCCGTTGTTGTTCGCGCACGAACGCAGGGGAGCCAAGCGCGATGTCTGACGACGCCCGCCACAACCTGCAGGAACCCGCGTGGCTGCGCTGGGCGTTGATCGCGCTGGCGGTGCTGGTGATGGCTGCGCTGGTGGTGCTGCCGCTGGCCATGGTGCTGGGCGCCGCGTTCGGCGACGGCTTTGGTGCGTGGCTGGATGCGCTCACGCAGCCCGACGCGGTCGCCGCGCTCAAGCTCACGCTGTTCACGGTCGCCATCGTCGTTCCGATCAACGGCGTGTTCGGCATGCTCACCGCGTGGTCGGTGACGCGCTTCGACTTCCGCGGCAAGCAGCTGCTGCTGTCGCTGATCGACCTGCCCTTCGCGGTCTCGCCGGTGGTGGCGGGCCTGTGCCTGGTGTTGCTGTTCGGTTCCAGCGGCTGGTTCGCGCAGATCCTGCAGGAACACGACATCAAGATCCTCTTCGCGCGACCCGGCATCGTGCTGGCGACGTTGTTCATCACCTTCCCGTTCGTGGTGCGCGAGCTGATCCCGCTGATGCAGCAGCAAGGCGCGGACGAGGAACTCGCGGCGCGTTCGCTGGGCGCGGGTGCGTGGACGATGTTCTTCCGCGTCACGCTGCCGAACATCAAATGGGGCCTGCTGTACGGCGTGCTCCTGTGTTCGGCGCGTGCGATGGGCGAGTTCGGCGCGGTGTCGGTGGTCTCCGGCCACATCCGCGGGCTGACCAACACGCTGCCGCTGCATATCGAGATCCTCTACAACGAGTTCGACAGCACCGCCGCCTTCGCCGCGGCGTCGCTGCTGACCGGGCTGTCCCTCATCACCCTGATCCTGAAGTTCTGGCTGGAGGCACGCCATGGCGACGCCCTTGCGAAATCCCATCGTCGACATTGACGCGCCCGTCACCGCCGCGGCAACGGACCGCGCCTACCGCACGGCTCCGCCGGGCGTGAGGACCGGCGATTCGACCGCTGGAGCCGACTCTGTCACCCTGCGCGCGTCCGCCGCCCGCGTGCGGCAACCCACCCGGAGCGGCATGGACCTGCACCTGCGCCAGCTCAGCAAGCGCTATTCCGGCGTCGCTGCGCTGGATGGCGTGGACCTGGACGTCGATGCGGGCGAGCTGGTCGCGTTGCTCGGTCCGTCGGGCTCGGGCAAGACCACGCTGCTGCGCGTGATCGCCGGACTGCTGCACCCGGATGCGGGACAGGTGCTGTTCGGGCACAACGACGCCACGCGACTGAGCCTGCGCGAACGCAACGTCGGTTTCGTGTTCCAGCACTACGCGCTGTTCAAGCACATGACCGTGGCCGAGAACATCGCCTTCGGACTGCGCAGCCGCCCGCGCCGCAAGCGTCCCGACAAGGCGACGATCACCCGCCGCGTGAACGAGCTGCTGGGCCTGATCCAGCTGCCGGATTTCGGAGGCCGCTATCCCGAACAGTTGTCTGGCGGGCAGAAGCAGCGCGTGGCGCTGGCGCGTGCGCTGGCGATCGACCCGACGGTGCTGTTGCTGGACGAACCCTTCGGCGCGCTCGATGCGAAGGTGCGTGTCGAACTTCGCCGCTGGCTGCGCGAGCTGCACGAGCGCACCGGGCAGACGACGCTGTTCGTCACGCACGACCAGGAAGAAGCGCTGGAGCTGGCCGACCGCATCGTCGTGCTGCGCGAGGGACGCATCGAACAGGTGGGCACGCCGGACGAGATCTACAGTTCGCCCGCTTCGGCGTACGTGTTCGACTTCATCGGCCGCGCCAACGTGCTGGAAGGGCGCGTGGACGGCGGGCAGTTCCGCCTGCCGGGCCATGCGCTGGCGCTGCCGGTGGAGAACGTGGCCGACGGTCCGGCGCGCCTGTACGCACGTCCGCACGACATCGCCCCGGGCGAGGCCGGCACCGGCTTCGACGCACGCGTGGTCGCGGCGCACAGGCTTGCCGACCGCATCACGCTGGAGCTCACCGCCGACGGGCAGTCGCGACCGGTCGAACTCGACTTCGCCGCGACGCCGGGGCTGACCACGCCCGCGCCGGCCAGCACGGTCGGCCTGTTGCCTTTGCGGTATCGGGTGTATTCGACCTGACATCGTCGCCCCTCCCGCTGCTCGCAGGGGGAGGCTGGGAGGGGTCGAGGCGCGCCAGCGCCGAGCTCGCCGCGAATGCGGCTTCGCAACCCTCCCCGACCTCCCCTGCAGGCAGGGGAGCGAGCATTCCATTCGGGCGGTGGCCAGGGATGACCGGCGTACAATGTCGCGCCATGAGCAGCTACCCCCACGCACGCCCGCGACGGATGCGTCGCGATGAGTTCTCGCGCCGCCTGATGCGCGAGTCGGTCCTCACCACCAACGACCTGATCTACCCGGTCTTCGTGCACGAGCGCGATGGCCGCGAAGCCGTGGCGTCCATGCCCGGCGTGGAACGCCTGTCGATCGACGAGCTGTTGCGCGTGGCCGAACAGGCCGCGGAACTGCGCGTGCCGGCACTGACGCTGTTCGGCGTGCCCGACGTCGCCGGCAAGACCGCAGACGGCGCGATCGCGTGGCGCGAGGACGGCATCGTCCAGCGCGCGGTGCGCGCGCTCAAGCAGCGTTTCCCCGAGCTGGGCGTCATCACCGACGTCGCGCTGGATCCGTACACCACGCACGGCCAGGACGGCCTGATCGACGACACCGGCTACATCCTCAACGACGTCACCGTCGATGCACTCGTGAAGCAGGCGATCTCGCACGCGCAGGCCGGCGCCGACGTGGTCGCGCCCAGCGACATGATGGACGGCCGCATCGGCGCCATCCGCGGCGCGCTGGAAGGCGAAGGCCTGGTCAACACGCGCATCCTCGCCTACAGCGCGAAGTACGCCAGCGCGTACTACGGCCCGTTCCGCAGCGCGGTGGGTTCGGCCGCGGCGCTGGGCAAGGGCAACAAGCACACCTACCAGATGGATCCGGCCAATTCCGATGAAGCGCTGACCGAAGTCGCGCTGGACCTGGACGAAGGCGCCGACATGGTGATGGTGAAGCCGGGCCTGCCGTACCTGGACATCGTGCGTCGCGTGAAGGACGAGTTCCGCGTGCCCACCTACGTCTACCAGGTGAGCGGCGAGTACGCGATGCTCAAGGCCGCCGCGCAGAACGGCTGGCTCGACGAGCGCGCGGCCGCGATGGAAGCGCTGCTCGCGTTCAAGCGCGCCGGTGCCGACGGCGTGCTCACCTACTACGCGCTCGACGCGGCGCGCTGGCTGCGTGAAGGCGCCTGACGGCGTGGGTGACGCGGTGTCGACGTCGGCCACGCTGCGCCGCGCACGCCAGGACGATGCCGCGCAGCTTGCGCGCCTGTCCGCGCAGCTGGGCTATCCGCAGGACGAAGCGGCATTCGCCTCGCGCCTGCGCCGGTTGCTCATCAGTGCCGACCATCCCGTCGTCGTCGCCACCGACGACGACCGTACCTTGCTGGGCTTCATCGCGCTGGAGCGCCGCCTGATGCTGGAAACGGGCGAACGCGTGGAGATCGTCGGCCTGGTGGTCGACGACGCCGCGCGCCGGCGCGGCATCGGCCAGGCGCTGGTGCGTGCGGCGGAAGACTGGGCGCGCGCGATCGGCGTGCCGGAGATGATGGTGCGTTCGAACGTGGTGCGCGCCGAGTCGCATCCGTTCTATGAAGACGCGGGATTCGAACGGGCCAAGACCCAGCACGTCTACCGAAAGCGGCTGTAGGTTCTCTCGCAACACCACGAGTTCCCCGGGAACAGCGCAATGGAGCGACGCGCGTACCGATGCCGCGCGGTGGGGACGTGGACGAGGAGGTGCGAGATCTTCAACCTCTTCTTCGTGTGCCCGCGCGCATCCAGGTGAAGGCAAGAAACGCGCCCAAACCAGCGCCTGCTACAAATCCAATCGCATACCACCCGGCCTTGTCGAGCTGACGATCCAGCAGTGATTGCCCTTTGACGACCCAGTCGTTGGTACTCCACTGCATGGCTTTGCCAAAGAAATACGAACCGATGCATCCCGAGGTCAAGGCAGCGTTGAACAGGCCGCGCGTCATTCCGCGGCTCTCCTTCCGTGGCCGGGAGCGCCGTCTGTTCATCGCACGCAGCCCTCCTTCCCTTCCACGGCCGGCGCTTTCATCCGGTACAGGTCCAGCTTGCCCGCTCGCGGGGCCTTGGCCGCGCCGCTGACCAGCAGTTCACCGGGCTTGTTCCAGTCCAGCGCGGGGCCAAGCGTGGTGGCGTCGTCGGTGTTGAACGACAGCTTCAGCGGGCCTGCATCGTCATAGGCCGCGCCGTCGCAGTGCGCGACGAACAGGCGCACCGGCCGGGTCGCCGGGTCCTGCGAGCGCGCGTAGACGAGCGTGCGCCCATCGCCCAGCCACGCCGCATCGAACTCGTCGGCTTTCGTGTTCACGCCCGGCACGGGCTGGGCGTCTACGAACGCCT
The DNA here is from genome assembly GCF_030053425.1 of Lysobacter stagni. Taxonomy (NCBI): domain Bacteria; kingdom Pseudomonadati; phylum Pseudomonadota; class Gammaproteobacteria; order Lysobacterales; family Lysobacteraceae; genus Lysobacter; species Lysobacter stagni. The sequence continues at coordinate 1,132,446 of NZ_JASGBI010000001.1, read as the reverse complement.
TGCCATCCCAGCGCGCGACGAACAGGTCATGGCCACCCTTGCCGCCGTGTCCGTCACTGGCGAACAGCAGGTGTCGGCCGTCGCGCGACGGCGTGGGCGCCCATTCGTCCCCGCGCGTGTTCACACCGCGGCCCAGGTTTTCCGCCGCGCCTACGCTGCCATCGGCCTTGACCGGCGCGCGGTACAGGTCGTCGCCGCCGGCGCCGCCCGGGCGATTAGAGAAGAAATAGAGCCATTGGCCGTCGGCACTGAACAGCGGGTCGAAGTCGTTGGCCGCGGAGTTGACCGAAACCGGCTTCGCGTCCTGCCAGCGGCCGTCCTTCAGGCGCGCCTGCCACAGATCCCAGCCACCGGCACCGCCTTCACGGTCGGTACTGCCCCAGACGATATGCTGGCCGTCCGGACTGACGCTGCCGCGGATCTCGCTGGCTTTGGTCGACACGACGCCCATCCCTTCGATGCCGAATTCGGACAGGAAGGCCGACGCCGGCCCGGACAACACGACACCGACGACGACGCACGTCAGTACACTCGGAACTCCACGCGCCAAGGCCGTCCTGCGTCGCATCGTGCGTCTCCTGTCTTAGTGTTCCCCAGTCTATTCGAGAGCCCGCCGTGTCCAACTTCGCTTCCGTCGCAAATCCGGCCGTGGTCAAGCGGTTCGCCGTCATCGGCCATCCGGTCGCGCATTCGCTGTCGCCACGCATCCATGCCGCGTTCGGCCGACAGACCGGGATCGCGCTGGACTATACGGCGATGGACGCCCCCTCGGAGTCGTTCGATGCCATCCTCGCCGCGTTCGCGGCCGAAGGCGGCGTGGGCGCGAACGTCACGCTGCCGCACAAGGGGCGCGCGGCGTTGGCGTGCCACACGCTGAGCGAGCGCGCGCGTCGCGCCGGCGCGGTCAACACGCTCATCCGCACCGCCACCGGCTGGGAAGGCGACAACACCGACGGCGTGGGGCTGGTTCGCGATCTCACCGAACGCCACGGCCTGGACCTGCGCGCGCGCCGCACGCTGCTGATCGGTGCAGGCGGTGCTGCGCGCGGCGTGGCGCCGTCGCTGCTGGATGCGGGCATCGGCGATCTGTACATCGTCAACCGCACGCCCGAACGCGCAGACGCGCTGGCCGATGCGCTGGCCATGCCCGGCCGCGTGCATCCGCGCTACCTGCGCGACATCGGTTCGCTCGGCACGTTCGACCTGATCATCAACGCCACATCCGCCGCGCGCGATGCCTCGCTGCCGATGCTGCAGGTGGCGCTTGCGAATCCGCGCACTGCCGCGGTGGACCTGAGCTACGGCGAGGTGGCGATCCCGTTCCTCGCGTGGGCACGTGCGGCCGGCGCGCACGACTGCATCGACGGCCTGGGCATGCTGGTCGAGCAGGCGGCCGAAAGCTTCCAGCGCTGGCACGGCGTCCGCCCGGAAACGGACGAGATCTACGAGACCCTGCGCGAACATCGCGCGGAGCTGGTCACCGCCGATTGAGCCACACCGTCATGGACTGCCGCGCCCACTGCGGCGCGTGCTGCATCGCGCCGTCGATCACTTCGCCCATTCCCGGCATGCCGCACGGCAAACCCGCGGGCATGCCGTGCGTGCAACTGGACGATGATTACCGGTGCCGACTCTTCGGCAGGCCGGAACGCCCGGCCTTCTGCGCCTCGTTGCGACCGACGATGGAGATGTGCGGCGCATCGCGCGAGGCGGCGATGACGACGCTGGCCGAGCTGGAACGGATGACCGCTCCGCAGGCCTGAGCCGCACGCGGTTCGCCGGGACGATCAGCCCGGCATCTTCTGGAAGACCGGAATGGCCGGGTCGAGGTGGTCCCATGCGTGGCCGCGCATCGCGTACGTCACCGCCTGGGGCCGGTAGCGCCCGGGGTCGTCCAGGCTTGCGGCATGCACGGTGAACACGCCGGGCATCGCCGCGAAGGTCATGTAGACCGGCGAGCCGCAGAGGGGACAGAACGCGCGCGTCTTCACGTTGCCGCTGTCGGCGACGATGTCCCAGTGCGTTGCGCTGCCTTCCAGCGTGACGCCATCGCGCGGAAACGTCAGGTACGACCCGTGTCCCGTGCCGCTCTGGTGCTGGCAATCGCGGCACTGGCAATCGTTCATGAAGACCGGCTCGCCGCTGATCTCGTAGCGGATCGCGCCGCAGGCGCAGCCGCCGGTGTAGGCCTGGCTCATGGTGTGGCTTCCTGTGTGAAAAGCAGCGGTGCCGACGGCGATGGATCAGTGCCGCGTCGCGTGGTCGTGCGATGCGGGCAGCGCGTCCGCATCGCCCGCGACAGCGTCCAGATTGCGCACCACCTTCTTCCAGCCCTCGCTCATGTTGCGGAAGGCCGTGTCGTTCTTCGGCAGCACGAAGCCCGAATGCACCAGGCGCACGCGCGTGCCGTGGTCGGCTTTAACCAGCGTCCAGGTCACCACCGTGTCCAGCGGCGCGCCATAGCCCAGGTTGTCCGAATGACCGCCGCGCCAGCGATAGCTCAGGCGCTCGCAGGGCACCACGTCCAGCACCTGGCAATGGATGAGGCCATCCCACTCACCGGCTGGCGTCGTCTGGAACGTGAAGCGATTGCCGACCACCGGTTCGAAGCCGCGCGGCGCCATCATCCAGCGCGCGATCAGATCGCCCGTGGTCAACGCCTTCCAGATCGTCTCCGACGCATGCGGAAACACCTCGTCGAGCACGATGGACTGAGTGTCTGGCTCCCGCCGTTGATCGTTCATGGATCGATGTCCTTGAGTAGCGCGCGCAGGTCGGCGAAGCGCTCGCGCCAGAAGACGCCGTAATGGCTCATCCAGTCGACCAGCGGCGCCAGGCCATCGGGTTGCGCGCGGTAATAGACGTTGCGCCCTTCGGGGCGCTCGATGACCAGCCCCGCTTGTTTCAGCGACTTCAGATGCTGTGAGATCGCGCCCTGCGTCACCCCGCTGCCGCGGGTGAGTTCGGCAACGCTGATCTCGTCCACATCGACGACGCGTTCGAACACGGCACGCCGCGTCGGATCGGCCAGGGCACGCATGACGGCGGTGAGGGCGGCGGGTTCAGTCATGGCCACACATTAGCCATGACTTATTCATTAGTCAATGCTAATTCTTACCGCCGGGAATCAGGATGTCACTTCACGGAAAGGGCCACTCCCTTCCGCATCGCCGGGATGAACTGCTCACGCACCGCCTTGGCCAGCAGGTCCGGCGGCAACAGGCCCTGGTCGAGCAGGAAGTTGTTGAACGCCAGCCGGTCGAACTTGTCGCCCAGCGCCAGTTCGGTCTCCATGCGCAGCTCGAGGATGCGGCTGTAGCCATAGAAGTAGGCTCCCGCCTGCCCTGGCGAGTTGAAGGTGTAGCGGTCGAGTTCCTGTTTGGTCATGGCCTCCGACAGACCGACCTTCTCGCGCAGGATGCGACCGGCGTCTTCACGGTCGATCTGGCCCAGGTTGATCATCGGATCGAGCATCGCGCGCGCCGCACGCATCAGGCGGAACTGCAGCGCGATCAGCTGTCCGTCCAGCGGTTCGTAGGGAACCATCTCCGCTTCGGCGTACAACGCCCAGCCTTCGACGTTGACCGAGTTGAACGCGAACATCGTGCGCGCCAGTGAGACACCGCGCTCGATCATCGCGGTGAACTGAAGTTCGTGTCCCGGGCGACCTTCGTGTGCGGAGAGCGTCCAGCGCGCTGCATCGAAGTTGAAATCGTCGTACTGCAGCGCTTTGCCGCCCGCCGTCGCCAGCGACACCGGCAACACGAACTGGCCCTGCTGGCCGGTGTTGCCGACCAGCGGCGCCGGCAGCAGGTGCGGGGCCGACACCACCGCGGATTCGGCCTCGCTGCCCAGGCGCATCACCATCGGGCGGTTCGGCACGTCGACGATGCGTTCCCTGCGGATGATCGGATCGATCGCATCGATGACCGTACGGTAGCGCCCCACGAGCTGGTCATTGGCAATCGCATCCTGCTTGAGCGCACGCACAACGGCCACGTAGTCGTGCGGATCGGCGACCTCCAGCCCGTGCGCTTTCGCCACCAGTGGCGCGAGCTGCGCCATCGCCGCGCGTGTCTCCATGAACTCCACCTGCGCGCGGCGGACCAGCAACTGCGGGTCGATGTCGACGCCGATCTGCCTGAGCTGGTTGGCGTACAGCGGCGGCGGCAGGCGGGTGTCGGTGCGTGCCTGCGGCAGGACGGTCGTGCGCATCCATTGGCCATAGTCCTTCAGCTGCGTTTCCATCGCGGCCAGCGCGGCATCGGCGCCGGGCACGTGATGCTTCCCGAACAGATCACGGATGCCGGCGACGTAGGTGTCGACGTTCTCCAGCGCCTGCTCGACTTCCAGCTTCGTGGGACGCAGCAGCGTGCGGTCTTCGACACGCTCCGCATAGCGCGCCTTGGCGAGTTCGGTGAGGGGAGTCGTCTCCTTGCCCTGGCCGACGTAGTTCTTCAGGCGTTCGAGTGCGAGTGCGCGGCGCTCGGGTGGGGTCTGGTCGGACAGCAGGGTGCGCACGCCGTTGAACACGATCTGCGGCGCGTCACGCCAGGGCAGCGTCAGTTGCTCGTTGAGCGCACTGGTCGCGACCGCCTCGTCGGCAGCGCGGATCATGATTTCCAGATCCTGGCGCACGTTCGCATCGCGCTCGGAGGCACGCCTGGATTCGAGCGCATCGCGGGCACGCGTGGTGTCCGCACGGAAGCGGGCGGCGAACGCCGGCTTCAAGTCGGTGACGAGCGTGTCGTAGCCGGGCACGCCCATGAACGACATGTCCTCGGGCGCGAACGGAGCCTGCGCGTCAAGCAGGATCCGGGCGTACTCGTTGCTCTTTCCTACCCACGACGGCGGCGCGGGTGTCGCGGCGGCGGCTTTGCTGGCAGCGCCGGCAGCAAACACAGGCGTGCTCGCGAATGTGGCAAGGGAAAGTGCGATCGCGAGGGTCAGCGGTCTGGTCATGGGGCATCGGGTCGGAGAGTCGTGATGGAACGAGAATGCGAGCGACCTCTCGCCGTCGGCCAGCGCCGAAGGTCATACGGACTTCCTGCGACGCCCCGCCACGCAGCTGCCGCTGATCTGCAACTGTGATCGGTTGCTCGTCAGTACGACAGCCAACGTGGCACTTCCACATCGAGCTCAAACGCAGCGACGGATGCTGCGTTTGCCGACAGGGGCCTACCTGAGAACGCGCGTGCTGGTTTCGAACTTCTCCAGCATCCCGCTGCGGAACGTGAAGCGAAGCTGGACGGCCACGGGATGTCCCGACGTTCCGCCCTTCGATGCCGGGTCGTCGGCGAGGCAGTCGGAGACGGGTGGCTTGAGGGAGGAATCGAAACACTCGAGCGTCATGCCATGACGGGCGACCAGTGCATCCACCCGATCCTTTCCGGTCCCCACCGGCGTCTCGCGCGCCACGGTGTCTTGCCAGAACTTGCCCCGCTCCTCCAGGTTCCCCCGACTGAACATTCCGTCCAGAAGACCGGTGCTGCGCAGGAGGAATACACCAACGACCGCAATAACCAGATATGCGATTGCCTTGTTCATGCGTTTCGTCCCCTGTGATGTGATCGAGCCGACTCCTGAAGGAGTTACCGATTGACTACACCCGACGACCGCGCGCCGCACGCGGACATGGCGTTGCGGCCGTGCGTTGGACGCACGGAAACGGGCTTCTTCGACTACCCCCGACGACGAAGCGTAGCCGCTTCGGGTCTCCAGCGGACATTAGCATCGCAGGGCGGCGCGACGGCCGATGTCACCTGATCCTCGTGCAGATAGAACGCGTGGTCGCCGCCTCTCGGGCCGAACCATCCGGAGAGCATGCCGACAGGCCAGGCATCCTCGATGGCTAAGGTGGGTATCGCACCCGCATTGCCAGCAGCATAGGGATCGCCGGGCCGCCACTCCGAGAGGACAAGCTCACTGGCGACGCGGTGGGCCTGCAGGAGACCGGGCGTCCGAACCAGCCGTGTGGTGAAGAACCCGATGGCAGAGTCACCTCCCTCGAAGGCATAGGAGATACCTGCGCTCGAGAGCCTGACTCTGAAGTACGGCATGGATGAGCGATCCGACGAAGAATGTACCTGGCTACCCGGATGTCCGCTCCGGGGCGGAAGCGGGCATTAGCACTGCGGGCTGGCCGCTTCCGCTTGAATGTCCGCTATCGGCCAGAACCGGACATCATCGAACGGAAGAACCTTCCGCGTTCCCGAAGGCAAATGGCAGCGCCACCCGAACGTGGATGCGACTGATGATCCGATTGTCGCGGTCGGCCTGGATGGTCCCGAGGTCAGGGGTCCGGCCGGTATTAGACAGTTGCAGCAATTCGACCTCGAGTTGATTGCCGGAAAGCGTCGCTGACTCGACGAGCTTGACCATGCTCCCGCGCCATGCGACGCCGGGCAGGGGTACCTTGTAAGTCGCCTTGAGCCATCGGTCGACGTCGTAGTGATTCAACGTCAGCCGGACCGGCCCGTACTTGCCGTCCTGCGGCACCGCAGGCATGACCAGCACCAGCACGCCCCCATCGCGCAGCGCGAACACCCATTGCGCCCCCTGATAGGACAGGTCGTCGGCCGGCAGCGGAGACGCGATAAGTCGGTCTTGACGTCGCGTCAGCAGGCACAGCTCGCGCACCCTGCACATCGACGAGAACACCGCGCCGTCTAGACTTTCCTGTGGCGTGCGGAAGCGCGCTTGCAGCTCCGCCGCGGAAATCATCTCGTTGATCGGTTCCTGCGTGATCTCCGAAGCCGGTACGACGACGGGATCGGGCAGGTTCTCCGTCGAAAATGGGGGGATGTCCTTGAAGCGGAAGGAGGCGAGACTGTAGTAGCGACCCTTGAGATCGCGAGGCTGCTTGACCTGCGCATTCATGAGGCGATCCTTTCCGAAATCTATGCCATGCGGAACCGCGCGGAGGAAGGGACTGCGCAAGCCGGCGCAGGAGGTATACCGACCAGCCCGCGCCGAGCGCATGTCGCTGTCGAAGGTCCTGAACTCTGTGACCGCCCTGCCGCTGCGTGTCTCGTAAAGCCCCTGCGTGATTCGATCATAGGACCTAAACCAGGTCTTGCGCCGGTCGTGGTGCCAGCGCGCCGTATACTCGGCCGAGGGCGCGGCAACGCCCTGCACTGCGAAGCAAAGGCCGCGGGGAATGACGATTGCAACCTCTTGACTGGCACTCACCGTCCCGATCAGCTCCTGCGTGAAGCGATAGGCGTCCGCGCAAGCTGGCATGCCCACCGGCTCCAGTGACATGCGCAGGTACGGCGATGCGATGCGCAGTGGTGCAAGCGCGCGGTCCGACGTTTCCGAGCGTCTTACTTCGACGAACTGCATTCCGCCCTGCGTCAGCAAGGCGAGCACGTCGCGACTGACGGGATCGGGCCCGTTGCCCGGGTCATCGTATTCGAAGTGCTCGAGCAACACGCCCGCGGACGCTACGTCGTGCCCAGCTAGGTACCTTCCTTCGTCATTGCAAAGGGACTCGAGCACGCGGTCGCGGCAGCCGGCGAGTAGCAGCAGCGATGCGGCGATTCCCACGCGGACGAGTGCGGTAAAAGCCCACCGCTCGGCACGCATCGATTCCATCCTTCCCCCAAGTCCCTACGCCAACGCTATCGCAGGCGGCAACGGCGGGCAACGGCGGGCAACGGCGGGCAACGCACGCGAGGATCAGTCCGACCATGCGTCCGCGCGGATGTCCGCTTTCGGCCACAAGCGGACATTGTCCGGAAGGCCGCTGCCCATCAGGCGCATTCTTTCCAGAAGGTCAGCGCCCCTTCTGCATCCTCTCGTAAGTACACAGCCGCATTGCTCGCCATGTACCTGAGGAATTCCGCGATTGCATTGCGCTGATCGAGCTGTAGAAGACTGTATTGCAAGAGGTTGTATAGGGGGGCTTCACTGCTTGGAGTAAGCCCGAAGATGACGCCACCAGGGACAGAGCTTTCCCAGATGGGTCTATTGGCATGAACTATCGAGTACACCATGTAGGCCGGAAGGTAATAGCGGAACTCCTCTGCCTGCATGTGGGCCAGCTGGCACTCGCAGTGCTCGATCTCAAGATCGGATATGTCCTGCCATCTCGAGTCCGTTCTGATGATCCCAGCCAGTCGCCACTCCTCCTCCGTGATGTCACCCGCCAATCCTCTCTCATCCGTGAGCAGGAACTGCCGAAGTGACATGCTCGGTCGAGGAACTCCGTCAAACGCAAGCTCGATAGTCTCGCGAATCCTTCGCTTCGTTACCTCCATGCTTCCCGATCTCCAGTAATCGAACCCGAGTGTCCGCTTTGGGTCGAAAGCTGACATTAGCACCAGTCTCAGCCGTCACCCTGCCCCAATGTCCGCTACCGGCCAGGAGCGGACGTTCGCTTGTCCCAGAATTTAGGCCGGTCGCCTTGCAGCATCAGCTTGGATGTTGCGACGTACCGGTCATCGCCCCGGGAGCGTGAAGCAGGCGTAGACATACAGCCCAACCACCGCCGTGAGACAGACGGCCATCGCATCGCAAATAAAGGAAAGTCTCGGGCTGCCCAAGGCGGTATGACGCCGCCTATAGATGTATGCGGCAATCCGGAGGAACTGGCCTTTACCAATGCGGAAAGACGGCTCGCCCAAGGCCACGAACTCGGCGGGATGCCGCGTCCTGAGGTAACGCTGGAAGTACGCCACCAACCCAAGCCACAAGGCCGTGAACACAAGAACGGAGAGAACTAACCATGGCTCGTGCGAGAAGGTCATTGAGGGGTTCAATCAACCAGTAGGTTGCGCTCAGGAAAACTGGCATACCGAGACCCCGCGAACCTGTACTTAGCGAAGTCCCATATGTCCGCTTCGGGTCGAAAGCGGACATGGCCACTGCCGACCGCCCCACTCCCGCCCAATGTCCGCCATTGGCCAGAAGCGGTCCACCAAGTTAGAGGTCGATCGATTCGCTTGGGCCGACGGCCCGACTACCAAGACTCAGGTTGTTCGCCTCTGAGGGTTGTTGAATCTGGAATGTAATCTGGCCTATTCCCCCCTCGCCGATAAAGTCGCTTGTGGCATGGAAGTGCTGATCGGGATCGGCCTTGATCACTTGCAATGAAGCGATAAGGAGATCGATGTCCCGCACTGACAGTCCCACTTCGATCTCAACCCAGCCATTCTTCCAGTCTTCCAACGAGGCACGCATCGCTCGACTCCCAACTTCAAGGCAGGCAATCTACCAAGCTTCCGATGTCCTCTTTAGGGCGAAAGCGGACATTTGCATCGCTCCGGCCGCGCCACCCGGCCCAATGTCCACTATCGGCCAGAAGCGGACATTCCCTGCTTGGCGCTCAGCGGCTGACCGTGATCGGGTTGAGCTTGTCGCCTTGCTTATAGAACGCAGGCAACCCGGCAGCACGAGCGATGATCGCAACATCAATAATGTCTTGAACGGTGGCATCGTCGCCGTACAGCAGGACGACCGAGGTGAGGCCCTCAGACGCCTTGGCTGCACGAATCGCATCGCCCATGCGGTCTGGCGTGTAGGTCCGCCCTCGCCACGAGAACTCGTCGCCTGGCCTCGCTGAAATCTCGGCGGGAACGTCGCCTGCGTATGTCGCCGCATTCGGGACAGACGCACATGCAGCCAAGAAGGCCGAAGCCGCGACAATCGCTATCCGTTTCATGATTTCCATCCATCTCCCAGTCGCCCGACATGCCTCAAGCGAGATTTTCAGTGTCCGCTTTGGGTCGAAAGCGGACATTAGCACCGATCCCAATGCCCCTCGCCGGGCGGCTCCAACGATGAGGGGCGCTCTTCGCGTTGCCAGGAACGTCGTCCGCTGCAGGCGTAAAAGAATCATCCGTCCATGCTCGTGGTCGGCTTCTGGTGCGCGCCGAGGCGGCGACGGCTGGGGACGATGCGTTCCAGCCAGATGTGCGCATGCGCTGTGCGTGGTCCGCAGCGCGCGCGGACGGCTTCATGCGCGCACAGCGCACGCCACCTGCCATGGAGATCCGGAATGAACCTGCAACGATCCAAGCCATGGAGCCGCCTGTCGGCTCTGTGTTGCGCACTGATCCTGGGCACCTCGACGCCGATCGCGATCGCCGCCGATGCGAGGCAACTGGACAGGCAACCGGGATACACCAACGAGATCGACCATGCCCTGCTGTGGGGGCGCTCCATCGACCAGGTCAGCATGGTCATGGCGATGAAGCTTGGCTTCCAGGTGCGGCCGGGGCGCAATCCGGATGGCGTGGCCAACCGCTACGTGCGCTTCGGGGATCGCAGCTACCTTGAACTGTTCGGAATCGAGCGAGCGGACGCCGAGCTGGATCCAGGCATGCAGGCCGACCAATCCTCGCTGCATGGAGCCCCCGGCGCGCGCACCTTCGGCCTGCGCGCGTCGAACCTCGAAGGGACGCTGGCACTACTGAAGGCGCAGGGGTTCGCGCCGACGCCGGTCTTCAGCGCTTCGCCCGACGACCCCGATGGCGACGGACCTTCCAGGCCGCCCCGTTGGCGTCTGTTCGCTTTCGAGCGTTCGCCCTTGTCCAGCCATCTCTTCTACATCGACTATTCCGCGCTCGAAGCGACGCCGGCGCGCGTCGTCGATACTCGTGTCGCACAGGAGCAGCCCAATGGTGCCCAGGCGCTGACCGGGATCTGGCTGCTCTCGTCGGACGCGGATGCAGACCGCAGGCAGCTTGAACGCATGGGCTTCGGTGGCGCCACACCCGTCCGCCTTCGGCGGATCGCCGCACAGGGGTACCGCATCCAGGTCGGACACAAGGAGCTGCTCGCCCTGCAGCCGGCTGGCCCGGGAACCGCCGCGGAAGCGTTGCGCGATGGCGGCCCGCAAGTGCTTGGCATCAGCATCGAGGTGCAGGATATCGACCGCGCGCAACGACGCGTAGAACGTGGTTACGACGTCCGCATCCCACGCTATCAGGGGTCGCAGGGCGATGCGTTCCTGGCGCCGACGCAGGAGGACCTCGGCCTGCTGGTCGAATTCCATGCATCGAAATCCGGTGACTCGTAGCCGTGAGCGAGATATCCAGTGAGTGCTGCGCTCCAGGCCGTTCCCCAAGGGCACGCAACGCGGTTGCGCGTCTGCATTGGGCCGGGTGGCCAGCGCCGCACTCCCCAACCATGTCCGCTATCTGCCAGAAGCGGTCATTCGCCGTTATCGGCGGAGAAACAATCTGCCACCACAACTAGTGCACCAGCCGCCAAACGGCCAAAGAAGCATGAATGGCCCCGCAGGCACGTAACCAACGCGGCGACCGCACAACGGGCACGGCCAGAACGCTGCGCCAACGGAAATAGCGCCCCACACGACGAACGAGATGAGGAGAATGGCGCCGTCTGCTACGAACAGACAGACCAACACAACGGCAAATGACACCCACGCGGCAATACGCAATTGCCGGAACTGACTCCACCTTGCCCTCTCAGCATTGCGCTCCATACGCACCTTTCGAGTGACCTCTATGGGTCGAACGCGGACATTAGCACTGCCGACGCGCTTCGCCTTCCTCCGATGTCCGCTATCGATCCGTCGATGGCGCGCAATGCCATCACATCCCTCGCCCTGCGCGCCGGCTAGTCGTTAGGACGGTGCCCGTAGCTCAGGACGCGGGTGATCTTCCAGAGTCCGTTCTGGTTGTGCCAGACGATGACGAAGTCGGCCATTCCTTCGCACTTGCCACTGTCGAAGTGGCAGAAGCGATGCGCCCCCTGTTCGATGGCGCCGTAATCCTTGATCGGGAACACCTTCAAGGTTCCCGGTACGAGCTCGCGTCGGAACTTTCCGCACACATGCTTCGCGGTGTTCTGGAGCATGCTCGTCCGCGAGTGGGTGACCCCGCCGGTGTCGTGATAGAACTCGACGTCCGATGCGAAGTAGCCGGCATGTCGATCCAGCTGCGCGGGGTCGCTGCAGGTGTTGAATGCGTCGAACACCGCGGCATCGAGTGCGGCGATGGTGTCCTGCAGGGATTCGGTCGGCGGCACGGCAGGTGGATCGTCATGGCCTCCCGCCACGGCGCCACCCGACATGGCCACGGCCACCAGTGGGGCGGCCATCATCGACATGATCGTCTTCATGCTTGCGTGTCCCTGTAATCGGTCGATCTTGAGTGGTGTCCTGCCCACGATCTGCGCGTAGCGCGCGGCTTACGCAGGCACAGGTCGTGGGCGCCAGCCCAGGAGACGCGCCGGCAGCGTCAGCAGTGCATGCAGCAAAGCGAACATCGCGGAGAACGTGATGCCGATCAGCCGCAAAGGCAGGGAAACCAGCCAGGCCAGCGGCCACAGCACCAATGCCAGCAGCGCGAGCGGCCAGCACAGCACCAGCAGCAGGCACCAGGCCAGCAGAGCGATGAGGGTTTTCACGAGCGACTCGCAGGGCGATGCCGGTCATCCGGCGGGGATCAGGCTGCGATCACCCGACACCGCCTGGCAACCGCCATGCGACGAATCGTGGAATGGGCCGACGAAACCGGGAATATGGGGATGGCCGGGGGCGCAGGACCGCTCGTAGCCGGCAGCTGTGCGGCCGTCGGGTGCGTTGTTCGATGTCAGCTAGGGGCCAGGGGCGGACGGTCGCAAACCAAGCCGCCCACTGTAGTGGCTAGACTAGCCACTATGACACGCCGCTCACTGCAAGCCGCACTTGCCGCCTTCGCGCTCATCCTCGCGATCATGTTCGCCATGTGGGTCGCGACGGGTACGCCACTGCGCTGGACCAAGGGCGTTGTCATTCCCGGTTCCTGCACGCGCGTGGCGAGCGCGTACGCCTGCCAGGTGGAACTCGTGCCCGACGGCGCGCACGTGACTGCGCGATCCGATGCAGCCCTCACCGGGGGGAACGGGGTTGAGCTGCGCGTATGGCACGACATGGTGGCGGGCACAGACACCTACACCGTAGTGCGCTGACTCCTCGGAGCCGGCGCGCCCTGGGCCGAGTGTCCGCTTTCGGTTGACCGCGGTCGAAGCTTCAGCCGCTTTCGACCCATAGCGGGCACTTGAGGAGGCGCTGTGAGCTGGAGAAGTGCTGTCAGAGATGCGGTGTGCCGATCAGGGAGGGAGCCGCGGAGCATTTGGGTATGCTGCCAACGCCGGCGACGGGGTCGGCGACTGGAAGCAGTCCGACCGATGACACAGCTCGCTGGAGAAGAGCACCAAGGGGCGCGACCGGTGGTGGAGAACGAGGCCGGAATCAGCCGCAGGGGCGTAGCCATTCTGGCGGCGTGGACGCTGGTCGCGATGCTCCTCGCCGGGCAGGCCTGGTTTGCCGCACAGGTGCGCGGCGAACCGTTGGCGTGGGCGCGTGCCAGTGTCATCTGGCTCGTCTGGGCCGCGGTCTGGGCTGCCCTCACGCCGATCGCGCTGCGACTGGAGGCACGGTTCCCGCTGCAGCGACCGCGCTTGCTTGGCGCGCTTGCAGTGCACGGCGTCGCTTCGGCGACCTGCGCCCTGCTCAACCTGGCGCTCTTCGCGCTGGCGGCGCCATTCGTCGGGGCGACCCAGGTCGAGCCCACCTGGCTCGGCACCTTCAGCCGACTGCTTGGCACGACGCTTCTGCTGAACCTCCCGGTGTACTGGCTGATCGTCGCCGCGGCACATGTGGCGCGACTCGCGCGGACCGCCCGGGAAAAGGATCGTCGGCAACTCCGCCTCGAAGCGCAGCTGGCCGATGCCCGCCTGCAGACATTGCGCACCCAGCTGCAGCCCCACTTCCTTTTCAACGCCCTCAACACGATCTCGGTGCTGATGCACGAGAACGTCGACTCGGCAGACCGGGTCCTCCTGCAGCTCAGCGCGTTGCTGCGCCGCTCGCTCGACAGCACCGACGCGCATGAGGTGACGCTCGGCGAGGAGATCGGCTTTCTCCAGAGCTATCTCGAGATCGAGCAGGCCCGCTTCGGCGGGCGTCTGAGCTACCGGATCCTCATCCCTGATCAGGCTCTCGAAGCGCGGGTCCCGAACCTGATCCTCCAACCCCTGGTCGAGAACGCGCTGCGCCATGGACTGGCCACGCGCGCCGGACCGGGGCAGGTGGAAATCAGGGCGGACCGGCAGGGCGACTCGCTCCTGCTGCGCGTTGTCGATGACGGCCGAGGGCTGCCACCGGCGACGACCGAACGCGTCGGCCTGGCAAACACCAGGGCGCGGTTGCGCCTGCTGTATGCGGACAAGCAACGCTTCGACGTGCGAAATTCCGATGACGGCGGCGTCATCGCCGAGATCGAGCTGCCTTGGCGCACCGCCCCATGACCATCCGCGCACTGATCGTTGACGATGAACCCGTCGCCCGGCGCGGGATACTGCGGCTCCTGCGGCAGGAGCCGGACATCGAAGTCGTCGGAGAGTGCGGCGACGGTGAAGCCGCGATCTCGGCAATCAGCACGCTTTCGCCCGACCTCGTCTTCCTTGATGTACAGATGCCCGAACTCGACGGGTTCGCTGTCATTGACGCCATCAGGGGAAACCGCATGCCAGCGGTGGTGTTCGTGACCGCATTCGATCAACACGCCGTGCGGGCGTTCGATGCGCAGGCGCTCGACTACGTGCTGAAACCGATAGATCCGGAACGCTTCCGCCGTGCGCTGCAACGCGTCCGCTCCCACCTGGCCCATCCCGATGGCGACTTCGTCCGCCGCGTTTCCGAGGCCTTGAAGTCGATCGATCGAGGAGAGCTGCAGCGCTACCCCTTGCGGCTCGCCATCCGTTCCGAGCGTCGCGTTCGATTGCTCGACGTCGGCGAGGTCGACCGCATCGTCGCCGCGGGCAACTACGTCGAGATCCACACAGGCGCGAAACATCACCTGATGCGCGAGACAATGGCCAGCCTCGAGTCCCGGCTGGACCCACAACGCTTCATCCGGGTATCGCGGGCGGCGATCATCAGCATTGCCCAGATTCGCGAAGTGCAGCCACTGCTCAATGGGGACTTCGTCGTTCTCCTCAAGAATGGCGCGCAGGTGAACGGCAGCCGCCGCTATCGGGCGGCGCTCGACGTGTTGCTTGGTTGACCGCTGTCTTCCGCAGGTCTCGCGGGCGGACTGGGCGGTAGACCTTCGCGCAGGACGGGCGATCCGAACCGTTACGGCATCGCTCTCGTCACTGCGCAGCCCCCACTCGTCCCACCGTCGCGTCCGCCGGACACAGAAGCGACGCGAGCGCCCATTCGCCAGTCCATCTTCCGCAACACGCACTTCCGCGTTTCGGAGATGTCCATGAAAACGAGCAACATCCTGCTGTCCGCAGTGGCAACCATCGTCGCTCTGGCCGGCGCAATTCCGTGTGGGGCCAATGCGTCCGACGGTGTTCGCGCTGAGTCCCTGGAGCTCAACAAGTCGATCACCCGCAAGGTGTACGAGGAAGGTCTCAGTCAGGGTCGATTCGAAGTTCCGTACAGTGCGGACTTCGTTGGTCACGGCGGCAGGGCGACCTTTACCCATGCCGATGGCATGGCCGAAGCCAAGGGATGGCGCAAGGCGTTTCCGGATCTGAAGGTCACGGTCGACAAGCAGGTTGCCGAGCGGGACCTGGTGGCGGTGCGCTGGACGGCGCTCGGAACCAACACCGGCGCTGGCAATGGCATTCCGGCCACCGGTCGCGCAGTGCAGATCACGGGCACGACGCTGTTCCGGATGGCTGATGGGCGAATCGCCGAAGAATGGACATGCGCCGATTCGCTTGGATTGATGAGGCAACTGGGCATGCTGGCGCCACCAGCAGCGGCGCCGGCGACCAACGCAAGCTCCGCCGGTGCTCCCTGACCCGGCCACGCAGAGCCGATCAGCCGCAGTCTCACACTGTCAGGGGCGTCGCCGCAGTCGCTAGTGCTGGATGCGGTGGCATGGGTGCTCGGAAGTTCGCGAGCACCCGGCGCCGCGGACGTACGAACGCCGCCGCCCATGAACCGGCGGACGTTCGCACCTCACGCCGCCTAGACGCATTCAAACCAAGACTACGACCTGCCTTTGAGTGGTGAGGTGAGCATGCACGCGCTGGTGATGCTGGGCATACAGGCGAGCATCCTGGGCGCCGTGTTCTGCTTCGGCCTGCAAGCGACATTGCAGGATGCGCTTCACCTGACGCGACATCGCAGCTTGTTGTTGCGCTCACTGCTTTCGATGTTCCTGGTGATGCCGGCCGCGGCGCTGGTCATCCAGGGTTTGTTCTCGTTGCCCAAGCCCACGCAGATCGTGCTGGTGGCGCTGGCCATCTCGCCCATTCCGCCCTTGCTGCCGAAGAAGGAGGGGAAGGCGGGTGGTCTTGCCGATTACGGACTCGGGCTGATGGTTACCGTGGGGTTGCTCGCCATCGTTCTGGTGCCGCTGGCCGTCGAACTGTTGGCCCGCTATTTCGACCGGCCGTTCCACGTGTCCGGCATGACGGTGGCGAAGCCGGTGCTGGTCATGATCGCGATGCCTCTGGTGCTTGGAATGCTGGTGCACGCATGGAAGCCGGAAGTCGCCGCGCGCCTGGTGAAGCCGATACTCGTCGCCTCGACGGTGCTGCTGGCGGTGTGCGCGCTGGCGATCATCGTGAGCGTGGCTCCCACGCTGGTCGCGCTGATTGGAGACGGCACGTTATGGGCGATGCTTCTGTTCGCGTGTGTCGGGCTGGTGTCGGGCCATTGGCTGGGCGGACCCGTCGCCGAGCAGAGGACGGTGCTGGCGCTGTCCACGGCGTCGCGACATCCCGCCATCGCCCTGGCCATCGCCAAGGGCAATTTTCCGGACGAGCGTCACCTGGCAGCCACCGTCGTGCTGTACCTGCTGGTGGTGACGATAACGGTCGTTCCCTACGTGCAATGGCGAAAGCGTTCGAGCGGTGGATGAAGGAACACGCAGCCGCTCAGAGTCCGATGTCCTTTGGCGGAAACTTCTTGAACGTCGCCGCATGCGCCTTCAGCTCCGCCGACATGGGCGCAATGAACGCGTTCATGCGATGGCCGACGGGGTACTCCTCTTTCGGGTCGATGTAGAGGTTGAACAGCCACGGTGCGATGCCGACCGATGCCACCGTCGTCATGTCGATATCCAGCCACTGCGCGTGGGTGGTCATGACCTTGATGTGGATCTTGTATTCGTACATGCGCATGGCCATGAGGTCCTTCTCGGCCCAGATGAACACCTTTTCCCGGCACGACTCGCCGCCGTCGCACAGCAGGAACGAGACCTGGCTAATGCCATCGATGTACCGGTCCTGTGGCACTTTGTCCTCCGCACCGGCCAAGGCCAGGCAGGTGTTGAACAGGTCCATCAGATCGAACAGCCCATCGCTCTCGCGACCCGGCGAGATCATGCCTTTCCAGTAGGCGATACCGGGAACGCGGACGCCGCCTTCCCACGCGGACGACTTCGCGCCGCGGAATGGGCTGTATCCCGCGTCCGGCCAGCTGTCGCGTTGGGGACCGTTGTCCGACGTGATGAAGATGAACGTGTTCTCCAACACCCCGGCCTGATCCAACGCATCGACGATCTCACCGATGTAGGTATCGACTTCCACGACGCTGTCCTTGTAGGGGAACTTGCTCGAACTGGCCCCCTCGAAGGCCTTGGACGGGAAGTTGTCGGCGTGCACCTTCATGAAGGCGTGTTCCAGGAAGAATGGCTTTCCCGATGCCGCAAGCTCCCTGATCTTGCCGATCGAGAACTCCTTCAACTTCCGATCGCCGTCGGCGACGTCGTCCAGGCACGTGATCCTGCTGGCCTCCTCGGTCCTTCCGCCTTTCCATCCGTGGATGAGTGCCTCGCTCCCGCCCTCGGCGCGCAGGGCCGCCAATCGTTCCGGGTTCAGCAGCAGATCCGGGTAACGCCGCTTGTCGAACGCCTGCGACAGCTCCTTCTGAGCCGGATAGAAGCCGTAGAACTCATCGAAGCCCACGTCGTGGGGGCGCATGCCTTCGGCCTCGCCCACATGCCATTTGCCGCTGAGCACGGTGGTGTAACCGGAATCGCTCAGCAGTGCGGCCAGGCTGATCTCGTCCTCCCACGGATTCTTTCCGACGCGATCGCCGGCCAGGATCGGTCGAGTGAGTCCGGTCCGCACCGGAAGACGACCGGTAAGGATCGCCGAGCGCGTGGGCGTGCACGTGGGCTGCGAGTAGGTCGACGTCAGCTTCAGGCCTTCGCGTGCCAGCCGGTCCATATTCGGCGTGGCCGCACCGATGGCCTCGCCACCACCGAATGCACCGGGGTCGCCGTAGCCCATGTCGTCGATCAGGAACCAGACGATGTTCGGTCGCTGCCCCTTCGCTTCGATGAGCGCATCGAGCTTCGCTTTCGCTGCGTTGGCCTGCTCCACGTGCGGAACCGCGGGCTCGAGATTGTCCCGAGTGCGCTCGGCCTTGCTGAGTGTGCTGGTGCGCTCGCTCACGGCAAACTCCTTCCATCCGGAGCGATGGACTTCACCCCCGCTGGCATCAACAGTGCGTGAAGGATGCATCCGCGCGAGCCGATGCCGGCGCGCGGGGGTTGACCACTGCCAATCGTGCACGCCTTTCTCACGCTCGATAGACAGTCCCCGACAGAAGATCGCTACTTCATTCCGTCGGAGAAGCGAGATGGGCAAGAAGGAAGACGCGACGGTCGGCACGCCGGACATCCTCCCCCGACCGGATTTCCATTTCGACGGACAGGTGGGTCGCACTTACGCCGATTCCGATCCCGCGCAGTTTCCGCAGCCCGTCCAGCCGCCGCCTGGCGCACCCAACATCGTGCTGATACTGCTCGACGACGTGGGCTTCGGTCAGTTCAGCACCTTCGGTGGTGGCGTGCCGTCGCCGACGATGGACCGGCTCGCCGCCGAAGGCCTGCGCTACAACCATTTCCACACGACGGCGCTGTGCAGCCCGACGCGCGCGGCGCTCATCACCGGCAGGAACCACCACTCGACGTCCTTTGCCGGCATCACCGAGGTCGCCACCGGGTACGACGGCTACTGCTGCGTGCTGCCGCGCAGTTGCGGAACCATTGGCGAAGTGCTTCGCCAGAACGGTTACATGACGGCGTGGATTGGAAAGAACCACAACACACCCACGTGGGAAACCAGCGCGGCGGGGCCGTTCGACCGCTGGGCCAACGGACTTGGGTTCGACTACTTCTATGGCTTCAACGCCGGCGACATGAATCACTGGAGTCCGTTGCTGTTCGAGAACCGCGACCTGGTGCCGGCGTCGGAGGATCCCGACTACCACCTCACCGAAGACCTGGCCGATCGGGCCATCGCATGGGTGCGCAAGGTCAAGAGCATCGCGCCGGACAAGCCATACTTTCTCTACGTCGCACCAGGCGCCACGCACGCACCGCATCACGCATCGAAGGCCTGGATCGACAAGTTCAA
This sequence comes from Lysobacter stagni, assembly GCF_030053425.1. Taxonomy (NCBI): domain Bacteria; kingdom Pseudomonadati; phylum Pseudomonadota; class Gammaproteobacteria; order Lysobacterales; family Lysobacteraceae; genus Lysobacter; species Lysobacter stagni. The sequence goes on along the minus strand of NZ_JASGBI010000001.1, from coordinate 1,113,102 downwards.
GGGGCAGTTCGACATGGGCTGGGACGCCTATCGCGAACAGACGCTGGAACGACAGAAGAAGCTCGGCGTGGTCCCCAAGGACACGAAGCTCACCGTTCGATCGAAGGGGCTGCCCGCGTGGGACGACCTCAACGCGGACCAGAAGCGTTTGTATGCCCGGATGATGGAGGTGTTCGCCGCCTACGGCGCGCAGGTCGACGTCGCGATGGGCCGCATCATCGATGCGGTCAAGGAGCTGCCGGATGCCGACAACACCATCATCCTCTACATCGCCGGCGACAATGGCTCCAGCGCCGAGGGCGGCCTGGAGGGTTCGCTGTGCGAGAACCTGTTCTTCAACGGCATTTCCGAGAAGTGGCAGGACAACCTGAAGGCCATCGACGAGCTGGGCGGACCGAAGCACTTCAACCACTTCCCATCGTCGTGGGCGCACGCGATGAACACGCCGTTCCAGTGGACCAAGCAGGTGGCCAGCCACTTCGGCGGCACGCGAAACCCGATGATCATCAGCTGGCCGCAACGCATCAAGGACAAGGCCGGGCTGCGCGATCAGTTCATCCACACGATCGACATCGTGCCGACCCTCTACGAGGCCTGCGGCGTCACGGCGCCGCGCGAACTCAACGGCGTGCCACAGAAGCCCATCGAGGGCATCAGCTTCGCCTTCACCTTCGAGGACGCCAAAGCGCCGAGCAGGCGACGAACGCAGTACTTCGAACTGGGCTGCAATCGCGGCCTCTACCACGATGGCTGGATGGCCTCGGCGCCATCGTTCGTGCCGTGGGAACCCAACCGCTCCGAAGACTGGAGCCCGGACCAGCAGGTGTGGGAGCTGTACAAGATCGACGAGGACTTCTCCCAGGCGAACGACCTGGCGAGCCAGCACCCCGACAAGCTGCGTGAGCTGCAGGACCTGTGGTGGGCGGAAGCCTCCCGGTACAACGTGCTGCCGCTCGACTGGCGCGCCTCGATTCGATTGAACTCCGAAGCGATGGGCCGTCCATCGCTGGTGGGCAAACGCACAAACGCCGTGTACTACCCCGGCATGGTCGCCCTTCCCGATGGCGCGTGCATGCGCATGCTCAACAAGTCGTGGACGATCACTGCCGACATCGAGCTGCCCGACGACAAGGCCAGCGGCATGATCGTCACGCATGGCGGACTGGAAGGCGGTTACGGCCTGTACCTGCGCGACGGCAAGCCGACGTTCGTCTACAACTTCCTGTCGATCGACCGCACCACTGTTGCCAGTAGCCAGGCGCTGGGTAAAGGCAAGACGCAGCTGGTGGTCGACTTCAAGTACGACGGCGGCGGCATGGGCAAGGGCGGCAGCCTCAAGGTGTCGGCCAACGGCAAGACCCTGGCGGAAGGACGACTGGAGAAGACGGTGCCCGTCCAGTTCTCGCTGGGTGAAGGCCTCGACATCGGGATGGATACCGGCTCGCCGATCGACTTCACCTACACGATGCCGTTCGCCTTCAGCGGTCGGATCGAGAAAGTGACCGTCGAGACCTTCCCGGAAAAGGCCTGAAGTCCATTGGAAGTTGAGCAGGCCCCGCTATGGATCCAGAGCGGGCCATCTGCCCTTCCGGTTCCTTTCGCAGCGTTTCCCGTGTGTCAGCGATGACACACGCCGGCAATGTCACGCGACACGGCCGGGCCACACTCTCACGACCGTCTGATCCCGCTCACGCTGCCCGGCGCCGCGGTTTCGCAGTAATGAGGTCGTGACGCATTGATCGCAGTGCAGTACCCGGTTCGTCGGCGGCACCTGTCATCGCCATTGCCCGCGTGAACGCGGTAACGCCACGCGCATCGATCGACCGCGAGCGGATTGCGATCGCCTGCATGAATCCGCCCTTCGCGCGGTGAAGGCGTCCGCAGCAACGGTCGATCTGCCCGCGCATACCGCCGCCGTGGTCGTCACGACGGTGATCGTTCTGCTGCTGGGCTGGGCGGTGTTCCACCACACCGCGATCGTGCCGGTCGACACGGAAGACGACGCGATGCAGGTGTTCTTCATTCCGCGTGCGCGCCCACCCGTGCCGCGCATGCCGAACGTCGCGGCCAGGCGAGCTGCGCCAGAAGCGGAAATCGGGGCGGCGCAAGCGGAGCTACCACGCAACGCACCGGCACCGACCGCGGCGAGCACAAGCACCGAGGTGTATTCGCCGGACGGTCGCATCCGCCTGCCCGCCAACATCGCCATCGATCCCCTGAAGCCCGAGGCGCTTCCGCCCGGTGCGTCCGATGGCGACGCTCCCGCGAGCGCCAGCCGGATCTTCGAACGACGCAACCCGATCGACTATCGGCCCACCCGCTTCGACAAGGACTGGGCAAGCGACGGGACCCTGGGAGATGTCGCGTTGCAGAAGCTCGGCAATCGCCTGGAGGGATTCGCTGCATTGAGCCGGTTCGTCTTCGGTAAAGACCATTCTGCGCGAGCCCGCCCACCTCCGGACGTGCCCTTCAACCCGGCACTGCACGAGCGCCCTTCCGACCTCGGCAGCGAAGCCACCGGCGATGCGTACAAGGCGGCACCCATCAAGTTCGAGCACGCGCCGGACCTGAAGGGCGAGGCGAGCCGGCGCATCCGCGCCAGCGCGGACGAGCTGCTCAAACGTCATACCGACTGCGATCCACTGCTGTTGAAGCGCCTGCTGGCGCCCGTGCAGGCGAACATCGTCGAGCTCGAGCATATCGAGCGGGCGATGGCACACGGCGTCGATCCGACCCAGGCCGAGCACCTGATGCCGCGCAGCGCCGATCGCGCCTACGACCTCGCGCGCCGTGCGCTGTGGTACGCGGACAAGCAACTCAAGGGATGCAGGCCATCGTCGGGAAACTAGCAGCTGGCATCGGCCGTGCCCGAGACGGGAGATCGACAGCCGGAGCTCCCTGGCATCCGGCCGTCCTCCACACTCGCGCTACTTCGCGTACTGGTTGGCCGTGACGCGGATGTCGGTGCTGTCGGTGGATGCGGCGATGTGCGCACCGTTGCCGTTGTTGCCAGCCACCAGGCCGGTCATGGTCACGTACGGCGTGGTGGCGGTATTCACGCCGTGCAGGCGGGTGTGGTTGTTCTTGAACACGTTGCCGCTGGCCTGGTAGGACAGCGTGGCGGCGCTGAACATCACGCCGTACAGGTAGTTGTGCTGGAAACGGTTCTGCGCGATGTAGCCGCTGTTCGCACCCACCGTGAGCAGGCCGTAGCCGCCGTTGTACTCGAGCGTGCAGTTCTTCACCGTCACGCCCTTCACTCGCTTGTACGACAGGATGCCGTTGCCCTTGTTGTAGCGGAGCAGGCAGTTCTGGATGTGCACGGTATCGGTGGTGCGCGAGTCGTTGGAGTCCGGCTCGATGTCGATGCCGCACTGCGGCGCGATGCCGTTGGAGTAGCTGAACTCGCTGTCGTAGACCTTGACGTTGGTCGAGCAGCCGATGGTCAGCCCCTGGCGACGGTTGTTGGTGGAGACGATGTTGGCGATCACCACATCGGTGCTCGGGATGGTCGGCGCACCGGTGACCATGGCGCCGCCGATCGAGACACCATCGCCCCAGCAGTTGGAGATGTGCATGTCGCGCACCGTGACGCGCGAGGCGCCGCGGATCATGATGCCGTGGCCCCACTCACCCGTCGTTCCCAGGTGCGTATCGCGGTCGCCGATGATCTGGCCACCGGATATCTCCACGTCGGACACCTTGAAGACCATCAGCACATAGGCGCGCTCGGCGCTGTTGCGCTTGGCCAGCAGGCGCGCCCCTTCGGCCAGCTGCAGATGCATCTTGCTGCGCAGGCGCACGTTGACGGTGGGGTCCAGCACGTAGTCGCCTGCCGGGACGGTCACGGTGCCGCCGGTGGCGGGCAGCGCATCGATGGCGGCCTGGAAGGCGGCGGTGTCGTCGTTGCTGCCGTTTCCGGCTGCGCCATGGTCGCGCACGCTGACGATGTCGGCTCCGCGCGCGCGGGCGATCGGGGTGTAGGTCGCGGAGGTCGTCGCGCCCGCGGCGGCGAAGACCTTGCCGATTCCACCGAACCCGAGCACGGCCGGCGCCGCGAGGATGAGGCTCTTCTGGATGAGTTGGCGGCGCGGCATGGCGGCCGCGTGTTCGGCGCGGATCTTGTTCACGTTCGTTTCCGGATGGAAGGATTGGTCGCTGGCACGAGGCCCGCGTAGATGAAGCGAAGGACTTCCGGCCTCCCCGTCGCCCTTCGCATCATCACGTCACGATCATCTTCGTGACTGAGGCGTACGCTAGCTCACACCATCGTGCCAGTGATGAATCCGAGGCCAGCAACTTCCGGATTTGTGGGCGCGTCCGAAGATTCACGGCGGGATCGTTCAGACGCGCGTGAGGTTCATCTTTCTGACTGCGCCTTCCGTGACTTCGTGCGTTGACGCTTTGCGCCTGCTGCGCGAACGGTTTGCCGGAATGCGGCGCTTCGCGCCCGCCGCTTCAGCTACAACAAGCCGTCGCGCTTCACCGCCAGGTACTTCTCCACCAGCGACGCCGCCAGCTGATCGCAGGCCACGTCCAGCACCATCACACCGTGGTTGCGCAGCGCTTCATGCGCGGCGTTGCGCTGGGCGATGTACTGCGCGGTGGCACCGGCGCGGATGGCACCGGGCAAGTCGTCGACCGGGTCCGACAACGCTTGATCGAGTGCGCCTTCACGCAGACTGGCCACGCACACCAGGTGCCGCTTGCGCAGCATCCTGACGGCAGCCAGCACGTCGTCCATGTCTTCGTCGCGCAGGTTGGTCACCAGCATCACCAGCGAACGGCGCCGCTGGCGCACCGACAGTTCCGTCGCCGCGGCGAGGAAATCCGTGGCGACCGGTTGCGGCTGCAGCGCGTACGTCGCACGCATCAGTTCGTCGATGGCGCCCACGCCGCGTCGCGGCGGCACCCACGCGCTGGCGCCGCCACTGGCCAGCATGCCGACCGCGTCTCCCTGGCGCAGCGCGAGGTAGGCCACGACCAGCGCCGCATCGAGCACGTGGTCGAAGTGCGCCAGCTCGCCGTCGCGTGCGAGCAGACGGCGGCCGGTGTCGAGCAGCATCACCAGTTGCTGGTTGCGCTCGTCCTGGTATTCGCGCGAAATCAGGCGCCGTGCGCGCGCGGTGGCCTTCCAGTCCACCTGGCGCAGGCTGTCGCCGATGCGGTATTCGCGCATCTGGTGGAAATCCGTTCCTTCACCGCGCCGCCTGCGCAGGTGCGCGCCGACCAGGCGCGAGGCCTGTTCCGCGCTGAACATGGTGAACCGCGCCAGCGGCGCGAAGTTGGGGAACACGCGCACGTCCTGCCCGGTTCCGGCAACGCGTGAGTGCCACCACAGGCGCAACGGCGAGTGCATGCGCAGCTGCACGCCATCGAAGCGGAAGTCGCCGCGTGCGTTGGCGCGCAGGTGGTAGTCCAACGAGGTCGCCTCGCCACCACGCAGCGACAGCCGTCGTGGCAGACCGTGCATGCTCCAGCCACCGGGGTGCAGGTCGAATACGTCCACGCGCTGGCGACTGTCCGTCTCCAGGTTCAGCGTGACGGGTCGCTCGATGCCGACCGGCCAGGTGTCGGGCATGCGACGCGTGATGCGGGGCGTCGGTCTGCGCAATGCGAGCACCGCATCGGCCACCAGCAATGCAAGCAGACCCGCGCCCGCCGCGTACCACGCGATCATGTCGACCGCTTCGAACACGACCGCCAGCCCGAGCGCCGCCCATAACGCCAGCAAGGCGAGCGCGGGCGGCGCGGGACGGGGAATGCTTACAGCCACGGGTATTCCTCAAGGACCCGCTGGCGGTAGTACGTGATGTTGGCACGCAGCGAATAGACCGCGGCCATGCCATAGCCCACGGACCGCGCAAGGCGACCCAGTCCGGCCAGTTCAAGCACCACGACGATGGCGAAGACGATCAGCAGGTACGCCACCGCAGGCCGCCACATGCCCTTGATCAGGTAATAGAAGGGGCCGAAGAAGAACGCGAGCACGTTGAAGTTGATCGACATGCGCTCGCCGAAGGAAAGGTCGCGGAAGTGGGTCATCTGCACGCCGCCGGCCTTCTCGATCAGGCGGAAGCGGCGCTTCCACGTCTCGGACACATCCAGATCGGCGATGGGATCGTGTTCGCGTTCCGGCCGCGATTGCGTGGCGCGCGAGGACGGGGCGACTTCGTAGGGATTCCAGGACTCGCTCATGACCTCTCCTTTGGTACTTCGCGATGGTTACTTGCGCGGCGCTTCGACCTTCGACAGCAGTGCGTGCAGCACGTCGTCCGGTGACTGGCCTTCGATCTGCAGTTCGGGCGCAAGCGCGATGCGGTGGCGCAGCGCGGGCTTGGCGATCTCGCGCACATCATCGGGCGTGACGAAATCGCGACCGGACAGCACCGCCTGCGCGCGCGCGGCGCGCACCAGTGCCAGGCTGCCGCGCGGTCCCGCGCCCAATGCGATGCCGGCCCAGTCGCGCGTGGCGGCGACGATGCGCACGACGTAGTCGATCACCGCCTCGTCCACCTGGGTGAGTGCGGTGCCGGCCTGCATCGCGACGATGTCCTGCGGTCCCAGCACGCGCGCCACCTGTGACAGATCGAAGTCCGATGCCGCACGGCCCTGGCTCACGGCGGCGACCATGCGCTTCTCGTCGGCACGCGAGGGATAGCCGATGAGCACCTTCAGCAGGAAGCGGTCGAGCTGCGCCTCCGGCAATGGATAGGTGCCTTCCTGCTCCACCGGGTTCTGCGTGGCCAAGGTGAGGAACGGCGGCGGGAGCTGGAAACTGTGGCCTTCGATGGTGACCTGCAGTTCCTGCATCGCTTCCAGCAGTGCCGACTGCGTCTTGGCCGGCGCGCGGTTGATCTCGTCGGCCAGCAGCAGGTTCGTGAACACCGGGCCGCGACGGATGTTGAACGTCTCCGTCTTCGGGTTCCACACCGCGTGGCCGCTGATGTCGCCGGGCATCAGGTCGGGCGTGAACTGCACGCGGGAGAAGCTGCAGTCCAGCGCACGCGCCAGCGCGCGCACCAGCAGCGTCTTTCCCAGACCGGGCACGCCTTCGATCAGCACATGGCCGCCGGCGAGCAACGCGATCAGGATCTGGTCCAGCACGGCTTCCTGACCGATGAAGGCCTTCCCGACTTCTTCGCGCACGGCAGCGGCGCGCGCGGCCAGCGCTTGCCCGGCGAGCGGAACCAGGGGAGTGGCGGTGTCAGCGTTCATGAGGTGGCTCTCGGTTGTTCGGGTCAGAGTGAGTTGCGCATGCGGACGAGCGTCGCCACGCGCTGGCGGAACGCCGCGCGGTCGCGGGCGATGGGCGTGGACAAGGCGTCGCGGATTTCGGCCGGCGGCATCGCCAGTCGCTGTGCGAGCAGCGCGACCTGCGGTTCGCCGCGCAGTGCCGCGGCTTCCGGATCGCGCCGGCGCAGGCGTGCGAGGAAGGCGTCGAGCGCGGCCTGGTGCAGCAGGTGTGCGTAGCCGTAGCGGTAGACGTGCTCGCCGCTGGCGACGATGTGCTCCATCAGCGAGCGGCGCTCCGAAGCGGGCGCGGGCAACTGTGGCCCGAAGCGCTGCGAGCGCCGCCACAGCCACGCCAGCAGCGCGAGCATCAACGGCGCCCACGCCATCCAGCTTCGGGTCAGCAGCGTCCACCAGAACGACGGCACCTGCGCGTCGTAGATCAGGTGCACGGCGCCGGCGCGGTAGTTGGGGGCCAGCAGTTGCCGGGCCAGCGCAACGTGTGGGCCGTCCTTCATCGCATCGTTCTCGAGGAAGTCGAAATCGGCGAGAACATCGACCAAACCGCGACCATGGCGCAGACGGGCGAAGGCCAGCGTGTCGCGTTCGTCGCGCCACTGCAGCAGCGGCGTGGGCGAGGCCGGTGACAGGCGGAAGTGGCTGCCCTCGCAGAACTCGACGTGCGGGTCTTCGCCGCGCACCCGCAGGCCCGCGCAGCCGGGCGCCGTGGGAACGATGTCAAAGCGCGACAGCAGGGACGAATGGCCGTGGTCGGCCCGGTTCCCGCCCGGCGGCGTACGCACCAGCAAATGGCCACCCTGTTCGACCCAGGCCAGCAGCGCATCGACGTCCGCCGTCATCAGCGTCTGTGGGTCGCTGTAGATCAGCACGGTATCGCGCGGCCCAAGGGATACGCGATCACGCTGCAGGCGTGGTCGCGCCACGGCATTCACGCCGTCCAGGCGCAGGGCCAGCTTGAGCACGTACAGCGGATTGCTGCGTGCCTCGCCCGTGCGCGGCACCTCGACCGACTTCTCGACGCGCACGAAGCTGTAGTTCCACCAGGCGATGGCGGCGGCCACGGCCACGACGAACGCGATCGCGAGGATCGCCGACAGCGGCGGGCGGCGCAGAACGCTCATGCGCGTTCCCCTTCGGCCACGCGGGTCGTGGACCACGCGAAGCATTCGACGACCTGACGCAACAACGTTTCAAACCCGTCCGAATCGGGAAACCGTTGCGCGTACGCGGCGTATTGCCAGGCGTGCACGACGCGCGTGAACACGTCGCGTTCCGCGGCGAGCGGGAGGCGGCGCGAGACGCGCAGGACTTCGGCCTCCGTCGCACCAGGCACCAGTACGACCTGCGCACGCGCGGTCATGGTTTCGACGCTGGCGCGGTACATCAAGGCCAGCGCCTCGCGTTGCCGGCCCTCGCGCCACAGGCGGCCGATGGCGGACGGCAGGTCGTCGGGCAGCGCAGCCGGGGCCTCCACGGCCTCGCGCTTCAACGTGTCCTGTTCGCGCTCCTCGCGCGCGCCACGACGGAACCAGCCGATCCAGCGCGGCAGGGTCAACACCAGCGCCAACAGCAACATGCCGGCGATGATCCACAGGCCGTACTCGGCCGCTACGGCCAGGAAGGCGCCCATGCCGACCAGGAACGCGTTGTCCTGGCGACGTTCTTCTTTCTTCTTCTCGGCGGGCTTGCGTGCCTTCCACGACGAGACCTGACGCTTGGGCGACACGGTCGGATCGGCGAAGGCGCGCTTGGTCGCATCGCGCAGCGAGCGATCGTCGGCGAGGGGAGCGCGGAAGACCTGCTCCAGCGTCACCGCCGGCCGGGTCTTGGCGATCGCCTGGCGTGCCTGTTCGGCCTCTTTCCGCGCCTGCGCGTCGGGCGTCGCCTTCCCTTCATCCTCGGAGGCCGGCTGCGATTCGTTGGCTGGCGCCGTCGGCCCCTGCCAGCTCCCCGCCTCCTGCGCCTGCGCCTGCGAAACCAATGGAGCAAACAGTCCAGCCACCGCCAGCAGCAAGGCCAGCGGCGCGGCGCCGGCCAGCAGGCGGGCCCGCAGGCGTCGCAGGGTCAGCTCGATGTCCCAGGCTTCGATCTCGGTGCGGCGGTTTAGGTACAGGCCAAAGCCGGCACCGACGAAGAACGGCTCGATGATGCTCGTCGCCAGCCAGACCACGGCGTTGCTCGCCAGCGCCATCCACATCGGCGGATTCGCCAGCAGCACCCACAGCTTCGCCACCGTCCCCGACGCGTACTCGTTCGGCACGAACAGCATCACCAGCGCGACCATGCCCAACGACAATGCCAGGACGAAGTGCAGGCAGACCACCGTCAGCAGGGACGCGACGCCGTAGACGGGGGCGCCCAGTGCCTGGCGACGCGCGCGCGCTTCGCTGCCGCGCGCGTCTTCGAGCAGGTCGATGGGCAGGTACAGCGAGCGGACCAGACCAAGGCGGCGCCAGCTGAGGTACGGCAGCAGCCAACGGCGTCCCCACGTCCACTGCGCCTTCAGTGTCTGCGCGGGCGTGGGCACGTCGCCGAACACGGCACGCGAGAGGACGAACAGCGCGATGCGATCGAAAGCGGGCTTGAGCCACCACATCAGCAGTGCGCCCAGCCACGCCCGGTCCAGCGACCACGCCAGCAGGTTGGCCAGCACGAACACCGGCAGCGTCAGCGCCAGCCAGGGTTTCCAGATCGCGCCAGCGTGGCGGCGCGTGAGCGCCATGCCCAGCTCCACCGCCTCCCAGGCGGTGCGCGGACGCAGTGCGACGGTCAGCGCCTCGATCTTCATGGCGCCGCGTCCTCATGCACGCGGTTGCGTCCGCCCAGCAGCAGCCACGCACCGATGAGGCACCACAGCGCGCCGCCCACGCTGTACTTGATCCACGCCGGCATCCAGCCGATGGACGACCAGAACGCTTCGACGAATGCGGCGAAGACCAGCATCGCCAGCACGCCCATGCACAGCAGCGCACCGCGACGACCGCCTTCGACCAGCGAGTCGATGCGACGCTGCCGCCCAGGCGCGACCAGCGACAATCCCAGGCGCAGGCCCGCGCCGCCGGCGATGACCACGGCGGTGAGTTCCGGCGCGGAATGGCCGGCGACGAAACGCCAGAACGGGTCGCCATGACCGACTGCCTGCAGATGACCGGCCACGCCGCCGATCATGATGCCGTTGAACACCAGCACCAGCACCGAGCCGATGCCCGCCAGCAGACCGCTGGCGAAGGTCTTGAAGCCGATCGAGATGTTGTTCCAGATGTAGCCGCCGAAGGCCGCGATGTCCGAATCGCTCTCGCGTCCCAGCTTGCGTATGGGGCTGTCCGGGTCGTACATCGACTCGAAGCTGGCCAGCATGCTCTGGTCGAACAGCGAGCTGGACAGCTCCGGCTGGCGCACGATCGCGATGAAGATGGCCACGGCCGGCACCCAGAACAGCACGAACGCAGCGAGCATGCAGCCGCGCTCGGCGCGCACCAGCCGCGGGAACCCGGCGATCAGGAATTCCGCGGCCCGGCGCCAGCGCGGCGAGGGCGTGCGATACAGCTCGCCGTGGCCGCGCTGCATCAGGTCCTGCAGGCGTCCGGTCACCATCGGGCTGTAGCCGCGACGGCGCGCCAGTGCGAGCTGCTGGCACAGGCGGCGGTACTGCATCGGCATGTCGGCGTCGGGGAGGCCGCGCCACGTTCGACGCGCGCGGCGTGCTTCGCGCGCGCGGCCGGCGCGACCGTCGAGCCAGGCCTCGAAGGCGAGCCACTCGTCCTGGTGGCGACGGACGAAATCTTCCTGCCTCATCGGCGCCCCAGCAGCCAGTTGGCGATGCCGTACAGGCGTGCCACCGACAGCATGCCGCGTGCACCGGTGAGCGGCTCGGCCAGGTCGGCCAGTTCGGCCTGGCGCGCTTCGGTCAGGCGCGGGGCGCGTTCGGCGAAAGCGACCAGCGCGACCTGCTCGTGCGGGCGCAGCGCCATCGATGGCGCGAGCACGTGATGCATCGGCGCTGCGGTGGGTTCGCGCGGTCGCGTGTCGTGCACGACCACGGTGCCGGCCACCAGATCCCCCAGGCGACGGCCCCAGGGATCGGCCAACCCGCACGCCAGCCCGGCCGCGTAACCCATCGGCAACATGTCGACCACGCGCAGCAGGTTGCGTGCGAACACGGCCATCCAGCCCACCGGCGCGCCGTTGCCGGCGATCACGCGCAGGCCCAATGCGCGCTTGCCGGGCGTGCGGCCGTCCCACATCGCCTCGAACAGCACCGGGTAGAACCAGTAGACGAGGAACATGACGACGGCGAAGTAGCCGGCACCGCTGGGGCCGAGCAAACCCAGCACCATGAGCATGCCCAGCAGCACCACGGCGCGGATGAGGAAGTCGATGATCCAGGCCAGCGCGCGCGGCACCGGACCGGCTGCCGAGAGGTGCAGTGACACGCCTTCCGGTGTGACGACTTCCCGATAGGTGTCGAGCATCAGGCGTTCACGACCATCGTGTCGGCCGCCGTTGGCGCCGCATACGGATTGCGGTGTGCGGAGGCTTCCATGTTCCCCATCTCCCAGTGGCGCGGCGTCACGACCCCCTGTCGCGGCCTGCCGCGTCTACCCGGCCATGCCGAGGTAGCGGTCCTTCAATCGTACATAGTGCTGCGCACTGTAGTGCAACTGTTCGATCTCCCGCTCGTCCAGGCGTCGCACGAAGCGTGCCGGATTGCCCAGCCACAGCTCGGCCTCGCCCACTTCCTTGCCGGGCGGGATCACCGCGCCGGCGCCGACGAAACCGTGGCGGTGCACGCGCACGCCGTCGAGCACCCGCGCGCCCATGCCGATCAGGCAGAAGTCGTCGAGCGTGCACGCATGCAGGATCACCCCGTGGCCGATGGTCACGTCGTTGCCGACCACGGTGGGCAGGCCGCCCGGCCGGGTGAACGGGCCCTCGTGGGTGACGTGGATGATCGTGCCGTCCTGCACGTTGGTACGCGCGCCGATGTGGATGTGGTTGACGTCGCCGCGGATCACGCAGCCGGGCCAGATCGACACGTCGTCGCCAAGGGTCACGTCGCCGATGACCACCGCCGCGGGGTCGATGTAGACGCGTTCGCCGTGGGTCGGGAAGGCGTCGAGGTAGGGGCGCATCGTCATGCGTCGATTCTACCGCGCGGGGCTCGGGCGGACCGGCCGGGTCGTCCGCGACGCCCCCCGGCGCGCGCCGCTTTCGCCCCTCCTGCCGCGACGTGCGAGGTCTACACTCCGGCGTATGGACATCACCGCCGACACCCCGCTGGACGAACTGGCCACCACGCGCGACCAGCTGCGCACCGCATGGCTCGCGCGCAAGCCCGGTTACGACCAGCGCCGCGCCGACCTGGAGCGCCTGCGCACCGCGTTCCGCGCACGCATCGGCTCGATGGACGAGGCGATCCGCGCCGACTTCGGCCACCGCAGCCAGCACGAGAACCTGCTTTCGGAAGCAATGATCGTGTTGGCCGAAATGGACCATGCGATCTCGCACCTGCGCCGCTGGATGCGTCCGCGCCGTGCCGCGGTGGGCTGGCGCTTCTGGCCGGCACGCGCACAGATCCGGCCGGAGCCGGTGGGCGTGGTGGGCATTCTGTCGCCGTGGAACTACCCCGTGAACCTGGCACTGGTGCCGGTGGTGTCGGCCATCGCGGCCGGCAACCACGTCTACCTCAAGCCGTCCGAACACACACCGCGTACCGCCCTGTGGCTGCGTGAACTCCTGTCGGAAGTGTTTCCAGCCGACCGCGTCGCCGTCGCACTGGGCGGACCCGAAGTGGGCGCGGCATTCGCGGCGTTGCCGTTCGACCATCTGTTGTTCACCGGCTCCACCGCCGTGGGCCGGAAGGTGATGGCGGCCGCCGCGCCGAACCTGACTCCGGTGACGCTGGAACTGGGCGGCAAGGCACCGGCCGTGGTGTGTCCGGATTTCGACCTGCGCAAGGCTGCCGCGCGCATCGCGACCGGCAAGTGGTTCAACGCCGGGCAGACCTGCATCGGCGTGGACTACGTTCTGGTCGACGAAGCGCGACGCGACGCGTTCGTCGAGGCCCTGCGGGCCGAGCTGACGTCGCGCTACGGCGACTTCAGCGCGCCGCACGACTACACCCGCATCATCAACGACGGCCAGTACGCGCGACTGCGCGGTTACGTCGACGACGCCCGCCGGCGCGGCATCACCGTGATCGAACCGCTTACCGGCGAAGCCGACGCAGCGGCGCACACGCGCATGGTGCAGGACCGTATCTTCCCGCCGACGCTGGTGCTGGATCCGCCGGCCGATGCGGAGGTGATGCGCCACGAGATCTTCGGCCCCATCCTGCCGGTGGTGTCGTATCGCTCGCTGGACGAAGCCGTCTCGCGCATCCGCTCGATGGACCGGCCGCTGGCGCTGTATCCCTTCAGCGACGACAACCGCAGCGTCGAGAAGATCCTCCAGGGCACGCTCGCCGGCGGCGTCACGGTCAACGACACCCTGCTGCATTTCGGCGCACACGACCTGCCCTTCGGCGGCATCGGCCCCAGCGGCATCGGCGCCATCCACGGACGCACCGGCTTCGACACGTTCTCAAAGCTGCTGCCCGTGTTCCGCCAGCGCCGCATGGCCGGCAGCGACCTGCTCAAGCCGCCGTACCGTGGATTCGTGGACCGGATGGTGCGGTTGCTGGCGAAGTAGGTTTTCGTCGTGCCATGGAGGGCGGGGCGCATCGCCTCGCCCGCCGTCACCGCGGATCACACCATGCGCCGCAGCGTGTCGTCGCCGCGCACATAGTGGTGGTACAGCGCGGCCAGTACGTGCAGACCGATGACCCAGTAGAAGAACTCGCCGATGGCGCCGTGCAGGTCTTCCAGGCGTTCGGCGAGCGCGGGATCGGGCGATAGCAGCGCCGGTACGGCGATCTGCGAGAACGGCACGTACAGCGTCTTGCCGTCAGTCCATGCCGTCAGCAGGCCCAGCACCGGCATGGCGATCAGGAACGCATACAGCGCCAGGTGCAGCAGCCCGGCCGGCAGGGCCTGCCAGAGCGGCAGCGGCGGGTGGATCGCGGGCACGCCATGCCGCACGCGCAGCACGATGCGCCACACCACCAGCGCCAGCACCGACAGTCCCAGCCAGAAGTGCGTCTGCATCATCGCGGCGCGGGCCGGCGTGCCGCGTGCGAACAGACCGCGCTGCTCCACCGCGAGGTAGACGGCGAGTATGAGCAGCGCCATCAGCCAGTGCAGGCGGCGCAGGCCGGGGGCGTAACGGCGGACCTTGCTGAACATGGCGGCGCTCCTGGGTCGGGGCTGTTGTTATCGCGCGGCGACGTGGCCACGCCCTTGATCCGGATCAGGTTGGGGCGGATTCGCCGCCGGCGGCAAAGGATCGCAGCGCCCGCACCACCCGCGCCGCCCCTTCGTCATCGATGTCCAGGTGGGTGACCAGGCGGATCGCCTGCGTGTAGCCGATGGACAGGCGCACGTGCGCGGCGTCCATGGCGCGGCGCAGGGCGTCGTGGCGTTCGAGAGGCACTTCGATGAAGACCATGTTGGTGTGCTGCGCGACCACGTGCACGCCCTCGGCACCCTGCAGCCCTTCGGCGATGCGCGCGGCGCGGGCATGGTCGTCGGCCAGCCGCGCGACATGATGGTCGAGCGCATACGACGCGGCCGCCGCCAGCATGCCCGCCTGGCGCATACCGCCGCCGACCACCTTGCGCCACCGCGTTGCGGTCTCGATCAGCGCGCGCGTGCCCAACAGCACGGAACCGACCGGCGCGCCCAGCCCCTTGGACAGACACACCGACACGCTGTCGAAGTGCTGCGTGATCTCGCGCGGCGCCACGCGCAGCGCGACCGCCGCATTGAACATGCGCGCACCGTCCAGGTGCAGCGACAGGCCACGACGGTCGCAGAGCTCGCGCGCCTGGGCGAGGTAGTCCAGCGGCAGCGCGCGACCGTGCCAGGTATTCTCCAGGCACAGCAGGCGCGTGCGCGCGAAATGCGGATCGATCGGCTTGATCGCGCGCTCCACCGCGTCCAGCGGCAACGTTCCGTCCGGTGCATGCACGATCGGCTGGGGCTGGATCGAACCGAGCACCGCGGCGCCACCGCCTTCGTACTTGTAGGTGTGCGCGTCCATGCCGACGATGTACTCGTCGCCACGCTGGCAGTGCGCCATCAGGCCGATCAGGTTGGACTGCGTGCCGCTCGGCACGAACAACCCCGCCTCGAAGCCCAGGTCGCTGGCCAGGCGCGCCTGCAGTGCGTTGACCGAGGGATCCTCGCCGTACACGTCATCGCCGACCGGCGCGCGCACCATCGTCTCGCGCATGGCGGCCGTGGGCTGGGTGACGGTGTCGCTGCGAAGGTCGGTCCAGTGCATGGCATCAGGCGTGTGTCGGACGATGCGTCGAGTATGCCAGTGCCGCTGCCCCCTCCGACTCTCCTTGCGCAGCAGTGCCGTGTGAGCATCGATTTCGATGCCGCTGCCGGGGCCGTCCATGGCGGGACGTAGCGGACTTCGGATCGCCCGGCCCGGCCATCCATGGCCGGGCGTTCGGCAGGCCACGCGGCAGTGCCGCGTGAGCGGCCAGCCTCACCCGCTACACTTCGCGCCATGAAGATCGCCAGCTGGAACGTCAATTCGCTCAACGTGCGCCTGCCGCACCTGGAACAGTGGCTCGCGCAGTCCGCGCCGGACATCGTCGCGCTGCAGGAAACCAAGCTGGAGGACGCCAAGTTCCCGGACGATCCGCTGATCGCCGCCGGCTACCGCAGCGTGTTCGCCGGGCAGAAGACCTACAACGGCGTGGCCGTGCTCTCGCGTGAGAGCGCCCGCGACGTGCAGGTGGGCGTGCCCGGCTTCGAGGACGAGCAGAAGCGGGTGATCGCCGCGACGGTGGGCGATCTGCGCATCGTCAACCTGTACGTGGTCAACGGACAGGACGTCGGCACCGACAAGTACGCCTACAAGCTGCGCTGGCTGGAAGCGGTGCACGACTGGCTCGCGCAGGAACTGGCCGCGCATCCGCGCATGATCGTGCTGGGCGATTTCAACATCGCGCCGGACGATCGCGACGTGCACGACCCTGCGGTGTGGAACGACACGCACATCCTCACCTCGCGCGCCGAGCGCGATGCGCTGCAGCGGCTCTGCTCGCTGGGACTGCACGACGCCTGGCGCGCGCTCAACCCCGAGGAGACGCAGTTCAGCTGGTGGGATTACCGGCAGGCCGGTTTCCGCCGCAACCTGGGCCTGCGCATCGACCTGACGCTGGTCTCCGACGCGTTGCGCCCGCACTGCGTGGCCTCGGGCATCGATCGCGAACCGCGCACGTGGGACCGGCCCAGCGATCACGCGCCGGCGTGGGTGGAGCTGGGGTAGGGAGTTTGGAGCGCCCGGCGGCCAAGGCGAAGGCGGACGCCCGGCGCACCACACGGTCCGAATAGGCCGTGCCGGAGCATGGGATCCCTGCCCTTCGCGGTGCGTCCTCACGCGGCGGCCGGAAGCACCGTCATGGGATCGATATTCCTCACATCGATCTGCCATGCGAGTGCGAGTTCCGTTGCTGTTCCTGCATGCGCCACTGCTCCACCTGAGCCTGATGTCGTTGCTCGAACGCTTCGGACTTCTGCATCGTCTCAGCGATCGGCGGCGCGGGAGTCCGCAGGTCGATCACCCCGTCGAACAACCCCGTGCCCAGCACCCAGGCCTTTCCGTCATGGACATGGACCGACTCCACCTGTCCCGGCCGCACGCCGCCCTCGCGCGCCGCCAGCGTCAGCTCGGCGACCTTCTCGTTGCTCACGTCGGCGGGCAGCTTGTTCCGGAGTTCGGAGTACAGCGGATGGATCGGATGTGCGGGATCGAGATAGGTCAACGGCTCGCGCGGCGCCTTGGGTGAGTGCGGCGCATCGCGCAGGAAGTGGCGCGTGGAGTCCTGGATGGTCTCGGTGTCGAGCGGGCGCGCATGATCGGCGGGCGTGAAGAGCAGCCCGGAAGAAGACCTGGGTGGCGGGATCAAGTCCCGCGCATCGCGAGCCAACTCCTGCACGCGCTCAGTTGCGGCCAGACCAACGCGGATGGGTGCCTCACGCACGGCCTGCATGGCTGAAAGGACGTGGCCGGTGGCCTCCATGGCACCGGCCGCCTGCTGAGCGCTCCAGCCCGCTGCGTCGGCAGCACGCGGCCATTGGTTGGCGTGCGCCGATATTCCCTGTCGTAACTCGCGGATGTCGTTGCGATAGGCGTCGACCAGCGTGCGGTTCTCCTCGTACCGGTGCCGGTTCTCCTGGGAGAGCACGGATGCTCCGCCAAGACGATCCGGTGCCATCGTCGCGATGCCGTGCGCGGCGATTCCGTGACCGCTGAGCGCGGCTCCCACGGGATCGGGCTGGGTGAACCAGCGGGCGATATCGGTGGTGGGCGATGACAGGGCCGGCACCTCGGGCCGATACGGCGCCATGCCGTAGTCCTGGCGGCGCAGATGGGCGAGATCGGCTTCGGTGGCGTACACGCGCACTTCGCCGTACTGACGGGCCGCCGCGCTGACGAAGTCGGCTGCGTCCATGTGGTTGACGGCGTGTGCACCCGGCTTGGGCGGCCCCTGCATGATCGCCAGTTCGGCCGCACCGTAGGCGTTGAAGGTCTCGGCACGGATGCCGAGGTGATGCGCCTGGATCTGTGCGTCCGTGCCTCCGAGGGAGTGGCCGACGGCGGTGATGAGGGGAGTCGGATAGCCCTCTGATTCGGCATTCCCCTTGACCTTGGCCACTACCTGACCTGCAAACGCGATAGCGTCTTGCGCCTGCACATTCGCGGCCTTCGCCACCATGCCGCCATCGGCTCGCACCACGTCGTGCATGAACTGCGGACTGAGCAGATTGAACTCGGTGCCGCGGTTGGCGATCACCACCTCGCCGTCGGGAAGCTCGCGATACGCCGTGGCCTGATAGCCGGAAGGCTTGCTCACATAGGCGAAAACCTCGTAGGCGCGCCCTCCAATCATGACCTCCTTGTCCTTGGCATTTGTGGCGGATGCTTCGCGGCTGCGGTCGTTGTACGCATCCTTGGACAGATAGGCGCGATCCAATGTGCCCAGACTCATGGCCAGATTCTCCGCGGTGTCAACGTGATAGTGAACAGCTCATCCTGCACTTCCGCGCCAAAGCCGGAAGGGGAACTCTTCCCTGAGTTGGGAAAGTCGTCCAGCTTGGTGGACAGGTAGGTGCGTTTAGAGAAATAGACCTTCTTAGGCTGCTGCGCTCGCAGGTCCTCAAGATGAAGCCGCGGCGTGAATCGAACGCTCATGCCGTACAGACGCGAGGTGACGACCGTCATCTTCCACTCGCACACACCCAATCCGTGGTAGTCCTCATCCTGCAGCGCATCGACGGTGATCTGCGTGCGGTACACGTTCTCGGCGATCCTCGTATAGGTCAGCGGCAGGAACTCGTCGGGTTGATCGTGGTAATGCCCTCTTTCGAAGGTCCACTTCTCGGGCATGCAGTCCACCCAGTTCTCGACGTCGTACTGCACCGACCCGCCGATATCGCGGAACGGACCCGGCGCATCCCGGATCGTCATCGTGATTTCGTAGCGCTCCTGCGGATGCGGGTTGCGCTGGATTTCCGGCTGCTTCGTCTGGCAGCCACTCACCACACCGGCAGTCAATGCGGCTGTTGCAACCGCATGCTTCCATTTCATTTCGCCGTTCTCCTCATGCAAACCTGCTTCGTCCGTCAACCACTGCTGACGTGCGGCCACCTCGCGAACCAGGGCGCGCACCCGCGGTGAAGGCGCCAGGCTGGGTTCGTCCTCCCACAGCGCCTCGTGAAAGGGCCGCCGATGGATTGGCATCTCTCTTTGAGGCGCTTCATCTACCGAGTCCGGGTTCGGCTCGGGAACGAAGGCCGCGCGCCGGCTCCTCAACCACTGCTCCTCCGCGCGCCATCGCCGTGGCCCAAACCACAGGAACGACCCCATGACGCCCGCCCAGAACAGCACGAGCGCACCGACCACTACCGTCACGTAGAACATCTCTGCCTCCACCCAACCCGGCCACCATCCGATTCGAGGTCGTCATGCATCCCTGCCCTGACATCGGTGACCGACACGAATCCCGCCATGGGGATCGCGTCACCACTCGACGTTTCGGGGCGACGGTCCGGATGCCCTTTGGGCAGATAGGCGCGGTCCATGACGCCCAAAGTCATGGCGCGATCCTCCGCGGTGTCAACGTGATCGCGAACAGTTCATCCTGCACTTCCGCACCGAAACCGGAGGGCGAGATCTCCCCTGAATCTGGGAAATCATCCAGTTTGTTGGACAAGTAGGTGCGCTTAGAGAAGTAGACCTTCTTTGGCTGTTGCGCTCGCAGCTCATCCAGATGAAGCCGCGGCGTGAATCGAACACTCTTGCCATACAGACGCGAGGTGACCACCGTCATCTTCCAGCGGCACGCACCTAACCCGTGGTAGTCCTCGTCCACCAATGCGTCCACCGTGATCCGCGTCCGGTACACGTTCTCGGCGATCTTCGTGTAAGTCAGCGGCAGGAACTCGTCGGGTTGATCGTGGTAATGCCCTCTCTCGAAGGTCCACTTCTCGGGCATGCAGTCCACCCAGTTCTCAACGTCGTACTGCACGCCCCCGCCGATATTGCGGAACGGACCCGGCGCGTCCTGGATCGTCATCGTGATCTCGTAGCGTTCCTGCGGATGCGGGTCGCGTTGGATCTCCGGCTGCTTCGTCTGGCAGCCGCTCACCACACCGGCCAAAGCGGCCGTCGCAGCCGCGTGCTTCCATTTCATCGTTCTCTCCGTGCAAGCGCGTGCAGCGTCAGGCGCGATAGGCCAACTGAACACGCCGCGCGGCGGTGGCCTATAGGAAAAATTCGAGAGGACGCGGGTGCGGCCGCAAGAGGGTCAGAACGCCATGCGGGCGGGGCTTCCAGTGGGACTCCAAGCCGCAACCACCGGTTGGGTCAGCTTCCTTCGCATGGTGACCACGCGACTCGATGCAGAAAACAAAAGACCCGGCATTGCCGGGCCTTTTCGTAATCACTTCGAGCAACCGCTTCAGCGCACGCGACCACGCCGGAACAGGTTGACGATCGCCAGCAGCACGATCGCGCCGACCAGCGACATCAGCAGGCCGCTGATGGAGAAGTCGCCATCGTTGATGTCGCCGCCCAGGCCGAACAATCCGCCGAGCCAGCCACCGATGAGCGCGCCCACGATGCCGACGACGATGTTGAGGAACAGGCCCTGCTGTGCGTCGGTGCGCATGATCAGGCTGGCGATCCAGCCGATGATCCCGCCGAGGACCAGCCAAATGAGGATGCCCATCATGCTCGTGCCTCCTGGATCCAGTGCGATGGCAGGTGTCACCCCTGCGCGGGGCGACGCGAGTCTGGACGGGCAGGTGTGATGGGGGCGTCAGCCCGGCATCAGCCTACGGGCAGGGGCGCGGGACCGTGCAGCAGCGCTTCCAGCGCCTGACGCGGCAGCTTGCCGGTTTCGTTGCGCGGCAGCGACGCGACGCGACGCAGAGGCCGCGGCAGGAACACCGGATCCAGGTGTTGCCGCAACGCGTGCAGGATGTCGCCCTCCTCCAGGCGCGGCGCCACCACCAGTGCCGCGATGCGTCGCACGCCGATGGCGTCCTCGGCATCGAGCTGGAACACCACGCCGTCCTCGACGCCGGGCACGGCAAGCAGCTTGCGGGTGAGGTCGCCCAGCGATGCACGCTTGCCGGCGATGTCG
Source organism: Lysobacter stagni (assembly GCF_030053425.1). Taxonomy (NCBI): domain Bacteria; kingdom Pseudomonadati; phylum Pseudomonadota; class Gammaproteobacteria; order Lysobacterales; family Lysobacteraceae; genus Lysobacter; species Lysobacter stagni. Next base: position 1,092,083 of record NZ_JASGBI010000001.1, on the reverse strand, counting down.
AGCAGGTCCGCGTTGCGGCCGCGCAGTTCGAAGCGGCCGTCGGCGTGGACGTCCATGAGATCGGCCAGCACCACCGGTTCGCGCAAGTGCGGCGCGTGCACGGCAGTGCCGTCGGGCTGCGGCGCCAGTCGCACGCCGGGCAGCGGCGTCCATGCGTCGTCGCGCGCAGTGCGGCGCCGCGCGAACACGCAGGTCTCAGTCGAACCGAATACCTCGCGCACTTCACAACCGAAGCGCGCTTCGGCCTGGGCAGCGAGTTCCGGTGGCAACGGCGCCGTCGCCGAGACGATGCCGGCCAGCGGCGGCAGCGGCAGGTCCGAGGCGACCAGCGCGCGCAGGTGCACGGGCGTGGTGACCAGCAGCGGCGGCGAGGGCGCATCGCACAGGGCGCGCACCACGTCGGCGGGAAACAGCGGGCGCGCCGAATGCACCGACACCTGTCCCAGCAGCGGCAGCAGCACGGTCATCTCCATGCCGTACATGTGCTGCGGCGGTACGGTGGCGATGACGTGCGTGACGCCATTGGCCGACAGCAGTCCGTCGAGCGCGGCCAGATTCTGCGCGGTGCTGGTACGGAAGCTGCGCCAGGTCTTGTCGTAGGGACGCGGTTGGCCGGTGCTGCCGGACGTGAACCCGATCGCGACGCGCCATTCGTCCTCGAGCATCAGCGGCTCTCCGTCGAGTTCGTCCAGCGTGGCGAGCATGCGCACGCAGTGCGGCGGCGCCGGAGACAGTTCGACGTCGGTGATGCAGTAGGCATCGGGGTATTGCGCCAGGACCTGTTCGATCATCGCCGGCGCCCGCGAAGCCGGCATCAGCGTGGTCTGCCCACGCACCGCGGCCGCGCAGAAGGCCACGAGGTAACGGTAGCGGTCTTCGCACAGGTTGATCGCGTGTCGCGCGTGCGGCAGCGTGGCGGCCAGCGCGCGCACCTGACGAGTGAAGGTGCGCAGATCGATTGCGCGGCCCGCGTCGAAGGCGATCGCGCGCGCGCCGTCCCCGCAGGTGAGCGGAACGGGCGCAACTTGAGTAGTGATGACAACGTCGACAACCGCGGACATGTGGTGTTCCGTGTACCAGCGGCTTCGCCGCCTCCCCTGCGCTAGCTTACGCTGGGGGCCGTCTTCGAACCCATATGATCAGTTCATGTCGCTGTCCGCAGCCCCAACGACGCCCGCCGGCGGGACCGGGCCCGGCGTCGTGCGCTGGGCCTGGTGCCCCCATCCGCCCCGCGCGCCGGCCGAGCCGCTGGCGCGCGGCTGGCTCGCCGGCGAGCTTTCCCTATCGCCCGCCGACCTTCCGCTGGAGCGCGATGTGCGCGGCCGCCCGCGCCTGGGGGGCGCGCTGTCGGACTGGGACTGCAACTGGAGCCACAGCGGCGACGGGCTGCTGATCGCGCTCGGCCATCGCGTACAGGTGGGCATCGACCTGGAGCGGATACGTCCGCGGGGCCGCGCCCTGGAACTGGCGCAGCGTTTCTTCACCGGCCCCGAGCTGGCATGGCTGCACGCGGCCCCGTCCACGGCCGTGCGCGATCACGGCTTCCTGCGCCTGTGGTGCGCGAAGGAAGCGCTGTTGAAGGCGCACGGGCACGGCATTTCGTTCGGCCTGCATCGCCTGCGCTTCGCCGAGCAGGACGGCGTATTGCGACTGGCCGAATGCGACCCTGCGCTGGGCCACGCCGAGGACTGGTCGCTGCAGGAGCTGCGGCCGGAGCCGGACTACCTGGGCGCCCTGGCCTGGCGACGGACGGACTGATCCCCCGGATCGCGGCGCCGCGGGAGACGCGCAGGAGCGGCGCCTGCGGCCGGTCAGTTACCCTTTCCCGAATTCCGCCCCCCGCTCCGGCTCCATGAACACCCCCGCCCCTCTCGACCCGTCGCTGCGACGGACGCTGGACGATGGTCTGCGCGCGCTCGCGCTGGACCCCGCCGCCGCGACGCCGCTGCTGGACTACCTGGCGCTGCTGCTGCGCTGGAACCGCACCTACAACCTCACCGCCGTGCGCGATCCGCACGAGATGGTGACCAAGCACCTGCTCGATTCGCTGGCGATGCACCCCTTCCTCGACGATCTGGCCGCGCGCGGCGGGCGCCTGGCGGACCTGGGGACCGGCCCCGGACTTCCCGGCATTCCGCTGGCGATCGTCAAACCGGGCCTGCAGGTCACGCTGGTGGAGAGCAACGGCAAGAAGGCGCGGTTCATGCGCGAGGCGATCCGCCAGCTGGGCCTGAAGGACGCGCGCGTGGCCGAATCGCGCATCGAAGCGGTGGACGAACCCGGCGCGTACGACGCGATCACCGCGCGCGCGTTGGCCACGCTGCCGTTGATCCTCGAACTGGGCGGCCACCTGCTCAAGCCCGACGGCCGCCTGCTGGCGATGAAGGGCGTCTACCCCGCCGACGAGATCGCCGCGCTGCCGGCCGGCTGGGCCGTGCAGGCCTCGCACCCCCTGCGCGTGCCGGGGCTGGACGCCGAACGCCATCTGGTCGTGATCGGCCGCACGGCTCCGTAAACCGATCGGAACCGCCCGTCTGAAGGCGGGCACCGCAAGTGCTTGATCCGGCGTCGCACTCGCCGGATCGGCACCGATCGCCGCCCGTACAGGAACGGGCGAGGGCGCGCGCGAGTTCCCATCCGGGCATAATCACCGGTCCGGCCCCACGCCGGTCTCATTCCGCATACACAGCCCAGGACGAGCCGCATGGCCCGCATCATCGCCGTTGCCAACCAGAAAGGCGGGGTCGGCAAGACCACCACCGCCGTCAACCTGGCCGCCGCCCTGGCGAAGACGCCCAAGCGCGTTTTGCTGGTCGATCTCGATCCCCAGGGCAACGCCACCATGGGCAGCGGCATCGACAAGCGCGAGATCGAGGACACGATCTGCGACGTGTTGCTGGGCGAAGCCGACGCGACCTCGATCCTCAAGCGCACCGCCGAGGAATTCGACCTGCTGCCGGCCAATATCGAGCTGACGGCGGCGGAAATCAGCCTGATGAGCGAAGCGGGCCGCGAGCAGCGCCTCAAGACCGCGCTCGCGCCGCTGCGTGCGAACTACGACTTCATCCTGATCGACTGCCCGCCGGCGCTGTCGCTGCTCACGCTCAATGCGCTGACCGCCGCGGATTCGATCATCGTGCCGATGCAGTGCGAGTACTACGCGCTGGAAGGCATCAGCGCACTGATCGACACGATCGATGCGCTCAAGGCCAACCTCAATCCCGCGCTGGAGATCGAAGGCGTGCTGCGCACCATGTTCGACGTGCGCAACAACCTGGCCAACGCCGTCTCGGCGGAACTGACCAAGCATTTCGGCGACCGCGTCTTCCGCACCATCGTGCCGCGCAACGTGCGCCTGGCCGAAGCGCCCAGCTACGGCCAGAGCATCGTCGGTTACGACCGCGCCAGCCGCGGCGGCATCGCTTACATGGGGCTGGCGGGCGAAGTGCTGCGCCGCCAGCGCGAGCGCGAACAGGCCGGCAAGGCCGCCCGCGCCGAAGCGAAGGAGACGACTGCATGAGCGTAGCCAAGAAGCGCGGCCTGGGCCGCGGCCTCGAAGCACTGCTGGGCCCCAAGGCCGCCGCCGAGGCGCCGGCGCTGGAGGCGGTCGAGGGCGACATCCTGCGCCACCTGCCGGTGGATGCACTCACGCCCGGCAAGTACCAGCCGCGCAAGCACTGGGACCAGGAAAAGCTGGAAGAGCTGGCCGGGTCGATCAAGGCACAGGGCGTGATCCAGCCCATCGTCGTGCGCGACCTGGGCGGCAAGCGCTACGAGATCATCGCCGGCGAACGCCGCTGGCGTGCCTCGCAACTGGCGGGGCTGAGCGAAATCCCGGTCGTCATCCGCGAAGTCGACGACCGCACCGTGGTCGCGATGGCGCTGATCGAGAACATCCAGCGCGAGGACCTCAACCCGCTGGAAGAAGCCAACGCGCTGCAGCGGCTGATCGACGAGTTCGACCTGACCCACGCGCAGGCCGCCGAGGCGGTCGGACGTTCGCGTGCCGCGGTGTCCAACCTGCTGCGCCTGCTGGAGTTGCCCGCCGAGATCCGCGTGCTGCTGGAAACCCACTCGCTGGAAATGGGCCATGCCCGCGCCCTGCTGGCGCTTGCGCCGCAGGCTGCCATCGCACTGGCACGCCAGGCCGCCGAACACGGCTGGTCGGTGCGCGAGGTCGAACACCGCGTGCAGCAGGTGTCCGCCGGGGTGATCCCGACCAGCAGCACGGCCAAGCCCAAGGCGGCCAAGGCCAAGCCGCAGGCCGACATCGCCGCGCTGGAACGCGAGCTGTCCGAATCGCTCAGCACCAAGGTCAACGTGTTGCATGGCCGCGGCGGCAAGGGCCGGCTGGTGATCCACTACACCGACCTCGATTCGCTCGAGGGCGTGCTGGAACGGCTGCGCGGCACCGTCACGGAGTAAGTTCGAGGTGTCGGCATGAACCCGTACCGCTACCGGGTTGCACTGCGCGCGATGCATCCGCGCGACGACCTGCGTCCCCTCTTCGATCAGCTGGGCCTGACGCCGGAACGCACCTGGCGCGCCGGCGAACCGCGTTCCACGCCCGGCGGCGCGCCGCTGGACGGTGTGTACCGCGAGAGCTACGCCTACACGAATCTGACACTCGGATCGCGAAACTGGTCGGATGAGGATCTGCAGGACTACCTTCGTGGCGTGCAGCAGCGACTGGCGATGCACCGCGACGCGCTGCACACGTTCTTCATCCGCGGCGGCCGGTGCGGCCTGTCCATCGGCCTGTCGGGCCAGGACAGCTTCGGATTCGAACTGGACCCGTCCCTGGGCGCCGGCCTGGCGGATCTCAAACTGACCCTGGGCTTCGACATCCACCCGTTCCCGGACTGACTTTCCTCTCCCAACACGACCCAGATGGCTGATACCTCCCCCGGCACCATCCTCGTCACCGGCGCCGCCGGCTTCATCGGTGCATACACCTGCCGCGCATTGAAAGCGCGCGGCGCCACCGTCGTCGGCCTGGACAACTACAACGACTACTACGATCCGCAGATCAAGCGCGACCGCGTGGCCGCGCTCTGCCCGGACGTGGACATCCGCGCGCTCGACCTCACCGATCGCGACGGCCTGGCCGCGCTGTTCGACGAGATCGCGCCCACGCAGGTGATCCACCTCGCGGCGCAGGCGGGCGTGCGTTATTCGCTGAGCAACCCGCACGCGTACGTCGACAGCAACCTCGCCGGCTTCGTCAACATGCTGGAGCTGTGCCGTCATCGCGGCGTGCAGCACCTGGTGTATGCCAGCTCCTCGTCGGTGTACGGCGATTCGGCCACGCCGCCGTTCTCCGAGGACCAGCGCATCGACCAGCCGCGTTCGCTCTATGCGGCGACCAAGGCCGCCAACGAGCTGATGGCGCACACCTACGCGCACCTCTACGGCCTGCGCGCGACCGGTCTGCGCTTCTTCACCGTGTACGGACCGTGGGGCCGACCTGACATGGCGCCGTTGCTGTTTTCGCGCGCGGTGCTGGCGGGGCGGCCCATCGACGTCTTCAACCACGGCAAGATGCGGCGCGATTTCACCTTCGTCGACGACATCGTCGCCGGCGTGCTCGGCGCGCTCGACCATCCGCCGCCGACGCATCTGCCGCCACCGGCCGTTCCGCACCGCGTGTTCAACCTGGGCAACCACACGCCAGTGGAACTCGAGCGCTTCATCGCGGTCATTGAACAGGCCGCGGGCACCGCGGCGCAGAAGGTGTACAAACCCATGCAACCGGGCGACATGATCGAGACCATGGCCGACACCCAGCGCGCGCAGGAAGCGTTCGGCTTCGAACCGGCCACGTCCATCGAGACCGGCCTGCCCCAGGTCGTGGCGTGGTGTCGCGACTACTTCGGTGACAAGGCGTGATGCCCGTGAGCACATCCCCCCAGCTTTCCGTGGTGGTGCCGGTGTTCAACGAGCGCGACAACGTCGCGCCGCTGGTGCACGAGATCACCGCCGCATTGCGCGGCCGCGCGGCGGACGACGGCGGCAACTTCGAGATCGTCTACATCGACGACCGCTCGCGCGACGACACCCTCGCCGTGCTGACGGCGCTCAAGGCCGAAGTGCCCGAGTTGCGCGTGGTGCACCACGAAAGCCAGAGCGGCCAGAGCACCGCGATCCGCACCGGCGTGAAAGCCGCGCGCGGCACGTGGGTGGCCACGCTGGACGGCGACGGCCAGAACGATCCGGCCGACATTCCCAAACTGATCGCCGAACGCGCCCGCGCGGCGTCCGACATCAAGCTCTTCGCCGGCTGGCGCGTGAACCGCCAGGACAGCGGCAGCAAGCGCTGGGCATCGAAGTGGGCCAACGCGATCCGCGCGCGCATGCTGCGCGACGACACGCCCGACACCGGCTGCGGCATCAAGCTGTTCGAACGCGCGGCCTTCCTCGACCTGCCGTACTTCGACCACATGCACCGCTACCTGCCGGCGCTGATGCAGCGCGCGGGCTGGAAGACGGTGAGCGTGCCGGTGAACCACCGCGCGCGTTCGACGGGCGTGTCCAAGTACAACAACCTCAACCGTGCGCTGGTGGGCATCCGCGACCTTCGTGGCGTGGCCTGGCTGATCACGCGCAGCAAGATCACCCGCACCCGCGAAATCTGATAGACAGGGCGGGCCGTCGCGCGGCCAGCGGTCGCCGGCGGCGCCGCATGCCCTGCGCTCCGCTTCCGGACCGGACACACGCCTCCACGGGACCGCGCCATGGAATTCGACTTCATGAACCACCCCATCGCCTGGCTCGAATGGACCGGGCTGCACATGTCGCCGTGGAAGATCATCGGCCTGACCGGCGCGCTCATGTTCGGCGGCCGCTGGCTGGTGCAGTTCCTCGCATCACGTCAGTACGGACGCCCCGTGATTCCCCGCCTGTTCTGGTACATGAGCCTGGTGGGCAGCGTGATGACGCTGAGCTACTTCCTGTTCTCACAGAAGCAGGACTCGGTGGGCGTGATCCAGAACCTCTTCCCGGCCTTCACCGCAGCCTACAGCCTGTACCTGGACATCAAACACCGCGGCTGGAAGCGCGACCGCGCCAGTCACTGACCCGACGGGGGCGTACGCATCGGGACCTGTGACGGGGAGCCGCCCAAAACCCCGGCATCCCGCCAACCACGGCATGGCCCGGAATGCGAAGATCGGCGCTTGCCCATCCAGGTCCTTGCCGTGAAACGACTGCTCCTCGCCACCGCGCTGTCGGCCCAGCTCGCCCTTCTCTCGTCCACGGCCGTGGCCGGTCCGGTCGACGACCGCTTCGAGGCCATCTACACGAAGGAATGGAAGTGGCGACAGGACGAGCTGGCGATGTCCGACGAGGACAGCGACACCTCCGGCAGCCGCCACCGCCTGCCGTCCGTGGATGCCGCCTCGCAGAAGGCGCGGCTGAAGGTGTGGGATGACGTGCTGGCCCAGCTCAAGGGCATCGACGCCGCGCAGCTGGATACGCAGAACAAGGTGAATTTCGAGGTGTACCAGTCGCAGGTGGAGAACCTGGCCGCCGACGTGCGACTGCGCGGATACGAGATGCCGTTCAATTCGGATTCCTCGTTCTGGTCCAACCTGGGCTTCATGGCGCGCCGTCCGATGCGAACCAGCGAGGACTACCGCGCCTACATCGATCGCCTGCGCGACGTGCCGCGCTACTTCGACCAGAACATCGCGAACATGCGTGCCGGCCTGTCGCGCGGTTTCAGCGTGCCGCGCGCGGTGCTCGACGGACGCGACGGTTCCATCACCGCCGTCGCCGACCTGAAGGATCCGCAGGAATCCAAGTTCTACGATCCGTTCAAGCGCATGCCGGCATCGATCCCCGCCGACGAGCAGGCCCGTCTGCGCGCCGATGCGTCGGCGGCGATCGGCGAGAACGTCATTCCCGCGTACGCGAAGCTGCTCACCTTCTTCCGCAAGGAATACGTGCCCAAGGCCCGCACCACGCTCGGCGCCGAGCAGATGCCCGACGGCAAGGCCTATTACCGCCAGCAGATCCGCGAATACACCACGCTGGACCTGAGCCCGGAGGAGATCCACCAGATCGGCCTGAAGGAAGTCGCGCGCATCCAGGCGGAGATGGACGCGATCATCCAGCAGGTCGGCTTCAAGGGCAGCTTCGCGGATTTCCTGGCGTTCCTGCGCACCGACCCGCAGTTCTATGCGAAGACCCCGCAGGAACTGCTGGATCGCGCCGCGTGGATCTCCAAGCGCGTGGACGGCGAGGTCGGCAAGTTCATCGGCACGTTGCCGCGCGGCCGCTTCACCATCGTCCCGGTGCCGCCGGACATCGCGCCGTTCTGGACCAGCGGTCGTGGCGGCGCGGGCACGTACTGGGTCAACACCTACGACCTGCCCTCGCGCCCGCTCTACAACCTGCCCGCGCTGACGCTGCACGAGTCCGCACCGGGCCATGCGCTGCAGGGCTCGCTGGCCAAGGAGCAGGGTGAGCTGCCCGAGTTCCGCCGCGAAACCTACATCTCGGCCTACGGCGAAGGCTGGGGGCTGTACAGCGAGAAGCTCGGCGTGGAGATGGGCATCTACGAGACGCCCTACGAAGACTTCGGCCGCCTGACCTACGAGATGTGGCGCGCCTGCCGCCTGGTCATCGACACCGGCGTGCACCACAAGGGCTGGACCCGCGACCAGGCGCTGGCTTACCTGCGCGATCGCACCGCGCTGAGCGAACACGAGGTCACCACCGAGGTCGACCGCTACATCTCCTGGCCGGCCCAGGCGCTGAGCTACAAGCTGGGCGAGATCACCATCGTCCGCCTGCGCGAGGAGGCCGAGAAGGCGCTGGGCCCGAAGTTCGACGTGAAGGCCTTCCACGACGCACTGCTCAGCGAGGGCTCGGTGCCCCTGCCGGTGCTGGAGGAACAGGTCCGCGCGTTCATCCGCACGTCCGCCACGGCCACGGCCAAGGCGGACTGAGTCCGGCCGCGCGCCGGTATGGCGGCGACACCCGGCCGCCACAGGGCCTGTGGATAAGTGCTTGCCCGGGACACGGTTCCCGGGCATAATGCGCGGCTCGCTGCGTCCGGTCTGCCCTTGTGGCCACGACCGGGCGGGACCCGGAAGCACGATTCCGCCCCGCCACCGGCAGCCAGGAAATCCAACCCGCATCGTGCACCGCCGCCGGAAGTCCGGAAGCGGAGGGGCCGCCGCCTCCCTGGCCAAGGGAAGCCCATTACCTCTCGAGGTGCGTATGTCCCGTGTATGCCAAGTAACGGGCAAGCGAACGACGACTGGCAACAACGTCTCGCATGCCATGAACAAGACCCGCCGCCGTTTCCTCCCCAACCTCCACGAGCGCCGCTTCTGGGTCGCTTCGGAAAACCGTTGGGTGAAGCTGCGCGTTTCCAGCGCTGCCCTGCGCACCATCGACAAGAACGGCATCGACGCCGTGCTGGCCGACATGCGTGCCCGCGGCGAGAAGATCTGAGGAGAACTGAACCATGGCTTCCAAGCGCGACAAGATCCGCCTGATCTCCTCGGCCGGCACCGGCCACTTCTACACCACGGACAAGAACAAGAAGAACACGCCGAACAAGATGGAGGTCAAGAAGTACGACCCCGTCGTTCGTAAGCACGTGACGTACAAGGAAGGCAAGATCAAGTAAGCCGCCTTCCGGCTTGTTCGATGCGATAAAGCAAAAAGCCCGCCGAAAGGCGGGCTTTTTGTTTGGGCGTATTCCGGGCATGCGCGGCCGCTGCCCAACTTCATGCGCGTTGCCGGCGTACAGGAAAGGAGTTCACAAAGCACTACGGCCCCTTGCGGGGCCGTAGTGGTACTGCTTGTTGCGGTGAGACTGCCGATCAGAAGCGCTGCTGATACTTCAGGTAGTAGAAGCGACCGATGTCGAAACCACCGTAGTAGTCGAAATCGCTATTCGGATCGCTGTACATGACCGGACCCTGATGGTCGAACACGTTGTTCGCGCCCACGGCCACGGTCGCATTCCAAGGCGTGTTGTAACGGAACTGCACGTCATGGAACGTGTTGGCGCCGCGCTCGTGGGAAGGCTGCTCCAGCGTGTACGCAGACACGAAGCCCGGGATGTTGCATTCCGGTCCACCCTGCAGGTCATACGCGCATGCCTCTCTCATACTCGAGTAATAGCGCGTCGACCAAGAAGCGCCGAAGTCGCTCTTCGTCCAGTCGATCGTCAGGTTCGAGCGGATCCGGAAGTTGGAACCCCAGCCGGTGTACAGAATGACCGGGGTATCCGTTTCGTTGTCGCGCTTGTACTCAAGATAGTCGACATAGGTCGACTTCCAGTCGATCTTGAACTGACCGATGGAGGTCTCAGGAAGGCGATAGGCCACCCCCAGGTCGTAGCCAGCCGACTCCTGATAGCCACCGTTAACCAGCGTACGTGTCGCATCCACGACCTGGCCGGTCTTGGTGTCACGCTCGAAGCCAGCGCATGCAATGTTCTGTACGTAGCACGCGTTGAGGATGGAGGTGACGGATTCCGAGGCAATGACGTTATCGATCCGGATCTTCCACCAGTCGAGACTGACGTCCAGGCCTTCAGCCCAGGCGGGGCTGTAGACAAAGCCAATGGTGGAACTCTTGGACGTTTCCGGCGTCAGGAGCGGATTGGACCCGGACAGATACGCATAATTCGACTGCGCACCCGGTCCACTCGCCGGCGCGCCGCCCGAGGCTTCCTGACGGAAGTTCGCCGGCACACTACCCACGCAACGGGTGGCCACGTCGGCGTTACGCGTCGCCGCACCAAACAGCGTGTCGCAAGGGTCGGTGTAGCTGTCGAACGTTTCGCTGGTGCCGCCATACAGGTCGGACACCGTCGGCGCACGGAAGCCCGTGGAGTACGTGCCGCGCACCAGCAGGTCGTCGATCGGCTTCCACTTGAGGCCGAACTTGCCGTTCACGGTGTTGCCGAAGGTGTCGTAGTCGGAGTAGCGACCCGCAACATCGAACGAGAGCTCCTTGGCGCCGGCCACATCCGCGAGGATCGGCACGTTGAACTCAAGGTAGAACTCATTCAGGGAGTAGCCTCCTGCCGTCACGCCACCGGACAGGTCCGTGGAAAGGCCCGACTGGTTCAGCGCATCCGGCTCGTACCGGGCTTGCTCGCGCCTGTGCTCGAAACCGGCGGCCATACCGACGTCGCCGGCCGGCAGAGTGCCCAGGACGCCGCTGATATTGGCGCTGTAGACCTGAGTGGTGGTCTCGGAAGTGTCATGGCTCGGCAGGAACAGATAGGCCTGCAACGCCGGATCCGAAAGGTTGCCGGCAGTGGCGGCGCCATATGGCGAAAGCGGGTTCCAGGGCACGCAACCTTCGATCGCCGCGCCCGCACCGCCACACCTGATCACACCATCCGCATCGAGGAACGACGGACCCACGGCATCCTCAACGTGAGGAAGGAACAGATTGCCGGTGCCGGTCTTGAGGCCCTTGTTCTGGTTGTAGACATAGCCGGCATCCCAGTCCCAAGGCTTGTTGCCGATGTCGAAGGAGCCTTCGAAGCCCCCCGAGAAGCGATAGGTCGTCAGTTCCGAGCGAGTCTGACGCGGCACTTCCCAAGTACGACGCTGGAAGGTGATGTTCTTGCCCAGCGGGTTGAAATAGCTCGTCGCGGCCAGCGGAGTGCCGTAGGCCGAGGAACGGTAGGGATAGCCCGCGATCTGCTGCAGCGTCTCGCGATGCGTGTAGAGGGCATCCGCGGTGAAGCGCACGTTGTCGGTGATGTCGTATCCGCCATTGGCGAAGAGCGACCGACGCTCGATGCCCGTCTGCAGCAGCATCTGCGCGTTGGAGTTGGCGTAGTCGGAGGCGTTGGTCGGGTGGTAGTCGGCGAACTTCGCCGGGTCGCCGCCTGCATCCACAGACCAGCTGCGACCGATGCCCTTTCCACAAAGCGCCTCAGTGGAGACTGAGGGCAGACCGCCGCCACAAGGACCGCTCGAGATCACACCGCGCGCAGAGACCGCACTCCATCCGTTCGATGCGACCGTGCCGTTGGCAAGGTCAATGGGAGCGGGATGGTAGGGGCCCTGACCGTAAGCACTGAACGGACGGGCAGATGCTGCGACCGGATCTTCCTTGGTGTACTCCGCTCCCAGCATGACCGCGCTGCGTTCGCCCGCGCTTCCCAGGATGAAGCTGTAGACCTGCTTATCACCGTCACCCTGGCCGTACTGACCAATGTAAGCGCTGGCTTCCGCACCGTCGAAGTTCCTGCGCGTGATGATGTTGATCACACCAGCGATCGCGTCAGAGCCATAAAGCGCCGACGCACCATCCGTCAGCACTTCAATGCGCTCCACCGCTGAGGTAGGAATCGAAGCCAAGTCGGAGTACCCACCCGAGCTGACGCCCATGCGCTTGCCGTCGATCAGCACCAGCGTGCGTTGGGGGCCCAGATTGCGCAGATCCACGTACTGGCCGCCAACCTCTTCGCCGGAGGCCAGCGCATCAGCGCGGCTGATCGCAGGCGAGCCGGCCGCGCTGATGTTCTGCACGATGTCCGCAACACTGGTGAAGCCCTGCTTCTGGATGTCGGCCCTGCTCAGGCTGATGACCGGCTGTGCGGTTTCGATGCTTGCCTGGCGGATGCGCGAGCCGGTTACCGTCACGGCATCGAGCGTAGTGGCGTTCTTCTCCGCAGCTTCCTGTGCGCTTGCCATCACCGGCGCCAGCGCGATCGCAATGCCGAACGGCAGCATGCCGACGCGCACGGCGGCGCGCTTGTTGTATTGCTTCATCTGTACTTCTCTCCCGCCGCGTTATGGGCGTGTTAAACGTCCAGTCACGTTAGGGCGGGAGGGGGAATCGGCGTTTTTCCGGGCGTAGCCGACCGAATCGCCGGGGGCGGCGATGTGATTTGCCCGCGCCGTTCCGCAGGTTTGCGCGTCGTGGCGAAAGTGCTGTCCACCTCGGTAGTCCGTCGCCGTCATGCCGAAGCGCGCGCGGAAGCTGCGCGCGAAGCTGCAGTTGTTGTCGAAACCGGACGCCACGCTGACCTCGCCGATGGTCATCGGCGTGGAGACCAGCAGGTTCGCCGCGTGCTCCAGTCGCATGGCCGCGGACGCCGACTGAGGGCTCTCGTCGTACAGCTTGTGGAACACTTTCGAGAAGTACCAGACCGAGAACTGCGTCCTCTCCGCCAGCTCGCTCACGCGCACCATGCGATCGCAGTTGCCCTCCAGGTACAGGCGGGCGCGCTGCATGCGGTCGAATACCTGTCGCTTGCGTCCGAGCGACGGGCCAGGGCAGCGCTGCAGGCGCGAGCGGTACTCGCCCTGCATCGATTCCAGATGCAGCAGAAGGCAACGGAGTGGCGCGTCCATGCGAGGCGGGGAGGCGCCCTTGTCCAGATTCGCCGCCAGCCGATGCCATAGCCGCGTGTAGGTGCGCACGTCACGCTGCGCCAGGTGCCCCCGACCCGCATGCAGGCCGAACTCCGAGAACTGTGCCATCGCCTTCATCGCATCGTCAGCGACGGACACCCCGACGCACAGGCCGCCCGGGTCCGCCTGCAGGGTCGGGTGCGAGTCGCGCGACAGGGCAATCCAGTCGCCGCGACGCAGGAAGAAGCGCCCTTCCTTCGCCTCGACCCACGCCTGGCCGCGCACCTGCACCCAGATCGACCATTCCTGGGCGGCCAGTTCGATGCTGCCCAGACGGGACGCCGCCATGCAACGCGCCCACGCGCCCTGCGACGGCCCCTCCAGCATCGCCCTTCCAAGATCTGCCCACTTCCAGTTCATTCGTTTCATGCATGCCGCCTTTGACAAAGGCCTTGAGCCTGGGCGGCGTATCCATTGGCGGCCATGGGAACGTTCCCAAATGCACCACGCCAATGTCGTATGCGGAACGTGCTCCAATGCCGGCATGGGCTTCGACCTGATCCCCGGTTACTGGCTGTTCCTGCTGGACTGGCTGATCCGGCTGGCGGCGCTGGCGTGGATCCCGGTACGCAGTCCACCGGCGGCGGCGCGCAGCTGGTTGCTGCTGGTCGGGTTCGTGCCGCTGTTCGGGCTGCCGCTCTATCTGGTGCTGGGACATCCATGGCTGGCGCGGGTGCGACGCCAGCGCCAGGCGCATGCCTCGCAGCTGATTCGCGATCGCCAGGCCGGCCTGGGCGCGCTGCGCTGGTCGCCCGGACAAAGCGACACCGAGGACATCACGCGACTCATCGAGCGCCTGGGCGATTTCATGCCCATGCAGGGCAACTCGGTCGAGCTGCTCGACGACTACGACGCGTCGCTGGCCTCGCTGATTGCCGACATCGATGCCGCCCGCGAGGAAGTGCACCTGCTGTACTACCTCATGTTCGATGACCGCAGCGGCCGCGCCGTCGCCGACGCGCTGGTGCGCGCCGCCGCGCGCGGCGTGCGGTGCCGCGTGCTCCTCGATGCGGTGGGTGCCAAGCCGGGCCTGCGCGCGTTCCGGCGTCCGCTCACAGCGGCCGGGGTCGAGGTCCACGCGATGCTCGCCGGTGGGCTGGCCTGGCGCAGCCTGTCGCGCATGGACCTGCGCAACCATCGCAAGCTCGCGCTGATCGACCGGACGTGGGGCTATGTCGGCTCGCAGAACCTGGCCGACGCCACCTTCGTGCGCGAGCATCCCAATCGCGAGCTGGTCGCACGCGTTCGCGGGCCGGTGGTGCGGCAGATCGCGGCATTGTTCGCGAGCGACTGGTTCATCGAGACGGGTGAGCGGCTGACTCTGGATGCCTTCGTCGACACGCTTGCCGGAAACACGCCAGCCCAGCTGCTTCCGGGCGGCCCGGCGTATCCGTTCGAGAATGCGCGCAACGTCGTGGTCGCGCTGATCCAGCGCGCGAGGCAGCGCGTGGTGCTGACCACGCCCTACTTCGTGCCGGACGACGTCACCCTCGGCGCGCTGCGCGTGGCGGCGCTGTCGGGCGTGGAAGTGCAGCTGATCCTGTCGCTGAGCAACAACCAGCGGCTCACACGCTGGGCCCAGCGGTCGTACTACGACGAACTGCTGCAGGCCGGCGTGCACATCGCCCTGCACCGTCCGCACTTCCTGCATGCCAAGCACCTGAGTGTCGACGGCCGCATCGCGCTGATCGGTTCGATCAACCTCGACATCCGCTCCTTCGCCCTCAATGCGGAGGCGGGACTGGTCTGCTTCGATCCGGCCGTGACAGCCCGCCTGCACGCGGTCCAGGACGGCTACCTGGCCGATGCGCAGCGGGTCACGCTCGAGGACTGGCGGCGCCGGCCACGCTGGCATCGCAGCGTGGAAGGCATTGCCCGTCTTGCCGATTCCCTGATCTGACGCGCGCGTTCAGCCCCCGCGGCCGAGCCCGCGGGCGCGGGCCGTTCTACACTCGGTCCGTCATCGCACGAGGAAGGACGCAGGGTGATCCCGGGTTGGATTCTGCTGCTGGTGTCGGCGGGCTACGTCGGCGTGCTGTTCGTGGTCGCCTACTACGGCGACCAGCGCGAGACCACGCCCAAGGCGCGCTGGTTGCGACCGGCGGTGTATTCACTGGCGCTGGCGGTGTACTGCTCGTCGTGGACCTTCTACGGCGCGGTGGGTACCGCGGCCCGCACGGGGCTGGGCTTCCTGCCGATCTATCTCGGCCCGTTGCTGATGCTGGCCTTCGGCTGGCGAATCCTGGAACGTCTGGTCCTGATCTCCGGCGAGCACCGCATCGTCTCGATCGCCGACTTCCTGTCCTCGCGCTACGGCCGCGCGCCTGGGCTGGCGGCGCTGGTGGCGGCGGTCGCGCTGACCGCCGCGGTGCCTTACGTCGCACTGCAGTTCAAGGCCGTGGCGATGAGCGTGGAAGTGCTGGCCGATGTGCCCAGCGATGCCGGCCTGCTGTCCGATCCTGCGTTCTACGTCGCGCTGCTGCTGGCGGTGTTCGCGATCCTGTTCGGCACGCGCCAGATCGATGCCACCGAGCACCACCGCGGCATGGTGCTGGCGGTCGCGCTCGAATCGCTGGTGAAGCTGCTGGCCTTCCTCGCCATCGGCGTATTCGCGCTGTTGCACCTGCCGGGCTCGGGCAACCTGCTCGAACGGATGGTGCAGGCCGCGCCGGTGGTGATGGCACCGGGTCTCCCGGCGGGCTTCGTCGCGCAGACGTTGTTGGCTTTCACCGCCATCGTGTGCCTGCCGCGCCAGTTCCATGTCGCGGTGGTCGAATGCCAGGACCCATCCGACCTTCGCTCCGCGCGCTGGCTGTTCGGCGCGTACCTGGTGCTGATCTCGCTGCTGGTGGTGCCGATCACGCTGGCGGGCCAGAGCCTGCTCGCCGGCACCGGCGCCTCGCCGGACACCTACGTTCTGGCGCTGCCACTGGCGCTGAAGCAGGAAACGCTCGCGCTGATCGTCTACATCGGCGGCTTCTCCGCGGCGACCGGCATGGTGATCGTGGCCAGCGTCGCGCTGGCGACCATGGTCAGCAACGACCTGATCATGCCGCTGCTGCTGCGCGGCGGCGCCCTGCACGGACGCGCCCCGAACGAGAGCATCGGCATCGACAAGCAGGTGCTGTGGGTGCGGCGCGTCACCATCTTCGTGCTGGCGATGATGGCCTACGGCTATCACCGCGGTTCGGCCTATTACGCCGCGGGCGAGGACACGCTGGCGCAGCACGGCCTGCTCGCATTCGCCGCCGTCGCGCAGTTCGCACCGGCGTTGATCGGTGGCCTGTACTGGCGCGGCGCGAGTCGCGCGGGCGCGTTCGCCGGCCTGTTCGCCGGCACCGTGCTGTGGTTGTACACACTGCTGCTGCCGGCGCTGGCCCGGGGCGGCTGGCTCGCGACCGGGTGGATCGAACAGGGGCCGCTGGGCGTGGACTGGCTGCGTCCTGAACAGTTGTTCGGCCTGCACGGGTGGGACCCGCTCACGCACGGCACATTCTGGTCGCTGCTGTTCAACGTCGGCGTGTTCGTGTTCGTGTCGGTGCGGCAGCGCCCGCGCTTGCAGGAGCAGTTGCTCGCCGCGCCTTTCCTCGACCCCTACGTGCAGCGGCCCGCGCTTGGGCCCGGCGGTTGGGCGGGCAGTGTGCGCGGCGGTGAACTGCTGGCGTTGGCCGAACGCATCGTCGGTGAACGCCACGCGCGTCGCGCGTTCGAGGAGTATGCACAGCAGCAGGGGCGTGCCTGGCAGCCGGAGGAACCCGCGGATCGCGCGCTCGCACAGTTCACCGAACGCCTCCTGGCCTCGGCCATCGGTGCCGCCTCGGCGCGACTCACGCTGACCACCGCGCTGCGCGGCTCAGGCATGGAGCTGGGCGAAGTGGTGGCGCTGCTGGACGAGGCGAACCAGGAGCTGCGTTTCAACCGGCAGATTCTCTCGACCACGCTGGAGAACATCAGCCAGGGCGTCAGCGTGGTGGATGCCGAGATGCGCCTGGTCGCATGGAACCGCCGCTACCAGGAGCTGTTCGAATACCCCGACGGCATGCTCTACGTCGGCCGCCCCGTCACCGACCTGATCCGCTGGAACGCCGAACGCGGCGAGATGGGGCCCGGCGACATCGAGGAGCAGGTGCGGCGCCGGCTCAACCACCTTCGCGCGGGCGCGCCGCACGTGTTCGAACGCGTGCGCGCGAACGGCCAGGTGATCGAGATGCGCGGGCGCCCGTTGCCGGGCGGTTATGTCACCACCTACAGCGATGTCACCGACTACAAGCGCGCCGAGCAGGGCCTGCGCGAGGTCAACGAAACGCTGGAGCAGCGCGTGGAGCTGCGAACTCGGGAAGCCGAGGCCGCACAACAATCCAAGACGCGCTTCCTCGCCGCGATCAGCCACGACGTGCTGCAGCCGCTCAACGCCGCACGCCTGTTCGCCAGCGCGTTGCGCGAAACGCCGGATTCGAGTGAGCAGGCACGCCTGGCCGAGCGCGTCGATGCCTCGCTGCGCGCCGCCGAGGACCTGCTCGACGGCCTGCTCGACATCTCGCGCCTCGACGCCGGCGCGCTGCGTATCGAGATCACCGACTTCGACGTCAACGAGCTGCTGCGCGAACTGGTGGCGCAGTACGCGCCGGTCGCTGCGGGCCGCGGTCTGCAGCTGCGCGTACGCGCGCCGGATCGCCCGCGTCCCGTGCGCAGCGACCGTCGACTGCTGCGACGCGCGTTGCAGAACTTCCTGGCCAACGCACTGCGCTACACGCGCGAAGGCGGCGTGCTGATCGCCGCGCGCATCCGCGACGGTGCGGTGGAGCTGCAGGTGTGGGACAGCGGTCCGGGCATTTCCGAGCACCATCTGACGCAGATCTTCGACGAGTTCCGCCGCTTCGAGCAGCCCAGCCTGGGCGGCGAGCGCGGACTCGGCCTGGGCCTGTCGATCTGCCAGCGCATCGCCCGGACGCTCGAGCATCCGTTGCGCGTGCGGTCCCGTATCAACGTGGGCAGCGTGTTCTCCATCACCGTGCCCTTTGGCCGCGCGATGTATGTCGCGCCGTTGCCGGAGCCGCACCTGGTGGTCGGCGGCGATTCCCTCGCCGGGCTGCGCGTGCTGTGCGTGGACAACGATCGGGAGATCCTCGATGGCATGCGCAGCCTGCTTCAGCGCTGGGGCGTGGTCGCGCTGACCGCCGCCAATGCCGACGAGGCGCTGGCACTGTTGCCGCAGCAGCCCGACGTGGCGCTGGTGGACTACCACCTGCACGATCGACTGGACGGCCTTGGCGTGATCGATGCATTGCGCGCGCAATGTGGACGCACGCTGCCCGCCGCCCTGCTCACCGGCGATGGCAGCGATGCGTTGAAGATCGCCGCGCGCGAGCATGGCTGCCGCGTGCTGACCAAGCCGGTCAAACCGGCTTCGCTGCGTGCGTTCCTCGCCGCGCAACGACAGGCCGTGCAGGCCTGACAGCGCGCGTCAACGCGCCGCGCTGACGCGCCAAACCGTGTTGCCGACATCGTCGGCGACCAGCAAGGCGCCATCGCGCGACACGGCCACGCCTACCGGCCGCCCGCGCGCATGGCCATCGCCATCGAGGAATCCGGTCAGGACCTCGGTCATGGCACCGCTGGGCCGGCCGTCGCGGAAGGGTACGAACACCACCTTGTAGCCGCTGCGCGGCTCGCGGTTCCACGAGCCGTGCAATCCGATGAACGCGCCTTCCGTGAAGGCATCTCCCAACCGGTTACCGGTGGCGAAGGCCAGGCCGAGCGCC
The DNA here is from genome assembly GCF_030053425.1 of Lysobacter stagni. Classification (NCBI taxonomy): domain Bacteria; kingdom Pseudomonadati; phylum Pseudomonadota; class Gammaproteobacteria; order Lysobacterales; family Lysobacteraceae; genus Lysobacter; species Lysobacter stagni. The sequence continues at coordinate 1,072,918 of NZ_JASGBI010000001.1, read as the reverse complement.
GCGACGTGCGCGCCCAGCGCGTAATCCGGCACGCGCGCCGTGGCGACAAGGTCGGGTCGTTGCGGCTTCACGCGTTCGTCGACGTGATTTCCCCAGTAGCTGTAGGGCCAACCGTAGAACGCGCCTGCATCCACACGCGTGAGGTAGTCGGGGACCAGATCGCTGCCGAGCTCATCGCGCTCGTTCACCACGGCCCAGAGGGCACCGCTGCGTGGTTCCCATGCAAGGCCGACGGGATTGCGCAGTCCGCTGGCGAAGACGCGGCGCGTGCCGGAGGCCGGATCCACCTCCAGCACCGCGGCACGATCGACTTCGGCCTCCATGCCGTTGTCGGCGACGTTGCTGTTGGAACCCACGCCGACATACAGCCGCGCGCCGTCCGGGGATGCGAGCAGGCTCTTGGTCCAGTGATGGTTGAACTGGTTTCCACCGCCGGGCAGGTCGACGACCTTCTGCGACGCGCCGCCCGCAGCGCGTTGCCCCGCAACGTAAGGGAACCGCACCAGCGATTCCGCATTGGCCACGTACAACGTATCGCCCACCAGCGCCATGCCGAAGGGCGAGACAAGATTTGCGGCGAAAACACTGCGCGTCTCGGCCACGCCGTCGCCGTCGGCATCGCGAAGCAGGGTGATGCGATTGGCGCTGGGCACGCCGGAGCCCGCTTTCTTCATCAACGAGCCCATCACCTTGCCCTTGATGCCACCGATGCCGCGCTTGCCCGGAGGCGCATTGCTCTCGGCCACCAGCACGTCGCCATTGGGCAGCACGTACAACCAACGCGGGTGATCCAGCCCGGTGGCGAATGCGACCACCGACAAACCAGCTGCCGGCGTCGGTGTTTCGCCGTTCGCCCAACCGGTGGCGGTCGCGACGTTCACCGTGGGGAACACACCCTGCGAAGGCGTCGCGATGACCGGCCTGGGGCCGGTGTCCTCGCCGGAACGCAACGTCGCCTGGCCGCCACAACCCGCCAGCGCGAGCACTATCAGGATCCACGTCGTCCGTTTCACCGCACCTCCACACAGGCGACCATCGTGACGGCATCGACCAGTACGCCGGGAGCCGTGCAACGCGCGTGATCGGCGCGGGATGCGTTCAGCCGGCGGACATCAGCAGGGCGCGGTCAATGCCGCGAAGCGTCGCTGCATTTCCTGCGCATCGACGTCCTCGATGCTATGGCCGATGTTCCACCGGTGCCCCTGCGGATCGCGCACGACACCCGAGCGCTCGCCGTAGAACTGGTCGCGCGCGGGCATCACCAGTTCCGCGCCGGCGGCAAGCGCGCCGGCGATCACGGCATCGGCGTCATCCACATGCACATGCAAGGTCACGCTCGACGGCGACGCGGGATCGGGCGGGAGGATGCCGTACTCCGGGTACGGCTCGCAGAGCATCAGCGTGGTACCGTCGACCGTCACTTCGGCATGGCCGATGCGCCCACCGGCATCGACCAGCCGCAACGTCTCACTGGCGCCGAACACGTCACGGTAGAAGGCGATGGCGGCCTGCGCATCGCGCACGCACAGATAGGCGAACAGCTCTCGTGTGGCCATGACACACCTCGCGGCAATGATGTCGGGAACACCCTAGTCGGCGCGGGCCGGGGCGTCTTGAACGAAATTGACCCGGGGCACATGCAGGCTGCCACGCACGGGCGCGGCGAGGTACTCGCGTGGCGTGATGCCCGCCAGCGCGCGGAACTCGCGATTGAAATGCGCCTGGTCGCTATAGCCGGCATCGAGCGCCAGCCCGTCCAGCGGGCGTGCCGCGGCAAGCAGGCGCAACGCACGGCGGAAGCGCTTCACGCGTGCGTACTCCTTCGGGGCCAGCCCTGTGGCCGCGCGGAAGCGCGCGATCAGGTGGCGATGGCTGCATCCGCTCGCGGCGACGATCTCGCGCACCTTGGCATCGCCCTCGTCCAGTTGTTGCATGGCCTGGGCTATCGCAGGGTGCATCGCGCGCACCGGACGCAGGCGATCGAGCAGCGCACGCTGCAACGCTTGGATCCGCGCGCGCGCATCCGGTTCGGCACGGAGTTGTTCGAGCAGGCGTTCGACGTCGTGCACGCTCCACAGATCATCGAGCGCGATGTGCCGCGCACCGAGTTCGTCCGCATCGCAGCCGAGCAACGCCTGTGCCGCGCCGGGCCGCAACAGCACGCCCACCGACGACGCCGGTGCCGCCTGCTTGATGTAGAAGCCGGGGCGCGCGCCGCATACGGTGGCCGGGCGCATGCCCTCGCCCATGGAGTCGTTCGCCTCGCGGAACAGCCGCATCGGCGCATCGCCCAGCCGTATCGCCAGGTGCATGCGGCCACTGGGCAGCACGTGTTCGCGATACGCGACGCCACCCGACGCAGCATCGCTCGCCCACAGGGCTTCGACGAACGGGCGCAACGCGGCGATGGGTCGCTGCAGGCTCATGCGCCGAATCTACACCCGGCAGCGGGGGTGCGGCGTCAGTCCGCCTCTTCCGGCGGCGGCACGATCGCGCCCGGGTCCAGTGCGAGACGGCCGGCGATCAACACCGCCTGCGTGCGGTTGCTGGCGCCAAGCTTGCGCAGGATCGCGGTGACGTGCGCCTTCACGGTGGCCTCCGACACGCCCAGTTCGTAGCCGATCTGCTTGTTGAGCAGGCCCGCACCCAGCATCTGCAGCACGCGGAACTGCTGCGGCGTGAGATCGCGCAGGCGTTGCGCGGCGTCGTGTTCGTCGGCGTGCGCCGCCGGCGCGGAGAGCGCGACCGATGGCGCCCAGCGATCGCCATCGAGCACGCGCGTGATCGCCTCGCCCAGCGTTGCGGCGTCGGCGGATTTTGGTATGAAGCCGACCGCACCGTGATCGAGCGCGCGACGCATCACCGTGGGCTCCTCACGCGCGGACACCACCACGATGGGCAGCTGCGGATGCAGCGCGCGCAGGTGCACCAGCGCACTGAAGCCCTGCGCGCCGGGCATGTTGAGGTCGAGCAGCAGCAGGTCCGCGTCGGGCTCGGCCTCGACCAGCGTGTACAGCGCCTCGACGCTGTCCGCCTCGCGCAGCTGCGCATCGGGCAATACGCGTGCGACCGCACCGCGCAGTGCTTCGCGGAACAGCGGGTGGTCGTCGGCGATGAGGAGTGTGGGCATGAGTTCCGATCGGAGTTTGCTCCCTCCCCTGTGTACAGGGGAGGGTTGGGGAGGGGTGCGAAGCCGCATCGCGGCGAGCCTCGGCGCTTGCGCGCCATCGAACCCCCTCCCGACCTCCCCCTGCAAGCAAGGGGAGGAGAAGTTACCTCACGGCACGCGCCGTTCCTTCACCAGCGATTCGACCACGCTCGGATCGGCCAGCGTGCTGGTGTCGCCGAGCTGGTCCGGTGCGTTCTCGGCGATCTTGCGCAGGATGCGGCGCATGATCTTGCCCGAGCGCGTCTTCGGCAGGCCCGGCGCCCATTGCAGGTGGTCGGGCGTGGCGATCGGCCCGATTTCCTGGCGCACGTGCGCGATCAGTTCCTTGTGCAGCGCGTCGGTCGGCGCTTCGCCGGCGATCAGCGTCACGTAGGCGTAGATGCCCTGGCCCTTGATGTCGTGCGGGAAACCGACGACCGCCGCCTCGGCCACCTTCGGGTGCGAGACCAGCGCGCTCTCGACCTCGGCGGTGCCGATACGGTGACCGCTGACGTTGATGACGTCGTCGACGCGACCGGTGATCCAGTAGTAGCCGTCGGCGTCGCGGCGGCAGCCGTCGCCGGTGAAGTAGGAGCCGGGGTACGTACGGAAGTACGTGTCGATGAAGCGCTGGTGATCGCCGTAGACCGTGCGCATCTGGCCGGGCCAGGAGTCCAGCAGCACCAGGTTGCCCTCGGCCTCGCCTTCCAGGCGCGCGCCGTTGGCATCGACCAGCGCCGGCTGTACGCCGAAGAACGGCAACGTGGCCGAGCCGGGCTTGAGGTCGATCGCGCCGGCCAGCGGAGTGATGAGGATGCCGCCGGTCTCGGTCTGCCACCAGGTATCGACAATGGGGCAGCGCGAGTCGCCGACGACTTCGTAATACCAGCGCCATGCTTCGGGATTGATCGGCTCGCCCACCGTTCCCAGCAGGCGCAGCGAGGCGCGCGAGGTCTTCGCCACCGGCTCGTCGCCATCGCGCATCAGCGCGCGGATCGCGGTGGGCGCGGTGTAGAAGATGGTCACCTTGTGCTTGTCGATCACTTCCCAGAAGCGCGAGACGTTCGGGTAGTTCGGCACGCCTTCGAACACCAGCGCGGTCGCGCCATTGGCCAGCGGGCCGTAGACGATGTAGCTGTGTCCGGTGACCCAGCCCACGTCGGCCGTGCACCAGTAGATGTCGTCCTCGCGCAGGTCGAACACGGTTTCGTGCGTGTAGCTGGCGTACGCAAGATAGCCGCCGGTGGTGTGCAGCACGCCCTTGGGCTTGCCGGTGGAACCGGAGGTGTAGAGGATGAACAGCGGGTCTTCGGCGTTCATGCGCTCCGGTGCGCATTCGGTCGGTTGCCCGTCGACGACCGCGTCGTACCAGCGGTCGCGCGGCATCTGCATGTCCACGGCCGAGCCGGTGTGGCGCACGACGAGCACGGTTTCCACCGTGTTGGTGCCGGGCATCTTCAGCGCGGCATCCACGTTCGCCTTCAGCGGCACCTTCTTGCCGCCGCGCAGGCCTTCGTCAGCGGTGATGATGAGCTTGCTCTGGCAGTCGGCGACGCGGTCGGCAATGGACTGCGGCGCGAAACCGCCGAACACCACCGAGTGGATCGCGCCGACGCGCGCGCAGGCCAGCATCGCCACCACGGCCTCGGTGATCATCGGCAGGTAGATGGTGATGCGGTCGCCCTTGCGCACGCCCAGCGAGCGCAGCGCATTGGCCAGCTGGCACACGCGCGCATGCAGCTCGCGGTAGGTGACGTGCTGCGAGGGCGTGGACGGATCGTCCGGCTCGAACAGCAGCGCGGTCTTGTCGCCGCGCGTGGCCAGGTGGCGGTCCAGGCAGTTCACGCTGGCGTTGAGTTCGCCGTCCTCGTACCAGCGGATGCGGAAATCGTCCAGGTTGTAGCTGACGTCCTTGATCTTCGTCGGTGCGCGGAACCACTCCAGCCGCTGCGCGACCTGGCCCCAGAACGCCGAGGGATCCTTCACCGATTCAGCGTAGAGGCGCTGGTACGACTCGCGCGTGACCCGCGCCTGGGCGGCGAAGTCCGGGTCGATCGGATAGACGGTGGCGGGATGGTTCATGACGTACTCCGGGACGGCATTCGGTGTGGGCGACGCGGCCGCGCCAGCGGTCGGAAGCCCAGTGTGCCGCATTCACCGTCCCGCCTCATCCGGGCCGGTTTAGACGTTAGTCGTAAACCCCTGCCACAGGCCGTCGCCTACGACCAATGGGGAATGGTTGTGCAGCGCGATGGCCCAGCAGGCTGACCCGACCCGTGCATTGGGCGCGGCGTTCCTTGGGAGGGAATCATGTCCACACGCATTGCCACGACGCCGACGTCGACGCCGCAACCGCGCCGCCGTCCGCTCGCCGCCGCATTGCTGGTCGCGCTGGCGCTGCCGGGGATGGCGTTCGCGCAGACCGCGAAGGAGAAGGAGCTGGAGGCGCGCGTCGCCCAGCTGGAAGCGATGGTCCAGCAACTGGTCGCGCAACAGCAGCAGCAACAGACCCAGATCAGCGAAGTGAAGACGGCGCAGGCGACGCCGCCCGCCGCTCCGGCCGCCGCTGCACCGGCGACGGCTGCCGCAGGCGCACCGAAGGTGTCGCCGATCCAGAGCACGACGATCACGCCGGCCGCCAATCCGAACTCGAAGTTCTATTACGGCGGCTTCATCAAGCTGGACGCCTCGCTCACCTCGACCAACGACGGCGACATTCCCGACGGCACCGTCGGTCGCCTGTTCTATGTGCCCAAGGCCATTCCTGTCGGCCAGGGCCATCTGCGCGAGGGCGGCACCGACACAGACATGGGCGCCAACTTCTCGCGCTTCTGGTTCGGCGTGGACAGCGATACCGACAACGGCGACAAGCTGAAGGCCTACCTGGAGTTCGATCTGTTCGGCGGCGGCAGCACGGCCTTCACCGGCAACGAGATCGCCACCAACACCTATGCGCTCACGCTGCGCCAGGCCTATGTGCAATGGAACAAGTGGCTGGCCGGCCAGACCTGGACCAACTTCCAGGACACCGCCGCACTGCCCGACACGGTCGACTTCCTCGGCCCGACGGAAGGTACGGTGTTCGTGCGCCAGGCACAGGTGCGCTACACCAACGGGCCGTGGTCGTTCTCGATGGAGAACCCGGAGACGGTCTACACGCCGTTCAACGGCAACATGGCGCAGATCGCCGGCGACGACGGCCCGATGCCCGACCTCACCGCGCGCTACACCTTCAAGGGCGATTGGGGCCACTTCGGCGTCGCGGGCCTCGTGCGCCAGCTGAAGTACCAGACGGCAGGCGTCGCGGCCACGCCGACCGTGCCGGCGCGCCCGTCGGTGGAGGACGACACCACCGGCTACGGCATCAGCGTGTCGGGCAAGTTCAACATCGGCAAGAACGACGACATCCGCTACATGGTCACCGGCGGCAGCGGCATCGGCCGCTACATCGGTCTGGCGCTGAACAACGATGCGGTGCTCGATTCCACGGGCGACCTGGACAACATCGACGTCATCGCCGGCTTCGTCGGCTGGCGCCACGTGTTCAGCCCGAAGCTGCGCACGAACCTGTTCTACTCGCGCGCCGACTACGACCAGAACGTGGACTTCACTGGCCTTGGCATCACCAAGGGCGCGCAATCGGCCCACTTGAACCTGATCTACACCCCGCTTCCCAAGCTCGACCTGGGTGCGGAGCTGATCTGGGGCCAGCGTGAACTCGAGAACGGCGACCGCGGCGAGCTCAACCGCCTTCAGACGCATGTGAAGTACAACTTCTAAGAGGCGACCAACGTGTCCACCATCACCGCAAATACCCCGAAAGAGGGCACCCTCACCCAGGGGCACAAGAAGGTCATCTTCGCGTCCAGCCTGGGCACCGTGTTCGAGTGGTACGACTTCTACCTGTACGGCTCGCTCGCGGCGATCATCGCCAAGCAGTTCTTCAGCGGCGTCAACGAAACCACCGGCTTCATCTTCGCGCTGCTTGCATTCGCCGCCGGCTTCTTCGTGCGTCCGTTCGGCGCGGCGTTCTTCGGCAGCCTCGGCGACCGGATCGGGCGCAAGTACACCTTCCTCGTGACGATCGTGATCATGGGCCTGTCGACGTTCCTGGTCGGCGTCCTGCCCAACTACGCCACCATCGGCGTGGCGGCGCCCGTCATCCTGATCGCCCTGCGCCTGTTCCAGGGTCTGGCGCTGGGTGGCGAGTACGGTGGCGCGGCCACGTACGTGGCCGAGCACGCACCGCATGGCAAGCGTGGCCTTTACACCAGCTTCATCCAGATCACGGCCACCGCAGGCCTGTTCCTGTCGCTGCTGGTGATCCTGGGCTGCCGCGTGTATCTGGGCACGGAAGCGTTCGAGGCCTGGGGCTGGCGCATTCCGTTCATGGTGTCGATCGTGCTGCTCGGTATCTCGGTGTGGATCCGCCTGCAGCTCAGCGAATCTCCGCTGTTCCAGCAGATGAAGGCCGAGGGCAAGACCGCCAAGAAGCCGTTCCGCGAGAGCCTGTTCTCCAGCAACGGCAAGCTGATGCTGCTGGCGCTGCTGGGCGCGACGGCCGGCCAGGCGGTGGTGTGGTACGGCGGCCAGTTCTACTCGCTGTTCTTCCTCACCCAGACGCTGAAGGTCGACGGCACCACGGCGAACCTGCTGGTGGCCGGTGCGTTGTTGCTGGCGACGCCGTTCTTCGTCGTCTTCGGCGCGCTGTCCGACAAGATCGGCCGCAAGAAGATCGTCATGGCCGGTTGCCTGCTGGCCGCGCTGACCTACTTCCCGATCTTCAAGGGCCTGACGCACTACGCGAACCCGGCCGTCGAGGAGGCACGCGCATCGGCACCGGCCGTGGTCCATGCCGATCCGAACACGTGTTCGTTCCAGTTCGACCCGATCGGCAAGAAGGTGTTCACCAACTCGTGCGATATCGCCGCGGCTGCGCTGGCCAAGGCCGGCATCCCGTACGAAGTCCAGCCGGCGCCTGCAGGTTCGCTGGCCAGGGTGACGGTCGGCGCCGGTGAGGTAACGGCCTACGAGGGCGCCGGACTGAGCAAGGACGACACCAAGTCCCATGCCGAAGCGTTCGCAAAGGCCCTGAAGGGCATCCTGATCGGCGCCGGCTATCCCGAGAAGGCGGATCCCGAGCGGATCAACAAGCCGATGGTGCTGACACTGCTCTGGGTGCTGGTGCTCTACGTGACGATGGTCTACGGCCCGATCGCGGCGTGGCTGGTGGAGCTGTTCCCCACCCGCATCCGCTACACCTCGATGTCGCTGCCGTACCACATCGGCAATGGCTGGTTCGGCGGCTTCCTGCCGACCATCTCCTTCGCCCTCGTGGCGGCGACCGGCAACATGTACTACGGCCTGTGGTACCCGATCATCATCGCGCTGATGACGTTCGTGATCGGCTCGCTGTTCCTGCGCGAGACCAAGGACGTGGACATCACCAAGTAAGCATTCCCACGTCGTGAGCTGTGACAACAACGCCGGCGCAAGCCGGCGTTGTTGTTTTCAGGCCCGGATGCGCACAGTCCCGGCAGCGTGCACAATCGGCCCGGGGTCCTGACCTGCCTGCGGCAACGCCTGCGGCCAACCGTCTGGGGAGACGGCGCGGGTGGCGCGTGCACGGTGGGACCCGGGGCGCTTTCGGAGGTTTCGCATGTAAATGGCGAGCCCCCGGACGCAGGCTGGACGAAAGCCACAACCAGGGGGATCACACGTTGGATACGCTCTATCCGGCCGGCCCATCGGCCGTGCCCGCTCAGTTGACCGCACCCAGCGCCGCCTACCGTCGCCATACGTGGCTGGCGGTCGCCGGACTGCTGACGTTCGCCGTCGCCTACCTGGCCCTGCTGGGCTGGTTCACATGGACCGCCTGGCGGCTGTTCCACGCACTGATCGCCGGGGAAGGCGGCGACGGCTTCAGCAACGTGCTGGTCGGTTCGTTCGCCGCGTTCCTGGCGATCTTCATGGCCAAGGGCCTGGTGTTCTTCAAGCGCAGCGCGGGCCACTCGGACCTCGAGCTGAAGGCTGCCGACCAGCCAGAGCTGTTCGCGTTCCTGCACCGCCTGGCCGACGAAGCCCGCGCACCGCGACCGCATCGCGTGTTCCTGTCGCCGCGCGTGAACGCTGGCGTGTTCTACGACCTGTCGCTGTTCAACCTGATCGTGCCGTCGAAGAAGAACCTCGACATTGGCCTGGCGCTGGTCAACGTGCTCAACCTGGGCGAGTTCAAGGCCGTGCTGGCGCACGAGTTCGGCCACTTCGCGCAACGCACGATGGCGGTGGGTCGCTGGGTGTACGTGGCGCACCAGATCGCCTCGCAACTGATCGCGCGGCGCGACGCACTCGACAGTCTTCTTGGCACGCTCTCGCGGTTGGACATTCGCATTGCGTGGATCGGCTGGGCGTTGTCGCTGATCGTCTGGGCGATCCGCTCCCTGGTGGAGTCCGCGTTCCGTATCGTGGTCCTGTCCGAACGTGCGCTCTCGCGCGAGATGGAGTACCAGGCCGACCTGGTCGCCGCGTCGCTCACCGGCAGCGATGCGCTGGTGCACGCGCTGCATCGCCTGGGCGCGGCCGACGACGCATGGAATCGCGCACTCGCCCACGCCTCGCGCGAGTACCAGCGCGGTCGCGCGGTCGACGACCTGTTCGCCGTGCAGACGCGCGTGATCGAGCAGATGCGCCGTGTTGCGCCGCACGCAACCTTCGGCGAGCCGCCAACGCTGCCCGACAACGACCGTCACCAGCATCGCGTGTTCCGCTCGGAGCTGGCGAGGCCGCCACAGATGTGGTCCACGCATCCGAGCAACTCGGACCGCGAAAGCAACCTCAAGCGCCAGTACGTCGCCGCGCGTATCGACGAGCGCCCCGCCACGCTGCTGCTGCGGGACGCCGATGCGCTCAAGCGGAGGCTCTCGCACGACATGCTCGTCGGTGAACCGCCCGCATTCGCGCCCATCGAGGAAACACTGAAGCGTCTGGATGCCGAGTTCGACCGGCGCTCGCTCGACCTGCGTTACCGCGGCTCTTACCTTGGCCGCTCGTTCGTGCGCGAGGTGGAAGCGCCAGCGGAGCTGTTCACCGCCACCGCCAATGCGCTGGGCGATGCCGAACTGCTCGCCCGCATCGGCGAGCTCTATGCGCCCCGCCACGGCGACGACCTGCGACGCCTGGACGAACTGGCGCAGGAGCGCGACACGCTCGAAGCCACGCATCTGGGGCACCTGCGTGCCCCCGGCGGCGAAGTGCACTGGCGTGGTCGGACGCTGTCGGTGCGCCAGCTGAAGCCGGTGATCAAGGAGCTGGATGCCGAGATCGCGCCGCTGCGCGAGGCCGTGCGCGAGCACGACCGCCAGTGCCGCAGTCTGCATCTGATCGCGGCGCGACGCGTGGCGCCCGCCTGGGAGCGTGTGCTGGCCAGCGAAGTCGAGCTGCTGCATTACTGCGAACATACCGAAGCGAACCTGCGCGACCTGCACGGGTTGTTCGTCAACACGCTGCAGGTGGTGACGGCCGACAACCGCGTATCGTCCACCGAGCTGCGCCGCCTCATCGGCGACGCGGACCGCCTGCACGATGCGATCGGCGTGGTCTACGACCGCGCTGGCGACGTCGTTGTCGACGACACCGTCGCCACGCGACTGGAGCACTCGTTCGCGGAAAGCCTGGGCAAGCTCGGGCTGGGTGTGCCGACGGCCGAGAACATCAACCAGTGGCTGAAGGTGGTGGATGGCTGGGTCAACCACACCTGCGGCGAACTGATGCATCTGCGCGCGGCCGCGCTGGAATCCCTGCTGGCCAACGAGGACCATGTGACGGCGTGGCTGGCCTCCGGCGAGAAGCCGGACGCACCGACGCCATGCCAGGTGCCGCATCCCTATCCCGTGCTGGTCCCGGGCAAGGAGCGCAAGCGGCAGACGCGCCTGGGCTGGTGGGATCGCTTCCAGACGGCGGACGGTGTGGTGGCGACGGTCGCGCGCGTGGTGGTGGCTGGCGGCATCGTCGGTGGCGTTCTGATGCTCGGCATGCAGACCGGCACCGCCACCGTATCGCTGTACAACGGCCTTTCGCGCACGGTGGTGGTGGAGATCGACGGGCAGACCGTCGAGCTCGCGCCGCAGCGGGCGACAACCCTGTCGGTGGAGGCCGGCACGGCGCACGAGGTCGTCACGCGCACGCCGGACGGCGATGTCGTCGAAACCTTCCGCAGCGAGAAGATGCCGGGTACGTCGCACTTCCTCTACAACGTTGCCGGCGCGACGCCGCTGGTGCAGTGGACCGCAATATACGGCACCGGTCAGCAGGCACCGCCACAGCACAATCTGGGTGCGCTGCGCTGGTCGGCCAGCGCGGCCGACCACGTCTTCGAGGAACCGCCCCAGTCGATCAGCACGCAGGCGCACGATAACGGCGGCACGCGCACCGTGCTCAGTGCGGCGGGTGACCTGATGCCGCAACAGCAGATCGCACTGGTGCCGGGCAGCGACGAGCAGCGCGAGCTGATCCGCGCGCATGCGCGCTGGGACGATCCGCAGTCGCGCCATCTGTCGACCTGGCTGTGGCTTGCCAAGGAGCTTCCCGGCGGCGTCGATGGGATCGTCACCGACCGCCTGCGCCGCGATCCGCACGACGTGGCGACGCTGCGCGCCGAACAGGCACTCGCACTGGCCAATGGCCCGCGCCATGACGAGGTCTGCGCAAGGCAGCGCGCGCTCGCTCAGAAGGAACCTGCGTTCGCCGGCTACGCGTACCTCGCCGCGCGTTGCACGCCCGAAGGTCCCGACCACGACGCGGCCTTCCTGGCAGGCCAGCAACGCTGGCCGGACGATCCGTGGTTCGCGCTGGCGTCCGGGTACGTGTATGCGCAACGTCAGCAGTGGCCGCAGGCGGATACGTTGTGGAGCCAGGCCCTGCGGACGCCGGCAACGGCGGAGAACGTGGCGCTGGAGCTGGCGCGCGTGAAGCGCATCACCGACGTGCCCGCCGCGCAGTGGCAGTCCCTGGTCGGACAATCGTCGGTGCTCGCGCAGATGCTCGAACTACCGAGCGCCGCCACGCGTGGCACGCCGTACGAGGCGTACGCGTGGCTGGAACAGGGCGACCTGTACAACGCCGTCAAGCAGGCCGAAGGCGATGCGACGCTGTATACGCACGTGCTACGTCAGGCGGCGGCCTCCGACGGTGCATCGCCGGAGCTGGTGCAGCGCGCGCTCGCCCTGCTGCCGACCGAGGGCATCGACCCGGGCACGCTGTGGAGCAGCTGGGCGCTGGCCCTGCGTGAGGGTCAGTCCGATGCGGGCTGGCGCGAGAAGGCACTGGCCGATCCGACCGACGAGGGCATGGCCGTTGCTCGCTTCGTCGATGCGGTGCGCGCGGGCGCGAGCCAGACCGATGCCGAAGCCGCACTCGGCAACGTGATGCCGCGAACCCGCGGCCTGGCCTATGCGATGGCGGTGACGCTGCGCGGCGACGCGTGCCCGCTGGCCTGGCGCGAAGCCAGCAAAAAGCTGCTGTTCACGCCGGAACGTCCGTACTTCCGCTGAAACGCAACGACCTCCCCCGCACTCGCGGGGGAGGTCGCACGGATCAAGACTTCTTTGCCTTCGCGAACGCCGCGGCCAGCGCGTTGTTCATGGGCGGCGGCGTGTTCGCGCGGGCGGCGTTGGCACCGGCACCCCGCGCATCGCGGCCACCGTCGCGGCGCGGGCCGCCGGAACGCGGATCGCGCTCCTCGCGCGGGCCGCGCGGTGCGGGCGCGGTGTCGTCGAGGCGACGCGTCAATGCGATGCGCTTGCGCGCGACATCGACCTCCAGCACCTTCACCTTGACGATGTCGCCTGCCTTCACCACTTCGCGCGGGTCCTTCACGTACTTGTCCGACAGCGCGGAGATGTGGATCAGGCCATCCTGGTGCACGCCGATGTCGACGAACGCGCCGAATGCGGCGACGTTGCTCACCACGCCTTCCAGCACCATGCCCTCGCGCAGGTCCTTGATGTCCTCCACGCCGTCGGCGAAGCGCGCGGCCTTGAATTCCGGGCGCGGATCGCGTCCGGGCTTCTCGAGCTCCTTGAGGATGTCGCGCACCGTCGGCACACCGAACGTCTCGTCGATGAACTGTTCGGCCTTCAGGCCACGCAGCATCGGCGCATCGCCGATGAGCTGCTTCACTTCGCGACCGCACTGCTTGAGGATGCGCTCCACCACCGGATAGGCCTCCGGATGCACGGACGAGGCATCCAGCGGCTGGTCGCCGTCGGCGATGCGCAGGAAGCCCGCGCACTGCTCGAACGTCTTGTCGCCCAGACGCGGCACCTTGAGCAGTTCCTTGCGCGACTTGAACGCGCCGTTCGCGTCGCGATACACGACGATGTTCTGCGCGATGGTCGACGACAGTCCCGACACGCGCGTGAGCAGCGCGGCCGAAGCGGTGTTCACATCCACGCCGACCGCGTTCACGCAGTCCTCGACCCTCGCGTCCAGCGCGCGCGCCAGCTTGAACTGGTCCACATCGTGCTGGTACTGGCCCACACCGATGGCCTTGGGTTCGATCTTCACCAGTTCCGCCAGCGGATCCTGCAGGCGTCGCGCGATCGACACCGCGCCGCGGATCGAGACATCGAGGTCGGGGAATTCCTTCGCCGCGAATTCCGAGGCGGAGTACACCGACGCGCCCGCTTCGCTGACGACGATCTTCTGCATCTTCAGTTCCGGCGCGAGCTTGATGAGATCACCCGCCAGCTTGTCGGTCTCGCGCGAGGCGGTGCCGTTGCCGATGGCGATCAGCTCGACCTGGTGTTTCGCGCTCAGTGCGCGCAGCACCATCAGCGACTGGTCCCACTGCCGCTTGGGTTCGTGCGGGTAGATGGTCGCGGTGTCGACAAGCTTGCCCGTGCGGTCGACCACGGCGACCTTCACGCCCGTGCGCAGGCCCGGGTCCAGGCCCAGCACCGCCTTCGGCCCGGCCGGCGCGGCCAGCAGCAGGTCCTTGAGGTTGTCGCCGAACACATCGATGGCCTCGGCCTCTGCCTTCTCGCGCGCCTGCGCGAACAGGTCGAGCGTGAGGTGCAGGTGCAGCTTGGCCTTCCACGTCAGGCGGCACGAATCCAGCAGCCACTTGTCGGCGGCGCGGCCCTGCGCCTTGATGCCTGCGTGCACCGCGACGCGGCCTTCGCCCTGCACGTGGCCGGCGTCGGCATCGCTGCCCGGGTCGAGGTCGAGGAACAGGAACTCTTCGCGACGGCCGCGGAACAACGCGAGCAGCCGGTGCGAGGGAATCTTCGACAGCGGTTCGGCGTGGTCGAAGTAATCGCGGAACTTCTCGCCGGCGGCTTCCTTTCCTTCGGCCACGCGCGAACGGATCACGCCGACCTCGCCCAGCCAGGTGCGCAGCTCGCCGACCAGCGCCGCGTCTTCGCCCCAGCGTTCCATCAGGATCGCGCGCGCGCCGTCGAGCGCGGCCTTCACGTCGTTCACGCCCTTCTCCGCATCGACGAAGCCGGCGGCGAATTCCTCCGGCGCGAGCGTGGGATCGGCCAGCAGGCCGTCGGCGAGCGGTTCCAGCCCGGCTTCGCGCGCGATCTGCGCACGCGTGCGGCGCTTGGGCTTGTAGGGCAGGTACAGGTCTTCCAGGCGCGCCTTGCTGTCGGCGGTCTCGATGTCGGCGCGAAGCTCGTCGGTGAGCTTGCCCTGCTCTTCGATGCTCGCCAGCACGGCGGCGCGACGGTCTTCCAGCTCGCGCAGGTAGGTCAGTCGCGTTTCCAGATTGCGCAGCTGCGTGTCGTCGAGACCGCCGGTGACTTCCTTGCGGTAGCGCGCGATGAACGGCACGGTCGCGCCTTCGTCGAGCAGGGCGATGGCGGCCTGCGCCTGCTGCGGTTGGGCGGCGATCTCATCGGCGATGAGGCGGGCGATTTTCGCGGCGAGCTGCGCGCTGAACTTCTTGGGGTCCTGCATTGCTTCCAATCGTTGTAACCCGGTCTTCCGGGTGGAACGTCGATTGTCGCAATGCATGCGGCGGCGCGGTACCCGTTGACATCCGCGGCGAAGCGGCGGCGGCCCGCGCGGTCAGTCGACCAGATCGCGCAGCGCCAGCCCGTGCCGCACGCAATGGTCGCGGTAGGCCTGGAGCTGCGAATGCGCGTCGGCGCGCGACTTCACGTTGCCGCCCGCATCGATGAACTCCACCGCGCCGATAACCACCACCAGCGCGGTCATCTCCTCCTCGCCCGTCACTTTCCACCAGTCGGTGTTGCCGGGCGGTTCGTAGACGTAGTCGCCGGGGCCGATCACCTCGCCCGTGCACAGCGTGCGCGTGCCGGCGAGGTTGTAGGCGTGGATCTCACCGGTATGGCGATGCAGGGGCATGACCGCGCCCGGCCGCATCCGCAGCAGTTCGACGAAGCCGCGGCCGTCCTTGAGGAAGCGCAGCGGCTTCCAGGACTTCTCCACGCTCATGGGAATCCAGGGCGTGTCGGCGGTGGCGGCGATCCGGGCGGGGAGGAAGTCCTGCAGCGGGGTGCGGCTGAACGCGGTCATGGGAGGGTTCCGGTGGACGGCCTTGTGGTCCGTGAGGGATACCGTAGGCTCTGGTTGGTTCCAGGAGAGCGCCAGTTGCCATGACCCCGCAGGAACCAGTTTTCGAGTTTCCGCTGGACATCGGCGCGACCGGTGCGAACCGCACGCGCCTGCTGCACGAACAGCTGCGCACCGCCATCCTCGAACAGCGCCTGCGCGCCGGCACCGAACTGCCGTCCACGCGCCGCGTCGCCTCGGCCTATCGCATCGCGCGCAACACGGTCATCGCCGCGTACGACCTGCTCCTCGCGGAGGGGTATGTGGTCACGCGTGCCGGCGCGAAGGCGGTGGTGGCCGACGTGGTGTCGCGACCTGCCGCATCGGTCCGGCGCGCGACGCGGCGCGCGGACCGTGCACCGCGCCTGGGGGCGACATGGCAGCCGCCGTCATGGAGCAGCGCGGTCCAGGCCGGCGATGAATGGACCACCGGCTTCCGCCTCGGCGTGCCGGACCATCGGGCGTTTCCATTCGATGTGTGGCGACGCCTGCTGTCGCGGGCGTTCCATCCGCGCCATGGTGCATCGCTGGGTTATCAGCCCCCGCACGGACGACCCCGCCTGCGTGAAGCCATCGCGGGGCATGTGTCGTTCGCACGCGCGGTGTCGTGCCGCGGCGAGGACGTGATCGTGACCTCCGGTGCGCGACAGGCATTCGACCTGCTCGCGCGCCTGCTGATCGAGCCCGGTCGCACCACCGTCGCGGTCGAGGATCCCGGCTACCCCACGGTGCATGCAACGATGTCGGCCGCAGGCGCCCGCGTGGTCCCGGTGCCGGTGGATTCGGAAGGACTGCGCGTCGATCAGTTGCCCGGCGACGCGCGACTGATCTACGTGACGCCGTCGCACCAGTATCCGACCGGCGTGGCGATGTCGATGGCGCGTCGTCGCGCCCTGCTCGGCTTCGCGCGCGAGCACGATACGTGGATCATCGAGGACGACTACGACGGCGAGTTCCGCTACGGAGCGCGCCCGCTCGACGCGCTGCAGACGCTGGATCGCGAGGGTCGCGTGATCTACGTCGGCACGTTCTCCAAGAGCGTGTTTCCGTCGCTGCGCATCGGTTACGTCGTCGCGCCGCCGTGGCTGCGCGACGCGCTGGCCGCCGCGAAGGAAGGCGCGGACACCTGCGGCAATGGCCCACTGCAGGATGCCCTGGCCGATTTCATCCTCGAGGGCCATCTCGCGCGGCACGTGCGTCGCATGCGCAAGGTCTACGCGGCGCGGCGCGCGGCTCTGAACGCCGCGTTCGACGGTCCGCTGTCGCGCTGGTTCGAGCCGGTCGCGTCCGAAGCGGGCATCCACGTGACGGCACGGCTGAGCGATGCGGACGGCGCCAACGCGCTGATCCCGCGCATCCTCGAGCACGCGCCGGGCGCGATTCCGCTGCACGCGCTGGCGCGACGCGACGATGCGATGGCGGGCATTGCGTTCGGGATCGGATGTATCGACGAGGACGCGATCGCGGATCGCCTGGACGCGTTGGCGCGATCGTTGGCGCGGTGACGGCCAACCATCGCGGCAGCGCGAAGCAGCTAGGCCACCGCCGCCAGATGACGGTCGAACGACGCGTCCACCGCATCGCGGCCGCCGCCAAGGATGTTGCGGCCCCAGGTGTATCCGTAGACATCCTCGAACGCGAACCCGCGCAGCCGCGCTTCCATCGCGCGCACGTCGCCGGTCTTCATCGGGATGTAGTTCGGATAGCTGTACATGAAGGTCACATGGCGCCGGTCCAGCACCACCTGCAGCGCGTCGCCGGGGAACAGCGCGCCGCCCGCTCGTGGACCACGGGCCCAGTGCAGCGCGGTGCTGCCGTCGAAGTGGCCGCCGGCGCGGACCAGCGTGACGTCGTCGGACAGGCGCAACGCATCGCCGTGCCAGAACTCGATGCGCTCGGACGGGCGCATCACCCATTGCCGGTCGGCTTCGTGCAGCAGGATCGGTACGCCGCCGAGCGCTTCGCTCCATTCCACCATCGCGCTGTAGAAGTGCGGATGCGAGATCACGATGCGGTCCACGCCACCGCGCGCCTTCAACGCCGCGACGGCTTCCTCGGTGACCAGGCTCACGCACTCCCACAGCAGGTTGCCCGCGTCCGTCGGCAACAACAGCGCGCGTTGCGGAATGGCGAACTCGCCGGCGATGCCGATGCCCAGCAGACCCGCGTCGTCCTCGATGCGCAGGCGATGCCGCGCCGCCAGCGCGTCATGCGTGGTCCATGTCTGTCCGTTCCAGCCGACGTACTGGCGCTCGTCCTCGCAGATCGGACAGTGCGCGGGCGGTGCGTCGGATGGTGCGTACTGGGTGCCGCAGGTTTCGCAGATGAAGCAGGGCATGGTCGTGTTCCGCGCAGGCGCGGTGTGCCTGGACACGATCAGGCTAGGGGCGGGGCATGCCCGCATGTGGACCAGTGCCGGGGAATCGGCAGGAACCAGTGTTCACTGCGGTGGAGCGAGCAGTTCCTGGGCGTCGAGGAAACCGTCGCGGTTGCGGTCCTGCCGGGCGAAGCGTTCGGCCAGCGTGCGGCGGTGATCGACCAGACTGATGGGCGTGCCGCGGCCGCCGGGAAGTTCGTCCACCGACAGCAGGCCGTCGCCGTTCGCGTCCATGCGGGTGAAGGCGTAACTCAGCCAGTCCTGGTATTCGAGCAGGGACACGCGACCGTCATGGTCTGCATCCATGCGTGCGACGTAGTCGGTGCTGGCTTCGACGGCGGGACGTTCGACCACCGGCGGTGCGACGGGCGCGGGTGCGGCATCGGACGCCGGCACGGGCGCGCGGTTCAGCGTCATCGGGATCGACTGGGCGCCGGCATCGGCGCCCCAGACGAGTGCGATGAAAAACAGAACGCCCGCGCGGATCCGCGCGGGCGTGTGCAGGTGCGTGCGATCCATCGCGCCGATGATGTCAGGCCGTGCGCGCCGGTGCCAGCGCATACCCCTTCATGCGCGCCGAGAACGCCTGCAGCGTCTGGATGCCGCTGGCCTCGGCCTCGGTGCACCAGGCATGCAGCCTGGCAAGCGTGGCCTGCGCGTCGTGCGAACGATCGTCCAGGACCTGCGCCAGACGCTGGCGGAAATCGGCCAGCGTGGCCATCTTCGGACGTTCGGCCAGCCAGGCCTGCAACTTGGCGCGCTTGTCATCATCGAGCCAGCGACCGCCGTCGGCCAGGCCGTGTCGCAGTTTGCGCGGCAGCTTCAACTTGGCCTCGCGCAGCGAAGGCAGCGTGACGCTGCGGTAGTAGTCGGTCATCGCCTGGAAGCGGATGGCCAGCAATGCCTTGAGCGTCTCGCCGTCGGGCATGGCGATGTTGGGGCGCACGTCCAGCGTCGGCGCCACGCGCAGCACCTTGGCCAGGCGCACTTTCTCCAGCACCTTGATCGCGCTCCA
This sequence comes from Lysobacter stagni, assembly GCF_030053425.1. NCBI lineage: Bacteria > Pseudomonadati > Pseudomonadota > Gammaproteobacteria > Lysobacterales > Lysobacteraceae > Lysobacter > Lysobacter stagni. The sequence goes on along the minus strand of NZ_JASGBI010000001.1, from coordinate 1,053,799 downwards.
GCCGATGTCGAATTCCCACTTGCGCAGCGCGAACTTCGCCGACGACGGGAAAGCGTGGTGGTTGTTGTGCAGCTCTTCGCCGCCGATCCAGAAACCCCACGGCGTGAGATTGGTCGCGGTGTCGGTGGTCTCGAAATTGCGGTAGCCCCACCAGTGGCCCAGGCCGTTGACCACGCCCGCGGCCCAGAACGGGATCCACAACATCTGCAGCGCCCACACCGCCAGGCCCATGAAGCCGAACAGCGCGAAGCTGATGAACGCCAGCAGCGTCGGGCCGAACGTGGCGTACGGCGTGTAGAGGTGGCGCTCGATCCAGTCGTCCGGGCAGCCCTTGCCGTACTTCTCGATGTCCTCGCGCTGGCCGCGCGCTTCGCGGTAGAGCTCCACGCCGCGCCACATCACCGTGTCGATGCCCTTGAACTGCGGGCTGTGCGGATCTTCCTCGGTCTCGCACTTGGCGTGGTGCTTGCGATGGATCGCCGCCCACTCCTTCGTGATCATCGAGGTGGTCAGCCACGTCCAGAAGCGGAAGAAGTGCGCCAGCACCGGATGGAAATCGACCGCGCGGTGCGCCTGCGAACGATGCAGGTACAACGTGACCGAGAAGATCGTGAGCTGGGTGACCACCAGCAGGTAGATCAGCAGCTGTCCCCAGGTGGCCTGCAGCAGGCCGCCAGCGAGGAAATCGAACAGGGAAGCGGGCATTTCGGAGACTCCGGGGGAAAGGGCCTGCGTGCAGGCAGGTCCAGCGTCGATCATGCCAGCCGGGCAGCACCGTTCGCGCCTGTATGGCCTGGTTCCGTGATGGGGTCGTTCATGCCTTCACGCAAGGACGAACGCGTTCAGCCCGGGGCGACGGCAATGCGGCTGCGCAGCCGCTCCAGTGCATCGGCGCTGTACCGCCGCAGCGCCTTGCGGTCGTCCAGGCTGAATGGGGATTCACGCCCGCAGTGATCGCGCAGCAGGCTCAGGTCCTGCGCTTCGCCCAGGCGCTCGGTGGTGCGCTTGTCGAACGCCTTCGGGGCCGCCACCACGCGCAGGCCGACGGCGTCCATCGCACGGCGTTGCTGGGAGGCCCGGCGGGCGCGGCGGCGCCAGCGATGCCAGTCGGTGTCCTTGCCGCTGTGCTGGGCGCGTTCGCGAGCGCGGCGCGTGCGTTCGTCCGCATCGGCGACGGCCATGCGCAACCCGGCGGACGTCGCACGTTCCCAGGCCAGCGCCGGCAACGCCGCGCGCAGTACATCCAGCAGCGCGCGGCGGACGATCAGTCCGGGGTCCGATCGCAGCGCATCGGTCGTGCATGCGTCGCGCGCGGCGACCGCGGCCTCACGCGCGCGATCCAGCAGAGCTTTCGTCTCCGCGCTCACGCGGCGGGCGCGCAGACGGTCCAGTGTTTCGACCAGCGCGTGCGCGTCGCGCAGCGTGGACAGGCCCTCGTTCAACCCGCGCAGTTCGCGGTCGAGCATCGCCGCACCCGGGCCGAGGATGCCGCCGGCCAGCGCGAGCGAGGCACGCACGCGGCGCACGGACTTGCGCGCGCGGTGCACGCCTTCGTGCAGATCCGTATCGGCCAGCGCTTCGCGGGCGGCGTCCAGTTCGGACACGGCATACGCGCACAGCGCCGGGCCCGGCGGCGCCTTCTCCGCACGGCGCCTGGTTCCGGTTACGCGGGGGGACACCTTGTCCATCGCGGCGGGCGAACCCATTGAGCTCGGACACGATAGTACGCTCGCCCCATGCCCGAACTGCCCGAAGTCGAAACCACCCGTCGCGGCCTGGCGCCGCACGTCGAGGGCCGGCGCGTCACGGCGGTCACGCTGCGCCGGCCGGACCTGCGCTGGCCCATCCCCGACGAGGTCACGCGCCTGCTGCCCGGCCAGCGCATCGATGCCGTGCGCCGGCGTGCGAAGTACCTGCTGCTGGACACCGCCATGGGCAGCGCGCTGCTGCACCTGGGGATGTCGGGCAGCCTGCGCGTGCTGCCGGCCGACACGCCCGTGCGGCCGCACGACCACGTCGACCTGGCGCTCGAAGGCGGCCGCGAAGGCCCCCGCGTGCTGCGTTTCAACGATCCGCGCCGCTTCGGCTGCCTGCTGTGGCAGCCGCCCGGACAGACGCACGAGCTGCTGGCCGACCTGGGCCCGGAGCCCCTGTCGGACACCTTCGACGGCGATTACCTGTTCGCGATGAGCCGCGGCCGCAGCGCCCCGGTGAAGACCTTCCTGATGGACCAGCGCGTGGTCGTCGGCGTGGGCAACATCTACGTGGCCGAGGCGCTGTTCGCCGCCGGGGTGTCGCCGCTGCGCGCGGCGGGCAAGGTCTCGCGCGAGCGTTACCTGCGCCTGGCGGAGGAGATCCGGCGCATCCTCGACCATGCGATCGCGCGCGGCGGCACCACGCTGCGGGACTTCATCGCCCCGGACGGCGCGCCGGGCTACTTCGAGCAGGAACTGTCGGCCTACGGCCGCGGTGGCGAACCCTGCCCGCGCTGCGGACGGGCGCTGAAACAGGCCGCCATCGGCCAGCGAACCACCGTCTGGTGCGGGCACTGTCAGAAATAACTGACCTGCGCCCTCACGTTTTTCCGACGTCGGCCTTCTGCGGAACCGATCACGAAACGCGCTATATTCGCCCCCACTGCGCATGGGGTTCCCTATGGCCGAGACTGCCGATATCACGTTGCTGCTGGACGCTGCGCGGGAGGGGGATCGTGGCGCCCTGGACCGCGTGCTCGCCACGCTGTACCAGGAACTGCACACCATGGCGCGCCGGCAACTGGCCGGCCAGCATGGACAGACGCTGGATGCGACGGCACTGGTCCACGAGGCTTACCTCAAACTCATCGGACGGCGCGAAGCGCAGTTCGACGATCGAGCGCACTTCTTCGCCTATGCCGCGTCCGCCATGCGCAGTGTCGTGGTCGACTACGCGCGCCAGCGCCTGGCGCAGAAGCGCGGCGGCGACCTGCACCGCGTGACGGAATTGCCCGATGACGTCGAAGGCGGCCTGCGCCTGGACGAAGACACCCTGGGCCTGGATACCGCGCTGACCAAGCTGGCCGCGGTGGATCCGCGTCTGGCGCAGGTGGTGGAGCTGCGCTATTTCGCGGGCCTGTCGGAGCTGGAGATCGCCGCGCTGCTGGAACGTTCCGAGCGCAGCATCCGCCGCGACTGGCAGAAGGCGCGGCTGTTCCTGCTGGCGTCGTTGAAGGACTCCTGACGCGCGGCAGGGACCTGCGGCGGAGGCGCAGGATCCACGGCACCGCGCATTGCACCTCGCATCCGCCTTCCTCGCTGGAGGAAGCGCGCCACGGTGGTTCGTTGATGGGCTGACTCCGATGGATCCCGAGCGCTGGCAACGCCTCTCTCCCCTGCTCGACGCGCTGTTCGAGCTGGAGCCTGATGCCCGCGCACACCGACTGCAGCAGTTGCGCGATGAAGACCCCACGCTCGCGGACGAACTGCAGACGCTGATCACGCTGGACGAAAGCCACGAGGACTTCCTTTCCGAACCGCTGATCGCCCCGCTGGCCGGACTGCGCGCCGGCGCCGAGGTGGGCCCGTACCGGCTGGAGCGCCTGCTGGGCGAAGGCGGCATGGGCCAGGTCTGGCTGGCCGCACGTGCGGACGGCCTGTACCAGCGTCGCGTGGCGCTGAAGCTGCTGCGCCCCGGACTGACCGACAGCAACCTGCGCCTGCGCTTCTCGCGCGAACGGCAGATCCTCGCGCGTTTGGCGCACCCGCACATCGCGCGCCTGCTCGATGCCGGCATCAGCAGCGATGGCCTCCCCTACCTCGCGCTGGAGTACGTCGAAGGCGAGCCGATCACCGACTACTGCCGCAACCACCAGCTGCCGCTGGAGCAGCGGTTGAAGATGTTCCACCAGATCTGCGATGCGGTGAGCCATGCGCACGCCAACCTCATCGTGCACCGCGACCTCAAGCCGTCCAACATCCTGGTGACGCCCAGCGGCGATGTCCGGCTGCTCGACTTCGGCATCGCCAAGCTGCTCGACTCCGAAGCGCCGATGGTGGAACAGACGCGCACCGGCGTGCGCGCCTTCACCCTGCACTACGCCGCGCCGGAACAGGTGCGTGGCGAACCGGTCACCACCATGACCGACGTCTACTCACTGGGCGTGGTGCTGTTCGAGCTGCTCACCGACACCAAGCCCTACCGCCTGAAGCGGCAGACCGACGCCGAGTGGGAAGAGGCCATCCTCGGCGCCGATCCGCAGCGCCCCTCGCAGACGATGCTGCGCCGCGCCGAGGACAGCGGCGCGGACGTGCACGCCCTGCGCCGTCACGCGCGGCAGTTGGCGGGCGACCTGGACAACATCGTGCTCAAGACGCTGTCCAAGCGGCCCGAGCAGCGCTATCCGTCGGTCGAAGCGCTGGCACTGGACCTGACGCGCTACGAAGCCGGACGGCCGGTGCAGGCGCGGCCGCAGAGCATGGGCTATCGCTTCAGCAAGTACGTGCGGCGGCATCGCTGGGCGCTGGCGACCGGTTCACTGGTGGCGGTGGTGTTGAGCGCGGCCTTGGCCATCGTCGCCTGGCAGGCCCGGCAGGCGGTCGCCGAAGCCGGCCGCGCACAGGCGATGCAGGACTTCATGGTCGGTGTGTTCGAGACCGCACGCGGCACGCCGGAAGGACAGGCACTGGATCTTCGCGGCCTGCTCGACGGCTCGCTGGAACGCGGCAACCGCGAGCTCGCGCGGCAACCGCGCGCCCGTGCGGAGTTGTTCGGTGTGATCGCGCGCCTGCGCATCGGCCTGGGCGATTACCGCGAAGCCCTGGTGCTGCTCAATCGCCAGGCGGCGATCGTGGGCGCGACCGACGACATCCCGGTCAGTCTGGAGCTCGAATCGCTGACGCAGCGCGGCCAGGTGCTACGCCTGCTCGGCGAGTCGCGCCAGTGCATCGCGCTGATGCAACCGGCGTTGGCGACCGCACGACGCGAGCAGGCGCAGTTGCCGCCGCAGGTCAGCGAGTTCTACTCGCAGCTGGGTCGCTGCCGTCGCGACAACGGCGAACGCCAGGGCGCGCGCCAGCTGTTCGAGCGTTCGCTGACCCTGCGCCGCGACGACCGCGATGAAGTGGGCACCGTCGAGAACCTCATCGACCTGGCCAACCTGCAGGCCGACGCGGGCCAATCCGGCGCCGCGCTGCAAGGCTATGCGAAGGCGCGCGACCAGCTGCGCCAGAAGGTGGGCGAACGCCACGCGCTGCAGGTGGAGATCGGCACACGCGTCGCGTCGCTGCGTCAGGGGCTTGGCCAGACCGACGCCGCCGAACGCGAAGCGGCCGACGCCTTCGCACTGGCCCAGGAAATGTACGGCGCGCAGCATCCGGCGACGTTGTCGCTGCGCCGGCAACTGGCGGTGCTGCACATCGACCAAGGCCGCTACGCACAGGCCGAAAAGGAATTGCGCGAAGCCATCGCCCTGCAGCAACGGCGTGTCAGCGCGGGCGATCCCGACCCCTCCGAGACACGCCGCGACGCGGGCGAGCTGGGCATGCTGCAGCGACGCCTGGGCATGGTGGCGTGGGAACGCGGCGACAACGCCACCGCGCTGGCATCGATGCAACGCGCCGTGACGCTGGCACGCCGCCATGGCGACAACGCGCGCCTGGCCGACGCCCTTTACGACCAGGCGCGTTTGCAGCACGCCACCGGACGCGACCGCGCTGCGCTGAAGTCCATCACCGAGTCGCGCGAACTGCGCATGGCGGAAGTCGGACCGCGCGATGCGCGCGTGGGCGACACCGACCGCCTGCTCGGCCTGATCGAACTCTCGCTGGGCGACCACGACCGCGGCATGGCGCACCTTGCGCAGGCGGTCACGCTGACCCGCAACGGCTACGGCAGCACGCACCCCCGGACGCGCGAAGCGGAACTCACGCTGGCCCGCCAGCAGGCACTGGACGGCGACGACAGCGCACTCACTCGACTGGACGCGCTGGCCGGCCTGTCGCAGACCGACCTCGACCTGCGCCGCACCGCATGGCGCGCACAGGCCTATGCGGCGCAGTTGCGTTGCCACGGACCGGATCGCGAACCCGCGCTGGCGAAGCTGTCCTCATTGCAGGACCAGTTGCAGACCGCTCAGCCGGATGGCGGCGCGATCACGCGGGAGGTGACGGCGATCGTGCGGGGGTGTGGGGGTGTGGATAGCGGTTGACTGGCCGCGCACGATGGCGCTGGCGGAAGCGAGTTGCAGCTGCAAGTTGGCATTGACCACCGCGGTTGCGGTTGCGGTTGCGGTTGCGGTTGCGGTTGCGGTTGCGGTTGCCGTTGCCGTTGCCGTTGCCGTTGCCGTTGCAATTGATCTTGCGACTTCGGAGCGAGCCGAGCACCGGAGCCGGAAAAGGGCGAAGAGTCGCCCACTGTTTGAGTGCCGCGTAGCGGCGCGAGTTTGGGCGACGTCCCTTTTCCGGCGAGGAGCGCAGGGGACCGCCGCGCAGCGGCGGATCGCGGAGGGAGCCAACGGTTTTGGTTACTTTTGCCAAGACAAAAGTAACCCGCCCGTTCGCGGGCGGAAGCTTTTGCTTTTGCCGTTGCCCTGCAACTGCCGTTGCCGTGGTTGTCGTCATTCCCGCGAAGGCGGGAATCCACGTATCCGGCGTATCACGGCCTTCGAAAAGAGTGTGACGACTGAAGGTTGGATTCCCGCCTTCGCGGGACGAGCTTCGATATCAAGAGCAACAGCTTCCGCTCGCAAGCGAGCGGGTTACTTTTGTTTCGGGCAAAAGTAACCAAAACCATCCGCTCCCTCCGCGATCCGCCGCTACGCGGCGGTTCCCTGTGCTCCTCGCCAGTCAGGGGGACGTCGCCCAAACTCGCTGCGCTGCGCTCCGCTCAAACATGGGCGACTCTTCGGCCCTCGCACGGCTGCGGTGCTCGGCTCGCTCCGAAGTCGCAAGGGCAACAGCCAGCGCAACGGCAACGGCAACCGCAACCGCTCAGGCAACAGCTCGGCAAAGTTACGCCAGCGCGCTCACCCCAGCGGCAGCGGCGGCTGCAACGGCTCGATCGTCCCCTCGCCGCGCATGACCTTCTTGTATTCGGCCCGCGAAACCGACACGTAACGATCGTTGCCGCCGATCTCCACCTGCGGCCCCTCGCGCACCGCGCGGCCCTGTTCGTCCACGCGCACCACCATCGTCGCCTTCTTGCCGGTATGGCAGATGGTCTTGATCTCGCTGAGCTCGTCCGCCCACGCCAGCAGGTACTGGCTGCCCTCGAACAGTTCGCCGCGGAAGTCGGTGCGCAGGCCGTAGCACAGCACCGGGATGCGCAAGGCATCCACGATTTCCGACAGCTGCCATACCTGCGAGCGGGTCAGGAACTGCGCCTCGTCGACCAGCACGCAGTTGAGCGTGCCGTTGAACACGATGTCGCGCTTGACCAGCGCTTCCAGGTCGTCGTCGCGTTCGAACGCGATGCCGTCCGCGCGCAGACCGATGCGCGAGGCCACCGTGCCGCTGCCGGCGCGGTTGTCCAGGCGCGGGGTCAGGATGGCCACGCGCATCCCGCGCTCGCGGTAGTTGTGCGCCGACTGCAGCAGCGTCGTGGTCTTGCCGGCGTTCATCGCCGAATAATAGAAATAGAGCTTTGCCATGCGCTCAGTTTAATCGGTTGGTCCTGGCTCAGGCCGTGGTTTGCGCATGCGCCGCGCGCAGTTTCGCCGCCGACGCCCAACGCTGCGCCATCGCCGGCGAGGCGATGCAGGCCGCGTCGAAGGTCACGGTGGTGACGGCGCGCTCCAGCAACTGGATGTCGGCCTCGTGCTGGCGCGCGACGTGCGGGTCCTCGAAGAAGATGGCGCGCTGGCACTGGCGTTCCAGCACGAGATCCGCGATCTGCGCATCGCCGCCCATGGGGCCGCTCTCGAAGCGCTGCACCCAGGCCTGCCCCTGCGGCCAGCCGCGGCTCCAGGCCAGTTCGTTGAGGCGCTGGCCGGTGGTGCCGGTGGCCACGCGGCGCGAGAAGCGCGACAGCAGGTCGAAGTGCTCGGACGCATAGGCCAGCATCTGCGGCTTCATCGCGTCGTGCGCGATCATCGCCAGCGTCTGGCGTTCGAACTGGTGCAGGTTGTCGGCGCCCGGGTCCGGCGCCAGCCCCGCGTGGATGCGCTCCACTTCGATCCAGTCGCGCGCCGAGGCCACGGTGGAAATGAACGGCTTGCCGTGGATCACGCACTGGCGCTTGAGCGCCACCGCTTCGGGAAACACGGACGACGGGTCGACCGGGTCGATCAGGTAGATCGCGCCGTCCAGCGTGCGCTCGGGGCTGCCCAGGCCGACGACTTCGGCCACCAGCTTCATCAGGCCGCCTTCGCGCCCGTACGGGTAGCGGCGCAGCCCCGTGTAGCCCGCCAGCATGCCGCCGGCGACGATCGCGTCGAAGGTGCGGCCGACGGTGTGCAGTTCCAGGCCCAGTTCGCGGATGGCCGGCTCGCAGATGCGCAGCCAACGGAACAGTGCGGCGTCTTCGCTCAGGTGGTGCAGGCGGTTGGCGGCCAGGCCCAGGCGCATGGCGGATTCATCATGAGGAGTCGAGGCCGAAGTCTAACCGCGGCCACGGGCTCCGCCGCGCCCCACTGCAACGGCTCAGTCGTCCGGATTGGCCTTCGTGGTCGGCCCGACTTCCACGTTGCCATGCTTCCAGATGGCGTCTTCCGCCGCCCAGTAACGCTTGGGGTTGAGGCGCCATTCGTCGTACATCGGGGCCAGATCGACCGAGCCGGCTCCGTCGTAGGCGTTGAGGCCGGACGGGTTGGCCATGACGATGAGGCGGCCGTCGACATTGCCCACGCGGCTGCCGGTGATGCGCCCCTTGGCACGCAGCATCGCCTTCTCCAGCCGGGGTTTGGCCACCTTGTCGCCGTACTGCGCGTACAGCGTCGCGCCTTCCTGCAGCGCGCGTTCGCGCTCGGCGTCGGACAGCTCGGCCCACATCTTCTCGCGCAGGATCGCGAAGGTGGGATACAGGCGCTCGGCTGCCAGATCGGCCCACGCATAGGCCAGTGCGGGATCGCGCGGCACGCCCACGCCGTGCCAGTACATCAGGCTGATGCGGTGCTGCGAGTACTTGTCCGCGTAACGCGCGGCCAGGCGGAACTGTTTCAGGGCATCGCCCCAGTCGCCCTTCGCGGCGTAGTCGGCGCCGTAGAGGCGGTGGCGCTCGTTGGGCAGGGCGTTGGCGAAGCGTGCGCGCACGTCGAAGGTGTGCGCATTCATGCGGTCGGTATCGGCCACGACGGCCGCGCGCGCGTCGGGCGTGGGCTCGACGGCGCCATCCCCGGCGGACAATGCGGCAGCGAAGAGCACCGTGGCGAGCAGTTCCATGCCGTCTCCTGGATGTCGATCGCGGGCTTAGTGGCCCCTCGGCCGCGCCGGGGCGACCGAAAGCAGGCGATTGTGACCGTCGCGCTGGTCCGCCGCCGCGGTTACGGCACAATACGCCGCCGCCTCCGCGGCAGTAAACCCGGTTCATGCACGGTCTCAATCCTCCCCAACGCGCCGCCGTCCTCCACACCGAGGGCCCCCTGCTCGTGCTCGCCGGTGCGGGCAGCGGCAAGACGCGCGTGATCGTGGAGAAGATCGCGCACCTGATCTCCTCCGGCCGCATGCCGGCCAAGCGCATCGCGGCCATCACCTTCACCAACAAATCGGCGAAGGAAATGAAGGAGCGCGTGGCCAAGCGCATCAAGGGCGACGCGGCCGAAGGCCTCACCGTCTGCACCTTCCACGCATTGGGCCTGAAGTTCCTGCAGATCGACCACGCCAAGGCCGGTCTGCGTCGCGGCTTCTCGGTGTTCGACAGCGACGACAGCAACGCGCAGATCAAGGACCTGATGCCGCCGGGCAGCAAGCCCGACGCCATCGACGACATGCGCAACCTCATCTCGCGCGCGAAGAACGCAGGGTTGTCGCCGGAAGAGGCGCTGGCCGTGTCGAAGAGCCCGCGCGAGATGGAAGCGGCGCTGATGTACCAGCGCTACCAGGCGCGACTGTCCACGTTCAACGCGGTGGACTTCGACGACCTGATCCGCCTGCCCGTGCAGATTCTCGAGTCCGACGAGACCGTGCGCCTGGCCTGGCGCGAACGCATCGGCTACCTGCTGGTGGACGAGTGCCAGGACACCAACGACGCGCAGTACCGCCTGTTGATGGCGCTGGCCGGCGAGAAGGGCCTGTTCACCTGCGTGGGCGACGACGACCAGTCCATCTACGCCTGGCGCGGCGCGAATCCGGACAACCTGTTCCAGCTGGGCAAGGATTACCCGCAGCTCAAGATCATCAAGCTCGAGCAGAACTACCGCTGCTCCAACCGCGTGCTGCGCACGGCCAATGCGTTGATCGCGCACAACCCGCACGAGCACCCCAAGACGCTGTGGAGCGACCAGGCCGACGGCGAGCGCATCCGCGTGTGGGAATGCCGCGACGGTGCGCACGAGGCGGAGAAAGTTGCCGCGGAGATCCACTTCCTCGCGGCCGCCAAGACCGCGCCGTGGAGCGATTTCTGCATCCTGTTCCGGGGCAACCACCAGAGCCGTGCGCTGGAGAAGGCGCTGCAGCTGCTGCGGGTGCCCTACCACCTCAGCGGCGGCACCGCGTTCCTGGAGCGCGGCGAAGTGAAGGACGCGCTGTCGTGGCTGCGCCTGATCGCCAATCCCGACGATGACGCAGCCTTCCTGCGCGCGGTGCAGTCGCCCAAGCGCGAGATCGGTGCGACCACGCTGTCGAAGCTGGCCGAAATGGCGCAGCACATGCACATGCCGATGTCGCGCGCGGCCGAGCAGATCGGCGTGCTCAAGCAGTTGCAGCCGCGTGCGGCGAACGCGATGGATGGCTTCGTCAACATCGTGCGCCACCTGCGCAGCGAAGCGTTCAAGATCAGCCCGGCGGAACTGGTGCGCGTGCTGGCCGACAAGAGCGGCCTGCTCGCCGCGATCCGCGCGCAGTGCAAGGACGAGGCGAGCTTCAAGCGACGCAAGGAGAACCTGGAGGAACTGTCCGACTGGTTCGATGGCGGCAAGGGCTCCGGCCCGGGCGAACTGGCCGCGCAGCTTGCCCTGCTTTCACACGCCGACAAGGGCGATGCCGGCAACCAGGTGCGCCTGATGTCGCTGCATGCGGCCAAGGGTCTGGAGTTCCGCTACGTCTTCATCGTCGGCATGGAGGACGGCACGCTGCCGCACGAGATGGCGCTGGAGGAAGGCTCACTGGAAGAAGAGCGCCGCCTGCTCTACGTCGGCATCACGCGCGCAAAGGAACAGTTGTGGCTGTCGCACTCGCGCGAGGCACAGAAGTGGGGCGACAAGCTGCGCCTGCAACCCAGCCGTTTCTTCGACGAACTGCCCGGCGCCGAGATCCAGCGCGACGGCTCCGACCCCGTCGCCGATGCCGCGCGCAAGCAGGAGCGCGCCGCCGCGGGGTTTGCGGCAATCAAGGCGTTGCTCGGCGAGTGATCGGGGCGGTCGCCGCGCGACGGCGACCGTTCCGCGATGGCCGGGACGACGACATTCGCGATCCATTGCGAGGACAATCGCGACCATGAACCTCCAACGCATCCACCACGTCGCGATCATCGCGTCCGACTACGCGCGTTCCAAACGCTTCTATACGCAGGTGCTTGGGCTGCGCGTTCTCGCCGAGGTGTACCGCGATGCGCGCGATTCGTGGAAGCTCGATCTCGCCCTGCCCGACGGCACGCAGCTGGAGCTGTTCTCGTTCCCGTCGCCGCCGCCGCGTCCGTCGTATCCGGAGGCCTGCGGTCTGCGGCACCTGGCATTCGAGGTCAGCGACGTTGCGGCGTCGGCGGAAGAGCTCGTCGCGCTCGGCGTCGCGGTGGAGCCCATCCGCATCGACGAGTACACCGGGCGCCGTTTCACTTTCCTCGCCGATCCGGACGATTTGCCGATCGAACTGTACGAGGCGCCATGACGTTCGCCATTCGCGACGCGCAGGACACCGACCATCCGCGCATCCTCGCGCTCAACCTCGAATCCGAGGAGATGCTGAGCCCGGTGGACGCCGCACGCCTGCGCCAGCTCGACACGATGGCGGCGTACCACCGCGTCGTGTGCGAGGGCGATGAGGTGGTCGCGTTCCTGCTCGCCTTCCGCGAGGGCGTGGACTACGACAGCCCCAACTACCGCTGGTTCGCGGCGCGCTATCCGCGTTTCCTTTACGTGGATCGCGTGGTCGTGGCGTCCTCGCACCAGGGGCGCAAGCTCGGCCCGCGGTTGTATCGCGACCTGTTCGACTTCGCACGCGCGCAGGCCGTGGAAGCGGTGACGTGCGAGTTCTACACCGTGCCGCCCAACGAAGCCTCGCGACGCTTCCACGCGGGCTTCGGTTTCCGCGAGGTCGGCACGCAATGGGTCGCCGACGGGCGCAAACAGGTGTCGCTGCAGGTGGCATCGGCCTGACAGGCGCTGCGGACGTCGGGCCCGGAATGCCGCTAAAGTATGGCGGGCCCTGGGGAGGGCCCTCGGATGCCGCAATGGCGTCCGTCCATCACATCAAGCATTACGGGGAATACATGTCCAAGAATGGATGCATGGCGCTGCTCGCCATCGCGTGCGGCGTGGCTGCGCCTGCTGCGCAGGCCAACGGAAACTTCTTTGTCGCTGGCCAGGCCGGCCAGGCGACGTACGAGGACAGCGGTCTGTCGGAAGACAAGGCCAACACCAGTGCGCTCAGCCTGGGCTATCGCTGGCAGGCCGGTTCGATCGTGCAGATCGGCCTGGAGGCCGGTGGCGGCAAGGTCGACGAGATCAGCGAGGGCTTTTCCTATTCCGGTGATGTCTACTCGGAAGAGGCCCGGGTCGGCTTCGATGTCCGTTACGCGCATCTCGGCGCCAACGCTCGCTTCAGCTTCGGCCCCAACAGCCGCTGGTTCGCCATCGGCCGCGCCGGCTACATGGCTTACGAACAGAACCTCAACGCCAGCTATCGCTTTACGTACAACGACCCGTTCCTCAGCCAGTTCAACGGCAGCGAGAGCGTGTCCGAGAGCGAGGACGGCGGTGGCGCCTACTTCGGCGCGGGCATTGGCGTGGACGTCACGCCGAACTTCAACGTCAACGTGATGTTCAACGGCTACGCCTACTCGCCAATGGACGAGAACGGCGAGCTGGAAGACGACTCGAGCACAGCGAACACCACCACGCTCGGTCTGGAACTGCGCTTCTGATCCACGCTGGACGACGGGGCCGGCAAGCCGGCCCCGTTCCTGCGCCAGGCCAATGCCGGCAGGCACGGACACAACACCGACGCCGACCTCGGGCTACACTCGCGCCCCGATCCGGCCACTGTCCCGTGCCATGCAGCCTCGCGTCCTTCCGCTTTCCCTTCTCGCCTGCGCGCTCGCTCTGACCGCGTGCAAGCGCAGCGACACCGAACCGACCCCGTCGCCCGCGCCGGCCACTGCCGCGACCACCGCGCCGAAGGCCGTCGTCCAGGCCGACGACAACCTCAATGCCGTGCTGTGGATGCAGACGGCCGCCGAGTACCCGGCCGCGACCACGACGGTCTACCGCGCCGCCGCGGACAAGCTCGACACCGCGCTCAAGCAGAAGCACTGGGACGCACTGGTGACCGATGAGCGCGGCAACGCGGCCACGGGCCTGCCGCCGGCGGTGGTCATGGACGTGGACGAAACGGTGCTGGACAACTCGCCTTACCAGGCCCGCCTGGTGCGCGATGGCAAGGAATACGACGAAGTCACCTGGGACGCCTGGGTCGCCGAGAAGAACGCCAAGGCCGTGCCGGGCGTGGTCGATTTCGCCAAGGCCGCAGCGGCGAAGGGCGTGACCATCCTGTACCTGTCCAACCGCGCCGTGCACCTGAAGGACGCCACCATCGCCAACCTCAAGGCGGTCGGCATGCCGGTGAAGGACGACAGCGTGTTCCTGGGCCTGGGCACGGTGGTCGAGGGCTGCGAGCAGAACGGCAGCGAGAAGAACTGCCGCCGTCGCCTGGCCGGCCAGCAGTACCGCGTGCTGATGCAGTTCGGCGACCAGCTCGGCGACTTCGTGCAGATCACCGCCAACACGCGCGAGGGTCGCGCGCAGTTGCTGGAGCAGTACGGCGACTGGTTCGGCGAGCGCTGGTGGATGCTGCCCAATCCGACCTACGGCAGCTGGGAGCCGGCGGTGTTCAACAACGACTGGAGCCAGCCCCGCGAGGCCCGTCGCCAGGCCAAGCGCGACGCGCTGAACGTGGCCCAGTGATCGGACGGCTCAACCGGTCACGTAAAATCAACAGGTTAGATGCGATATCTTGAGGTGTTGCATCAGGTTTGGCGGGCAGGTAGTCTGCCCTCCGTCCGGCGCGAGCCGGAGCCATGCCACAACTCGAAGTCCTCCGGCCCCTGGCCGGATTTGAAGGAGGCCCCCGCGCCTCCTTTTTCTTTGCGCGAGTCTTTGCGCGGCGCCGGCGGCGCTCAGTACTCGACGGTAGCGGTGATGCTGTCGGTGTAGGTGCCGGCGGTGAAGGTTCCCGCCGCCGGGACGCGACCGTAGACCGTCATCGTGACCGGACTGCCCTGGCCGGCGCCGGTGCCGGTGCCGATGACCGTGCTGCCGCTGCCACCGCCGGTGCCCCAGATCGTGTTACGCGCGGCGGTGGTGTAGAGGTTGTAGGAGACGAACTGTGGACCGCTGCCGTTGAGGAACATGCGGCGGTCGTTGACGTTGCCCGACTTGCCGCCGTCCAGCTTCACCGTGTACGCAGTGCCGTTGGTGCAGGTCACCGTCAGGTTGGCCTGCGCGTCGCGCGCGGCGGCCAGCGAGGTGTAGGTGCCGAAGTTCATGTTCTGCGCCGCGATCAGGCAGCTGCCCTGCAGTGTCGCGCGCGAGGTGAAGGTGTAGTTCGGCGTGCCCGGCGAGACGTTGGTCGCGCAGTTGGCATTGTTGGCGGTCGAGTAGCCCCACACCGCGCTGATGGCTTCGGTGTAGTTGCCCGGCGTCGGGTTGTCCGGCTGCGTGTTCGCCAGCCGGCCGTACAGCGTGATCGGGCGGCTGATCCAGGTGTTGCGCGAGGTGATGGTGATGAGCGTCGACGCGTTGTAGGTGTAGTTGGCCTGCTGCGTGTAGGTCGCGTCGGTGTAGATGTCGTACGCCAGCGTGCGCACCGGCGTGGCGGTGCGGTCCATCTCGCGCGGGGTGCCGCCGTTGTTGGTGCCGGCGCAGACCAGCGCGGTGGCGCCGACATCGGCCTGTGCGGTACCACGGCACGAAGCCGTCACCGTCAGGGTGGACGTCGCCGCACCCACCGGCAGCGTCAGCGTGCCGAAGCTCAGGTCGGTGGCGTTGTCGATCTGGCAGGTGATCGCGGCGGACGCCTTGCCGGGCGCGAACCACGCGGCCAGGGCGAGAGCGACGACGGCTAGGGTGCGACGCATCAGGGTTGCTCCTTCGTTCGGCATTGCGCGGGCGCGGTGGCACCCGGCTCCGCGGCGCGCGCCATGGCCGGCGCGGCGGTGCTGCAATCCACGCCGGCACGGGTCCAGCGCAGCGTTTCACCGTCGGTGTAATTGTCGAGCCACAGTGCGCCATCGAAGGCGACGATGGCTTCACGCCCATCGGCACGCACCACGCGCATGCCGGCCTCCACCGGCTGCCCGTTGGCGTCGCGCAGCGTGATCGTGGCGGTACGCACCTGGCGGATCGCGAACGGCACGTGCACGCCGCTGCGGTCCGGCGGCGTCACCAGGCGCTCGACCGAAGGCACTTCCATCGAGGACGGCAGGCCATCCGGGTCGATCGCAACGCGGTTGCGCTGCCAGCCACGCAGTTCCGGCAGCAGCAGGTAGCCGTGGCTGTTGGTGCGTCCGGCGACGCGGTTCTCGTAGAGGATCGGCACATCGGCCACGCCGTTCGTCGAAACCACGGCGAACGAATCGGGAATCGTGCGACTGGTGAACACCGAGCCGCCCATCCACACCACGCTGCCGTTGGCCTGCGCGAAGGCGCCGGTTTCGTTGCCCACGTGATCGAGGCCGCCCCACACATCGCCCGAGCGCGCGCGCCAGCCGGCGCCAAGCACGCCGTCGCCGTTGTCGCGCGCCTGCACTTCCCAACCCAGGCCACCGCCGTAGGGCAGCGGCTTGCGCAGCGCGGCGATCGCATCGGTCTCGCCGCCCTGGCGATCGACCGAGAGCGAAGCGTCCAGGTCGCCCAGCGGAATGCTCAGCGAAAGCGACGCGCCGCGACCGGAGCGATCGTCGTCGAACGCGCTGATGGTCCACGAGAACGCGCGGTAACTCTGGTTGAAACCGAAACCGATCGTGCGGCTGCCCGGGTTTTCCGGGTTGCGGTCCTCGTAGCGGATCCACGACAGCGAGATCGAGCCGCGCGGAATCGAGAGCCACGCGGACGCGCGGTCCTGCCGCAGCAACGGCAGGCTGCCGTCGTCGATCGAACCCAGGTCGCGGTAGCCGCGGCTGGCGCGTTGCGCGTAGAGGTCGAAACCCACGCGCTGGCCGAACCACTGGTAGCCGCCGCCGTACTGCTCGCCACCGGCCAGACCGCCGCTGTAGGCGTAGTTGGCCGAGAACACACCGAACCGGCCCATCGGCGACCACGCCATGCCGACGCCACCCTGGGTGAGGTCGTCGCCGTACTCGCCGTGCATTTCGCCGGTCAGGTTGTCGGTGAGGCCGCGGCGCCAGCTGCCACTGGCGGCGATGTGATCGCTGTAGTCGTTCGAGCGCAGGCCGTAGTTGCGACGCAGCGCACCGGCTTCGAACGAGAAGTCGTTGAGCCCGCGCGCCAGGCGCTGGTAGTCCACGTACAGCGGCACCACCGTCTGCGTGGTGCGGCCGAGCGCGTCGGTCACCACGACCGTGGCCTGGCCGGCGCCGGCCAGGCGCGGGAAGTCGCTGAGCACGAACGGGCCCGGATCGACCTGCGTGCTGAACTGGCGGACGTTGTTGATGTACAGGTCCACCGACGACGGCACCGTGGCGTCGGCGGCGAACTGCGGCATCGGATAGATGATGAGGTCCGGGCGCACGCTGAAGTTGCGCCGCCATTGCACACCGCCCATGCGCACCGGGCGGCTCCACGACAGGCCGCCGGAAATCAGGTCGCCGGCGGTCCAGGTCCACATGTTCTGGGGATCGGAAATCATCCAGCGCGAGTCCAGGCGCAGGTAACCGTTGTCCTGGTCGCCGGTGCGGCTGACGCCGGTGTTCTGCAGGCTGCCGAAACGGCCGAACCAGCGCAGCGACGTGCCCACCGATTCGGTATGGCTGTCTTCGTAGCGGCGCGTGTAGGCGTCCCAGTCGAGCACCAGGCCCTGGTCCCGATTGACGGTGATCGGCGTCGGCGAGCGGTAGCCGATCTGGTTGGCGCGACGCAGGCCCGGCGCGGGCACCAGCACCACCTGCTGCAGCGCCGCGTCGTAGGCGTAGGACAGGCCGTCGATGGCGTCGAGCGCGATGCGGCCGGTCGGATCGGCGGTCACGTCGGCCGGCAGCAGCAGGCCGATCGCGTCCAGGTCGGCGGCGTCCACCGACAGGTTTCCGCCGGAGCGCTCGAAGCGCACCAGCGGACGGACGATCTGGCCATCCATGACGATGTCCAGGTACAGCGATTGCGGCGCCGCCAGCAGCGCGCGCTGCTGGTCGGCCGAGAGCTTCTCGTCGCCCGGGCTCAGGCCGATGGCCGCGTGCGCCTGCCCCACCACGGCCACGAACATCGCGGCCGACAGGGCATACGCGAGGCGACGGACCTTAGGGCGCTGCCGACAGTGCAATCGTCGCCGGCTGACCGTTCAGCCGGACCTCGAGCTGCTTCCACTGAGCCGCCGGGCCAAGCTTGTCGGCGTCGAGCGGAAAGCGGCGGGAACTGCCTGACAGCACATAGCCCAGCAGACCGTCGGTGATCTGGACGCTGCGGCCGTCGGCCGACAGCAGGCGACTGGCGCCGAGCTGGGCCGCGACGCCGCCGCGGTTGCTGCAGGCCAGTTCGGCCGCACCGAGGTGGCATTCGAGCGCCGCCGGGGCGGGATCCACTGCGCGCACGAACACCGGAATGAGATAGCGCATGCGCACGGTGACGGCGCTGCCCTGCTGAGCGGCCGGATCACCCGGGAGCTCATCGACGACCACGCGATAGGTTTCTTCGCGCTGCGGAGCGGCATCGGAATTGCGCACGAGCCGGACCAGCTGGTCCGCGCCACCGGCGATTTCCACCACCGGCGGGCTGACCGTCAGATCGTTGCTCGGCACCAGGACGTCGTCATTGCCGTCCTGGGTCCAACGGTACACACGGATCTGCGCCGCCACCGGGCTGTCGCCGGCGTTGCCGAGCATGAGCCTGCCGCCGCGATTGCCGGGCATCAGGTCAACGCTGGTCTGGCGGGCCTGCAACTGGCCGCGCGCCTGCGCGACCCCGCCCGTCAGGGCGAGGATGGCCAGTCCGGCAACCAGGGTGCGGCGCAGGATCATCAGAACGAGACCGTGGCGGTGACGGTGTCGGAGTAGTCACCGGTCGCCTTCGGGTTCTGCGAGCCGAACACGCGGCCGTAGATGGTGAAGGCGGTGGCACCGGCGGCCGAACCCGACAGCGTGACGTTACCCGAGGTGCCGTCGCCGATCACGTTCGTGCGGCCGGTTTCGGCGTACAGCGAGTAGTTGATGGTGTCGGTCAGGGTGGCGTGCTTCATCTTGCGGCTGGCGAACGTGGCGCCCGTACCGCCGCCGGCGCTGATGCCCACGGTGTACGGACCGGCCGAGACGCAGGTGACCGTCAGGGTGGTCTGCGCGTCGACGTTGCTGGCCAGCGTGGTCTGGGTGTTGAAGTTCAGCGGGTTGGTGGCGATCGAGCAGCTGTTGTCCAGCTTGATCGAGACCTGGAAGTTGGCGGTGGCGGTGCCGGCCATCGCCGCCGGGGCGGCGGCAAACAGGGCGAGGGCAAGGGCGGTGTTCAGGAGCTTCATGGGTTTTCTCCGCGCGGTTGGCGCTGTGCAACCGGCGCAATGCCGGGGGTCCCTGCGTAGAAAGCAGAAACCGTGCCAGCCGTCGCAGAACCGTTCAGAGCTCGTGAGGCGCGCGTGAAGGGCCTGTTTTCGCAAAGCTGAACGAGATTTCGATCACAGTTTCCGACTCTGAGTGTCGGTTAGGCCCAATCGCGTCACTTTTTGACCTTAAGTTCAGTGACGTCGTGCCGATATTCCGGCGGGTTTTCCAATCCGCGACTACCTTGGCTTGCTCCACCCCCGGTCGGCCGCCAAGATGCCGGCAGCGACTTGGGGGGAGCCGCACACCCATGCATCCGATTGCCCGCGCCACTGCTGCGTTGACGCTGGCGGCCGCCCTTGTGGCTGCCGGTTGCCAGCGCGCGCCTGCGCCGGTGATCGAACCGACGCCGACCGAACCGACGCTGGCGGTCGACCAGCTGATCCGCGATCTGCGCCACAACGACCTGGTGGCCTGGTCGCGCCATGCCGTCCCGCCGGACCTGCACGCCCGGCTGGACGTGGCCTGGGCGGAAGGCCGCACGCGCTGGCCGCTGACCGAACTGCCCCTGGACGACCGGCTGCCGGCGTTCCTAGATGCCCTGGCCGCTCCGGATGCCGATCGCCGGCTGCTGGCGGTTTACCGACGCCAATTTTCCGGCGCGAGCGCCGAGCTCCGCTCCGCTGCGGCCACGCTGGGGCTGTTCGCCACCCAATATCTGCGCAACGAAGGCGACTACAGCCCGGACGAGCGCGCGCATTACATCCAACTGGTGGGTGCGGTCAGCCGTTGGGGCCAGCGCGCACCTCTGGGCGACCTGCAACGCGCGCGCCAGACCATCCCGATGCTGACCGCAGCGGCCCGGCAGACCGGGCTGGCGGGCGGCCCGCAACGCTTCCGCGACCTCGGGATGGAACGCAGCCTGGAACGGCTGGGTCCCTTCTTCGAACGCTTCAAGCAGGTCCTGCGGACCTACGCGCTCGATCTTGATGCCGACCTGGGCACCGCACGGAAGAGCCTGATCGAGCGCGACGGCGACCACGCCCGCGTGCGCCTGACGTACACCCTGGCCGGACAGGCCATCACCGCAGAGCTCGCGGTCGAACGGATCGACGGCCACTGGTACCTCACCGACGCCCTGCGCCATGCGCGCGCCGAAGCCGACCGTCCGGCGGCCACAGCCGCCGCGCCGACGGGCGCCCCGGCGGGCTGAACGCGGTTACAGCCGCGAAAGGCATAATGCCCGCGATGCCGAAACAGACCCCTCTGCCTTTCCCGGAAGCCGACAAGGACGCCACGGCCGCCCCCTCCACGACCGAGCGCACCGACGGTGACGCCGGCGAACCGACCGCCGGACCGGTGGCCGAGGACGCTGCGCGTCCGGCCGTCGACCCGGCCCAGACCGAACTGCCGATCGCCAGCCCCACCGATGCCGACCGCGGCCGTCGCGGCCCGCGTCGTGCCGGCGAACCGCGTCGCCCGTGGTGGGCCAAGCTGCTGGGCCGGTTGATGGCCCCGTGGGTGCAGCTGACCATCGAACCGCGCAATCCCGCGGCCGAGATCCCCGAGGAATGGACCGGCCGCCCGGTCTGCTATGTGCTCGAGGACTACGGCCTGAGCAATGCGCTGATCCTCGAGCGCGCCTGCCGCGAGGCCGGCCTGCCGTCGCCGCTGCAACCGCTGCCGGGCGATCCGCTGCGACGCAAGCGCGCCTACCTCGCGCTGTCGCGCCGCAACGTCAACACGCTGGCCCAGTTGCAGCAGTCGCTGGGCACGGCCCCGGCATCGCCGAAGAGCCACTCGGGGTCACTGGCACGCCTGCTCGAAGCGCACCGCGAGGACCCCTCGCTGGACGTGCAGCTGGTGCCGGTGTCGATCTTCGTCGGCCGCGCGCCGGACAAGAGCAGCGGCTGGTTCTCGGTGCTGTTCTCGGAGAACTGGACGCTGGTCGGCCGCTTCCGTCGCCTGCTCGCCATCGCATTGAACGGTCGCGACACGCTGGTGCGCTTCGCGCCGCCGGTGGGCCTGCGCTCGATCGTCGACGAAGGCCTGCCGGCCGAACGCACGGTGCGCAAGCTTTCGCGCGTGCTGCGCACGCATTTCCGCCGCATCCGAGCGGCGGTGATCGGCCCGGACCTGTCGACGCGACGCCTGCTCGTGGACCAGGTGCTGACCGCGCCGACCGTGAAGGAAGCCATCGCCGACCAGGCTGGCCGCGACAAGAGCTCGCTCGCCGATGCCTGGAAGAAGGCGCACGCCTTTGCGTACGAGATCGCCGCCGACTATTCGCACCCGGTCGTGCGTTCGGTCAGCTTCCTGCTGACGCCGGTGTGGAACCGCATCTACCGCGGTGTGCTGGTCCACCACCTGGACAAGCTCAAGGAAGACGCGCCCGGCTATGAAGTGGTCTACGTGCCCTGCCACCGCAGCCACATGGACTACCTGCTGCTGAGCTACCTGCTGTACACGCGCGGCATCGTGCCGCCGCACATCGTGGCCGGCATCAACCTCAACCTGCCGGTGGTCGGCACGCTGCTGCGCAAGGGCGGCGCGTTCTTCATCCGTCGCAGCATCCGCGGCAGCGCGCTGTATTCGGCGGTGCTCAGCGAGTACGTGGCGCAGCTGGTCGCCGGTGGCTATTCGATCGAGTACTTCGTCGAAGGCGGCCGTTCGCGCACGGGCCGCCTGCTGCCGCCCAAGGGCGGCATGGTGGCGATGACGCTGCGCGCGTTCCTGCGCCAGCCCACGCGTCCGGTGCTGTTCCAGCCGGTGTACATCGGCTACGAGAAGCTGATGGAGGGCAACAGCTACCTGGACGAACTCTCCGGCAAGCCCAAGGAGAAGGAATCGATCTGGCAGCTGATGATGGGCATCCCCAAGGTGCTGCGCAGCAACTACGGCCAGGTGGTGGTGAACTTCGGCGAGCCCATCCGCCTCAACGACGTGCTCGGCCAGCATGCGCCGGACTGGGACGGCCAGCCGGTGGGCGAGGAAGAGAAGCCGGCGTGGTTCTCCAATACCGTCGACTCCCTGGCGCACCAGATCCAGGTCAACGTCAACCGCGCCGCCGACGTCAATCCGATCAACCTGCTCGCGCTGGCGCTGCTGTCCACGCCCAAGCACGCGATGGGCGAGTCCGACCTGCTGACGCAGATCGCGCTGAGCAAGTCGCTGCTGGCCGAACTGCCGTACTCGGACCGCGTGACGGTCACGCCGCATTCGCCGCAGGAGATCGTCGCCCACGGCGAGGAGATCAACGTGCTCTCGCGCACCTCGCACCCGCTGGGCGACGTGCTGGGCGTGAGCGGCGACAAGGCGGTGCTGCTCAGCTATTTCCGCAACAACGTGCTGCACCTGTTCACCGCGGCGTCGTGGATCGCGTGCTGTTTCCAGAACAACCGCCGCATGAGCCTGGGCGGCGTGTTGCGCCTGGGTCGCAGCGTGTACCCGTTCCTGCAGGAAGAGCTGTTCCTGCCGTGGACCGAGGACGAGTTCGCCCAGCGCCTCACGCGCACCGTGGAGGTGTTCATCCGCGAAGGGCTGCTGGAGCGGATCAGCGACGACGAGGGCGGCATCCTCGCGCGCAACGCGGGGCAGACCGACGAGGTGTTCCGCCTGCGCGCCATCGGCCATTCGCTGCAGCAGGCCTTCGAGCGCTACTACATCGCCATTTCGGTGCTGGTGAAGAACGGTCCGGGCACGCTCACCGCCGGCGAACTGGAAAGCCTGTGCCAGCTCGCCGCGCAGCGTTTGTCGCTGTTGTATGCGCCGGCGGCGCCGGAGTTCTTCGACAAGACGCTGTTCCGCGGCTTCATCCAGAAGCTGCGCGAGATGAAACTGGTCTGGCCGGATGAGAACGGCAAGCTGGCTTTCGACTCGCGCCTGGACGTGTGGGCGAAGGACGCCAAGTTCATCCTCGGCCGCGAGCTGCGCCACACCATCGAGAAGATCAGCCCGGAGAGCGCGAAGCCGGCTCCGGCTACCGTGGCGGAGTGACCTTGGGAGCCCCTCTCCCAACGGGAGAGGGGTTGGGGTGAGGAGCGTCGTAGGGAAAGCGGCTGAACCAGCAGTGCAGCACCGCACTGCGGTTCCAGGCTTGACGCCCCGTTTCCCCTCATCCGCCCTTCGGGCACCTTCTCCCGCAGGGAGAAGGGAAACAGCGGCGCTTCCGCCCTACGCGGGTTCGTCGGGAATCAGCGCGCTTTCCAGCCGCGCGATGCAGTCCTTCAGCCACAACCTGCGCTTCTTCAGGCGCTTGACCGTCAGCTCGTCCGCGTCGGCGGCCACAGCCAGACGATCGATGGCGGCGTCCAGATCGCGGTGCTCCAGCCGGAGTTCGGCCAGCTTGCGTGCGAGCACCGCGGGATCGTCGCTTTCGATCATGCGCGAAGCTTAACGCGCCCCCGCGCCCAGCGTCACCGCGGCGCGGCCGGTAGAATGGCCGGTCCATGAGCACCGTCCTGCCCCTTCTGGAACCCCAGCCGCACGTGCGCGCGTCGCAGCGCCGTGCGCACGAGAACCACAAGCTCGCCAAGCGATTGCGCCACCAGGTCGGTCGCGCGATCGCCGACTTCGGCATGATCGAGGACGGCGACAAAGTGATGGTGTGCCTGTCCGGTGGCAAGGACAGCTACACGATGCTCGACATCCTCCTGCAGCTGCAGCAGAAGGCGCCGGTGAAGTTCGAGCTGGTCGCGGTGAACCTGGACCAGAAACAACCGGATTTCCCCGAGCACGTGCTGCCGCGGTACCTGGAATCCATCGGCGTCCCGTACCACATCATCGAGCAGGACACCTACTCGGTGGTGACGCGCGTGGTGCCCGAAGGCAAGACCATGTGTTCGCTGTGCTCGCGCCTGCGACGCGGCGCGCTGTACACCTATGCCGAGCAGAACGGCTTCACCAAGATCGCGCTGGGCCACCACCGCGACGACCTGGTCGCCACGTTCTTCCTCAACCTGTTCTTCCACGCCAAGCTCGCGGGCATGCCGCCCAAGCTGCTCAGCGACGACGGCAAGCACGTCGTGATCCGTCCGCTCGCCTACGTGCGCGAGGACGACATCGCCGCCTATGCGCAGGCGAAGGAGTTCCCCATCATTCCGTGCAACCTGTGCGGCTCGCAGGAGAACCTGCAGCGCAAGCAGGTGAAGAAGATGATGGACGCGTGGGAGCGCGAAACGCCCGGCCGCATCGAGACCATCGCGCGTGCGCTGGGCGACGTCCGCCCCTCGCAGCTGAGCGATCCGAAGCTGTTCGACTTCCTCGCGCTCGGCCGCCACGGCGAGGCGCCGCTGCCGGACGCGCATGCCTGGCTGGCCGGCGAGCCGCACGCGCAGGACGAGTCATAACCCTTTCCGCCCTCGGGGTTGCCGTCTCCGCGAATGCGGGGATCCGGCGGCTTCATGCTTGTCGCGACACAGGCACCGGTTTCCCGCGTTCGCAGGGATGACGGCGCCGGTCACACCACAGGACCTTCGATGTTCTTCCGCAACCTGACGCTGTTCCGCTTCCCCACCACCACCAAGCTCGATGCACTCGAAACCGGACTGGGCGAATGCCAGCTCAAGCCGGTGGGTCCGCTGGAACTGTCCAGCCGCGGCTTCATCTCGCCGTTCGGCCGCGACGCCGACGCGATGTCGCACAGCCAGGGCGATGCCACGTGGCTGGCCGTCGGCGGTGAAGACAAGATCCTTCCCGGCTCGGTCGTCAACGACATGCTCAACAAGAAGCTGTCGGAGATCGAGGCGAAGGAAGGCCGCCGACCCGGCGGCAAGACGCGCAAGCGCATCAAGGACGAACTCATCACCGACCTGCTGCCGCGCGCGTTCGTGAAGCCCAGTCGCACCGACGCACTGATCGACATGGGACTGGGCGTGGTCGCGGTGGATACCTCCAGCCGCAAGTCCGGCGAGAACGTGGTCAGCGAGATCCGTCGCGCGCTGGGCAGCTTCCCGGCGTTGCCGCTGAACGCCGAAGTCGCACCGCGCTCGGTGCTGACCGGCTGGGTCGCCGGCGAGCCGCTGCCCGAAGGCCTGTCGCTGGGCGATGAATGCGAACTGCGCGATCCCATCGACCAGGGCGCGGTGGTGAAGGTGCAGCGCATGGAGCTGCAGAGCGACGAGATCGCCAAGCACCTGGAATCGGGCAAGCAGGTCACGCGCCTGGCGCTGAACCTGGACGACCACGTGTCGTTCGTGCTCGGCGAGGACCTGATCGTGCGCAAGTTCAAGCTGCTCGACGGCGCCGTGGACGAGCTCGAGTCGACCGAGCGCGACGACCTGCGCGCCGAACTCGATGCACGCTTCGTGCTGATGGCCGGCGAGTTCCGCCGCCTGTTCACGGTGCTGGAAGGCGCGTTGAAACTGTCGAAGGCAGAAGCCTGACGTCGGCGATGCGGGCGGACGTGCCCGCGTCGTCATATTCGCCGCCACACGGGCGGCTATGATCCCTGCATGCCCTCGCCCCTGCGCCCGCTCGCCCGCCTGTTCGCGCCCACGCCGCGTACGGTGGAACGCGAAACCCTGCAGATCGAACTGGCCGACGGTCGCAACATCGAGCTGCAGCGCGTGCGGGATCCGCGCGCGCGCCGGCTGAAGCTGTCCGTCGACGAGCGCGGTGCGCGCCTCACGCTGCCGATGCGTGCGAGCCTGGCCTCCGCCGACCGTTTCATCGCCGAGCACCGCGACTGGCTCGCGACGCAACTCTCGCGTTACGCGATGGATGCCATGCCCGCGCTGGAAGCGGGCATCACGACTTCGTTGCCGCTGCGCGGCGCGCTGCATGCCGTGCACTGGCAGACGGGGCGCTTCACCCGGCTCGACCACGCGGTCGATGGCAGCGGCGACCTGGTGTTCGCGCATCCGGCCCGCGCCGGCGATGCGGCGCTGCGGCGTGCGGCGCGCGATTTCTACGAGGCGCAGGGTCGCGCGGATGTGGGCCAATGGCTGCCGCGCTATCTGCCGTCGCTGCCGCGCGCGCCGCGCCGGGTGACGTTCAAGATCATGTCCTCGCAGTGGGGATCGCTGGCGCCGGACGGCTCGATGGCGCTGGACCTGTCGCTCGTGCTCGCGCGTCCCAGTGCGTTCGAGTACGTGCTGGTGCACGAACTCTGCCATCTGATCCACGCCGACCACTCGCGCGCGTTCTGGCGCGAGGTCGAGGCGCGCAGCCCGCACTGGCGCGAGGAGCGCGAGTACTTCCACAGCGAAGGCCGCAGGCTCAAGGCCACGTTGCGGGCCTTGTGCGGGAAAGCCTGATAGGCACTGCGCGCTAGTCGCGCGTGAAGAAGTCTCCGATCACCGCCGCCACTTCCGCCGGCTGTTCCATGTGCAGATGGTGCCCGCCCTCCATCACCACCAGCTCGCCGCGCGGCAGCAGCGCGGTGCGTTCGCGTCGCAGCGGATCGGGCAGGTACGGCTGCGCCGGATTGGCGAAGATCACGCGCGTCGGGCACTCGATGCCGGCGACCAGGTCACGCACCTGCGGTTCGGTCGGGCGTTGCATGGTGGGCAGCGTGAGGCGCGGGTCGCTCGACCAGGTGAAGCCGCCTTCCACCGGCACCACGCCGCGTTCGACCAGCAGGCGCGCCGCGGTCTCTTCCAGCCGGCTGCCGACCTGCGCGCCCGCGGTCATGCGTGCGCGTACCGCCACGGCGATGTCCGGGAACACACGCAGCGACTTGCCGCGCAGCGCGCGCGTGGCCGCGATGGCCTCGCGCATGCGCGAAACGGTGCGCTCGGGCACTTCGGCCAGCGCGCCCAGCGCTTCGATCGCGACCAGGCGCTCCACGCGCTGCGGGCACGACGCCGCGACCAGGCTGGAGATGCCCGCGCCCATCGAATGACCGAGCAGCGAGAAGCGCTCCCAGCCCAGTGCATCGGCGATGTCGAGCACCGCGTTCACGGCGGCCGCGAACGAGTAATCCGCACCCGCCGGCAGATGTGCGCTGGCGCCGTGGCCGGGCAGGTCTGCCGCGACCAGGTCGATACCGCGCAGGTGTGCGGCCAACGGGACGAAACTGGCGGCGTTGTCGAGCCAGCCATGCAGCGCGAGCACGCGCGGCGCACCGGCGTCGCCCGCGCGCAGGCCGGAAATGCGGCCGGTGGGCGTATCCAGAGTGAATTCGTGCAGGCCGCGGTAAGGCATCAGGTCCAGTTCTCCAGCGCACGACGCGCGATGTCCGCCAGCGCGTGCGCATGCGGCCGGCTGTCGTTGAGGCAGGGGATGTATCGCAGCGTTCCGCCGTGTGCGGCGAACTTCTCCGCCAGCATCATCGCCACTTCCTCCAGCGTCTCGATGCAGTCCACGGCGAACCCCGGCGCGACGACGTCGACGTTTCGCACGCCGCGTGCGGCCAGCGCGTGCAGCGTGCCTTCCGTGCTGGGCTCAAGCCATTTATCGCGACCGAAGCGCGACTGGTAACTCAGCGTCCAGGCGTCGCGCGCCAGGCCCAGGCGTTGTGCGATGGCGGCCGCGCCGGCCTCGCACTGGCGCGCGTAGGGATCGCCCGCGTCCACCAGCCGCTGCGGAAGACCGTGAAAGGAGAACAGCAGGTGCTCACCCGCACCGTTCGCCTCGCGATGTGCGCGGATCGAGTCGGCGACGGCGTCGAGCCAGCCTGCGTCGACGTGGTAGTCCTCGACCATGCGCGTGGGCAGCGCGTGTTCGCGCGCGAGCACGTCGGCGACCGATGCGGTGGTGGTCGTTGAGTACTGCGGATACAGCGGCAGCACGACCGCGCGGCGCACACCCTGTTGCCGCAGCTCGCGCAGGCGCGCGGATAACGCGGGCGTGCCGTAGCGCATCGCATCGACCACGCGCAGCGACGGCAGTTGTGCCTGCACCGCGCGCGCCAGCCGGCGCGTGTGGGCCGCCAGTGGCGAGCCCCCGTCGTCGCCGGGCAGCCAGATGCTGGCGTACTTCTTCGCCACCGGCGTGGCGCGCAGGGGCAGGATCACCAGATGCAGCAGCGGCAGCCATAGCCAGCGCGGAAGGGCGACGACGCGGCGGTCGCTCAGGAATTCGCCCAGGTAGCGACGCACGGCGGACGGGGTCGGCGCGTCGGGCGTGCCGAGGTTGACCAGGACCAGTGCGGTGTCCGGCGCCGGATCGGTGGGAACGGTGGGCGCGCCGTCGGGAGCGGCGTCGCGGCTGGCGTGAGCGGGCATGCCGCATAGGATGACAGCTGCGCCGGACTCCGCGCACCCGCATCGGGCCGTTCGCATTCTGCGATCCACTGCGCCGATCGGTACGATCGTGGCGCCGGATTGATCAGCTTATGCGAGGTACGTCCACTTCCGGCGCTTGACGCCGGCGCCGGTTCGGTGACGATTCATTGCCGTATCACTAGCCTGAACCGACTGCCTGCCGGCGGTCGCACATCGACTTTCCCCTGGAGTCCGCCATGTCCCGCCTGCCGCGCCTTGCCGTCCTGATGATCAGCCTGAGCCTTGCCACCGCCGCCATGGCCGGTCCGCAGGAGGACGAGCGCGCCCGCCAGGCGGTGCGCGTGCTGACCGATATCCAACAGATCCCCGAAGCCGGCATTCCCGACAAGCTGCTCGACGAGGCACGCGGCATCGTGGTCGTGCCCGACGCGCTGAAGGTCGGCCTGGTGCTCGGCGGACGTCGCGGCCACGGCCTGCTGTCGGTGAAGAACCCCGACGGCACGTGGTCCGCGCCCAGCTTCGTCAAGCTCACCGGCGGCAGCATCGGCTTCCAGGCCGGCGTGCAGTCGGCCGACATCGTGCTGGTGTTCCGCAGCGACCGCGGTCTGGATTCCATCGTCAACGGCAAGGTCACCCTGGGCGCCGACGCCGGCGTGGCCGCGGGCCCGGTCGGCCGCAACGCCTCCACCGCCACCGACGGCCAGCTCAAGGCCGAGATCTGGTCGTGGTCGCGCGCGCGCGGCCTGTTCGCCGGCATCGCCCTCGACGGCGCCGTGCTGTCCATCGACGACGCCGCGAACGAATCCGTCTACGGCCGCGACACCACGCCGCGCATGATCTTCGAAGGTCGCGCGCACGGGCAGCCTTCCAATGCGGTGGTGGATTTCCGCGATCGCCTGGAGGAAGCCAGCGCCATCGCGCGCAATGCGCGTGCCCACAACGATGCCGACTCGCGCGCCCGTTCCGGCGCATCGCGTCCGGCCAGCACCACGTCCGCCACCGCCGCCGCGCCGGTTCGCGCCGCCCAGACGCAGCCGGCACAAACCCAGCCGAGTGCCTTCGAGACCGTGGAAAGCCCGGTTCAGGCCGAACCGCTGCCCTGAAACCCGCACGGTTAACCGGTTTTCACCAGCGGCATGACAGCGCGTGTCATGCCGCTGCGGTATCCTGAGCATCCATCTACTGCGGACACTTCCATGGGCAGTTTTAGTCTCTGGCACTGGCTGATCGTCCTGGCGATCGTCGTGCTCGTCTTCGGTACCAAGCGCCTGGGCAATGTCGGCAAAGACCTCGGTGAAGCGGTGAAGGGCTTCAAGAAGGGCATGCGCGACGACGATGACGACCGCCCGGCCGGTCAGCTCCGCGACGAGTCGCGTCGCGACGACACCCGTCAGTCCACCGAAGAAAAGCAGGACGACCGCAACCCGCGCTGACGCGGCGCGGCTGATCCCGTCGCTCGCCGGCCATGTTCGACATCGGGTTTTCCGAGATCTTCGTCATCGCGATCGTGGCCCTGCTGGTGCTGGGTCCCGAGCGCCTGCCCAAGGCCGCGCGATTCGCGGGCTTGTGGGTGCGTCGTGCGCGCGCCCAGTGGCATTCGGTGAAGTCCGAACTGGAAAGCGAGCTGGCGGCCGAGGAACTCAAGCGCAGCCTGCGCGAGACGCAGGAGTCGCTGCGCGAAACGCAGCTGGAGCTGGGCGCCAGCCTCGACGAGGCGCGTAACCGCATCAAGCGCGAGCAGGAAGCGTTGCAGCGCGAGCTGGACGCACTGGATCGAGACGTGCGCACCTCCGACACGGCCAGTACGACCGACGTGCCGGCCGAGATCGAAGAGCGTTCGCTGGCGTCGTCGTCCGATCCGGACCTGCACCCACCCCAGGCGGAATTGCCGCTGGACGCGCCGATGCCGGCGCCCCCGCGTGAGCTGCCGGTCGAAACGGATTCGGCAACGGTGCCGCGCGAGCACGCGGCCGCGGTTCCCGCAGCCTCCGCCGAGGGGGCTCCGCGCCGATGAACCGCAATCACGACGCCGCACATTCCGAGGAAAGCGCCGAACCCCGCCTGATCGACCACCTGATCGAACTGCGCGCGCGCCTGCTGCGCGCGGTGGTCGGGCTGATCCTCGTCTTCCTGGCGCTGATGCCGTTCGCCTCGGACATCTACGCCATGCTCGCCCAGCCGCTGCTGGCCAGCCTGCCTGCCAGCGGAAAACTGGTGGCGGTGGACCCGGCGGGTGGTTTCTTCGTCCCGCTCAAGCTGGCGTTCTTCGCAGCGTTGCTGGTGTCGGTGCCGTGGTTGCTCTACCAGGCCTGGGCGTTCGTCGCGCCGGGTCTGTACCAGCGCGAGAAGCGCTTGGCGGTTCCTCTGCTGGTCTCGGCCGTGGCGCTGTTCTACATCGGCTGCGCCTTCGCGTTTTTCCTGGTGCTGCCCACGGTGTTCGGGTTCCTCGCCCGCTTCACGCCCGACGTGGTGGCGATGACACCCGACATCGGCAAGTACCTGGACTTCGTGCTGGTGATCTTCCTCGCCTTCGGCGCCAGCTTCGAGCTGCCGGTGGCGCTGGTGATCCTGGTCCTGCTGGGCTGGGTGACGCCGCAGCAGCTGAAGGATTCCCGCGGTTACGCCATCGTCGGCGTGTTCGTGGTCGCGGCGATCATCACGCCGCCCGACGTCGTCTCGCAGCTGATGCTGGCGATACCGATGGTCCTGCTCTACGAGCTGGGCATCCTCGCCTCTCGCTGGCTCAAGCCGGTCTCCGAGCAGTCACCGACCGCGTGACCGCGCCCGGCGGCTTCTGGCGACGGTACGCGGCCTGGTCGCTGGATGCCGCGCTGGTCGCGCTGGTGGCATCGCCGCTGCTGCTTCCCCGTTTCTTCGCCGACGCACGTGCGCTGGATGTCCGCTTCGCCGAGCTGTTCACCGCGTTCTACGGCGCGCTCGGCGGCGATGCGCTCGACCCGGCACGCGTACTCGATCATCCCTCGCTCGTGAGCGGCGTCGCCGCGGTCGAAGCGGCACTGACCCGGATGGCCGTGCCGGTCGCCGTCGCGCTGGTGATGGGAAGCCTGATCCTGCACGTCGCGGGCGAGTGCTCGCGCTGGCAGGGCAGTCCCGGCAAGCGGGCCATGGGGCTGCGCGTGGTGGATCGCCATGGCGCGGCGATCGGTGCGGCGCACGCGCTCGCGCGCCAGCTCGCGGGTGGTCTTTCGTGGCTCACGCTCAATCTCGGCCACGCGATGGCGGCGCTGCCGCCGGATCACCTGGCACTGCACGACCGCGTGAGCGGTACGCGCGTGGTTCGCTCGGCGAGTAGTGCGTGGCCCGCATGGGCCCGTGCGTGGCTGGCCGTGCAGGCGTTCACCGCCGTCGCAGCCACGGTGGCCCTGACGGGCCACCTGATGCAGTTGGCGCAGGCCGCGGCCGAACGCGCGTTCGGCGGCTGATTACAGGGCGACTTCGTCCGCGCGCGGCGCTGGCGGTTCGCCGCACACGTCGCGCCACATGAAGTACATGATGCCGAACAGCACCACGTACAACGCCACCATGAAGGCCAGGTACAGCGGCAGCATCAGCGCAAGGCCCAGCGTCGGATGCAGCAGGCTGCCGACCGCGCTGACCACGCCGAGCACCAGCGCCAGCAGCAGCCCCACCGGAATCATCGCCAGTACCGCGACCACGGCCAGCAACAGCAGCGGCAAGAGGTTCTTGAACGTGCCCACGAAACCATCGGCCATCGCTTCGCCGGTGGAGCGCTGGCCCAGCGCGACCTGGCCGAAGCCGATCGCATAGACGCCGGACAGAATCAGGAACACCACCGAACCCACGCCCAGCAGGCGACCGAACCCCTCGGGCACCTCGGGGATCTGCGACGGATCGACCTGACCGCCGGCCGCCTGCGTCTGCAGCTGCGCCATCTGCGTATACCACTCGCCCATGCCCTCACCGAACAGGCTGAGGAGCACCAGCGCGATCACCACGTAGGTCAGCGTCATCAACACACCGAAGCGGATCAGCCGCCCGGCATCGCCGCCTTCGCGGAAGGGCGCGAACACATCGATCGCGTTTGCGGGACGGCCGTGTTCGGTCGCATCGATCAGGCGCAGATAGCCGCCGATCAACGGCGAGAGGATCAGCAGCGACAGCACGGTGGCCAGTGCCGCCACCACCATCGACCCACTCGGCCCGGGCTTGAGGATCGAGAGCACGATCAGCTGCACGATGCTGGGCAACAGCGCGGCGGCCATCATGATCGAGGCCGCGCCGAAGACGGCCCTGGCGTTGGTACGCCCCAGGTTGATGGCGCGCTTGAGCCAGGACAGGCCGGAGAACGGGCCGGTGGCGTGTGTGGTCATGGGGGATTGCTCGTGGTGTAAGGGGGGACATGCAGCGCGATGGCCGCATGCGATGAACGGAACGTAGCGGATCAATGCCCGTGCAGGTTGCGCGCGTGGCGCACGAAACGGCGCAGCACGCGGCGCGCGTACGGCGTGGCGCTCACCGAACGGGCCAGCGACTTCGCGCAGCGCCCTTCGTTCTGCAGCGCCTCGCGCCGGGCCTGCACGTAACCGCGCATGTGGGTGGCGCTGAATTCCGGATGGAACTGCACGCCCCAGGCGCGATCGCCCCAGCGGAACGCATGGCAGTCGTCCTGCGTCGAGCGCGCCAGCACCGTGGCGCCCTGCGGGGTGCGCAGCACCGTCTGCAGGTGCGTGGCCTGCGCGGCGAACTGCGACGGAAGCCCCTGGAACAACGGGTCCTCATCGGCATGTGGGTGCAGTTCCAGCCCGATGGTGCCCATCTCGCGACCGGTCGGGTTGTCGCCGACCTCGCCGCCCAGCGCGTGCGCGAGCAACTGGTGTCCGTAGCAGATGCCGAACAGCGGCATGCCGGCCTGCGCGGCATCGCGCAGCCAGGCGGCACTACGCTCGCTCCAGTCGCGACGCTCGGTGACCATGGCGGCCGATCCGGTGATGATCGTGCCGGCGAACCCCTCGCGCTGCGGAAGTGCATCGCCGCCTTCCACGTTGACCACCACCGCTTCGTCGGCGGTCAGGCCCGCGGCGACGCGGATCCAGTGCGGAAAGCCGCGGTGGCGACGCATCGAGGCGACCGGCTGGCCGGTTTCAAGGATCAGGAAAGGCCGGGGATGACGGTGGTTCACGGCAATGACGGACGACGGCGGTGGATCGGCATCCCGCGCGGATGCGAGGGGGTCGGACGGAGCCGTGGCCGCCGCGCCGGAAGGCGAAAAAACCAGCAGCATCAAGGCCCGTGGCTATACTAACCCGCTTTGCAGTTCCCCCACCGAGACCATGGCCGCACCTACTTTCCAGGAACTGATCCAGCGTCTGAACGCCTACTGGGCGGACCAGGGCTGCGTGCTGATCCAGCCGCTCGACCTGGAGGTCGGCGCCGGCACCTTCCATCCGGCCACGTTCCTTCGCGCGCTTGGTCCGGAGCCGTGGAACGCGGCCTATGTGCAGCCCTGCCGCCGCCCCACCGATGGCCGCTATGGCGAGAACCCCAACCGCCTGCAGCGCTACTACCAGTACCAGGTGGCGATGAAGCCCAGCCCCGACAACATCGTCGAGCTGTACTTCGATTCGCTCAAGGCGCTGGGCGTGGACCCGCTGGTGCATGACCTGCGCCTGGTCGAGGACAACTGGGAATCGCCGACGCTCGGCGCCTGGGGCCTGGGCTGGGAGGTCTGGCTCAACGGCATGGAAGTCACGCAGTTCA
The DNA here is from genome assembly GCF_030053425.1 of Lysobacter stagni. Classification (NCBI taxonomy): domain Bacteria; kingdom Pseudomonadati; phylum Pseudomonadota; class Gammaproteobacteria; order Lysobacterales; family Lysobacteraceae; genus Lysobacter; species Lysobacter stagni. The sequence goes on along the minus strand of NZ_JASGBI010000001.1, from coordinate 1,019,912 downwards.
CCTACTTCCAGCAGGCCGGCGGCATGGAATGCCGGCCGGTGTTGGGCGAGATCACCTACGGTCTCGAGCGCCTGTGCATGTACCTGCAGAACGTGGACAACGTCTACGACCTGATCTGGACGCATGGCCCCGACGGCACGCCGGTCACCTACGGCGATGTCTACCACCAGAACGAAGTGGAGCAGTCGGCGTACAACTTCGAACACGCCGACGTGGCCGAACTGTTCCATCGCTTCGACGCCTGCGAGAAGGAAGCGTTGAAGCTGATCGAACTCGGCCTGCCGCTGCCCGCCTACGACCAGGTGTGCAAAGCCAGCCACAGCTTCAACCTGCTCGACGCGCGCCGCGCGATCAGCGTGACCGAACGCCAGCGCTACATCCTGCGCGTGCGCCGCATCGCCCAGGGCGTGGCCGAGGCGTACTACGCACAACGCGAGAAGCTCGGCTTCCCGGTTCTCAGGAAGGCGGCGAAAGTCGCCTGATGTTGTTCCCCTCTCCCCTTGCGGGAGAGGGAAAGCCGCGCAGCGGCGAGGGAGAGGGGTTCTGCCCCGCTTCCGCGCCCCCTCTCCCTGGCGCTTCGCGCCGGTCCTTCTCCCACAAAGGGAGAGGGAAGAAAGATGGAAACCTTGATGAGCACGATGTCTCCCCTTCTGATCGAACTGGGCACCGAAGAGCTGCCGGTCAAGGCCCTGCCCGGACTGGGGCAGGCGTTCTTCGACGGCGTCATCGACGGGCTGGCCAAGCGCGGCATCGCCTTCGAGCGCGACGACGCCAAGCCGCTGTACACACCGCGTCGCCTGGCCGTGCGCCTGCCGGGCGTGGCGCTGGAGCAGCCGGAACAGAAGTCCGAAGTGCTCGGCCCGTACCTCAACATCGCGCTCGACGCCGATGGCCAGCCGACCAAGGCGCTGCAGGGCTTCGCGGCCAAGGCCGGCATCGACTGGACGCAGCTGGAGAAGACCACCGACAACAAGGGCGAACGCTTCGTCCATCGCGCGGTGAAGCCGGGCGCGAGCACGGCCTCGCTGCTGCCGGAGATCCTGCGCGAAGCCGTCGCCGCCATGCCGATCCCCAAGCCGATGCGCTGGGGCGACCACGATTACGGCTTCGCGCGCCCCGTGCACTGGCTGGTGCTGCTGCTGGGCAAGGACGTGGTCGAGGCTGAACTGTTCGGCACCACGAGCGACCGCATGAGTCGCGGCCACCGTTTCATGCACGACAAGCCGGTCTGGTTCAGCACGCCGGCGGACTACGTCGAATCGCTGCGCGGTGCGAAGGTGCTGGTCGATCCGGACGAGCGCCGCGAGCGCATCGTGCTGGAAGTCCAGGCCGCCGCGCGCAACGCCGGCGGCAACGCGCGCATCGACACCGGCATCCTGGAAGAGGTCAATGGCCTCACCGAGTGGCCCAAGGCCGTGGCCTGCAGTTTCGAGCGCGAGTTCCTCGCCGTGCCGCAGGAAGCGCTGATCGCCACGATGGAGGCCAACCAGAAGTTCTTCCCCGTCCTCGATGCGGAAGGAAAGCTGGGCGAGCATTTCATCGGCATCGCCAACATCGAATCGAAGGACGAGACCGAGGTCCGCAAGGGCTACGAGCGCGTGATCCGTCCGCGCTTCGCCGATGCGAAGTTCTTCTTCGTCGAGGACATGAAGCAGGGCCTGTCGTCGATGAACGATGGCCTGGCCAACGTGAAGTACCAGGACAAGCTGGGCACCATCGCCGACAAGGTCGCGCGCGTGGCCGCGCTGGCGGAAGGCATCGCCGCGCAGGTCGGGGTAGATCCCGCGCTGGCGCGCAGCGCCGCGGTGCTGTCGAAGGCCGACCTGCAATCGCGACTGGTCGGCGAGTTCCCGGAACTTCAGGGCATCGCGGGCCGCTATTACGCCGCGGTGGAGAACCAGCCGCTGGACGTCGCGCACGCGATCGACGAGGCCTACATGCCGCGCTTCGCCGGCGACGCCATCGCCCCTTCGAAGCTGGGCCAGGTGCTGGCCATCGCCGAACGTCTGGACACGCTGGCCGGCGGTTTCGCCGCGGGCCTTAAGCCCACCGGCAACAAGGACCCGTTCGCGCTGCGCCGCAATGCATTGGGTCTGGCGCGCACGCTGCTGGAAGGCGGCCATGACCTGTTGCTGCACGAGCTGGTCGAACGCGCCGTTGCGCTGCAGCCGGTGAAGGCGGCCGACATCGGCAGCTACGACGTCACCCAGTTCGTCTACGACCGACTGCGTGGCTACTACGCCGATCGCGGCGTGGCGTCGGTGCAGTTCGATGCGGTGGAGAACGTCGCGCACGATTCGCTGCCCGACTTCGATCATCGCCTCAATGCCATCGCCGAGTTCAGCAAGCTGCCCGAAGCCGCAGCGCTGGCCGCCGCCAACAAGCGCATCCGCAACATCCTGAAGAAGGTCGAGGGTGACGTGCCCTCGTCGATCGACGCGTCGAAGTTCGCCGAGAACGCCGAGCGTGAACTCGCCGATGCGGTGAACGGCGCCATCGCCGACACCGATCCGCTGCTGGCCCAACGCGACTACGTCGCGGTTCTGGGCCGACTGGCGCGGCTGCGTCCGCAGGTCGATGCCTTCTTCGACGGCGTCATGGTGAACGTCGACGATGCCGCCGTGCGCAACAACCGCCTCGCGCTGCTCAAGCGCCTGTCGGACCGCCTGGGTAGCGTCGCGGCGATCGAACACCTGTCGATCTGACGATGCACGGCCGGGCCATGGCGGCCCGGCTTCATGCACAGCGGCGCCACACCGGCTGCCGCTGCCTGCCGGTCTACACCGACCGTTAACCAGCTCCGGCGCACGCCCCGGTTATCCTGCCCCGCATGCCGACCTTCCCCCGCGTACTGGCCACCGCTGCGTTCTTGCTCACCGCAGCCGGAACGGCGGAGGCCGCGAAGGTCGTGCGGGTGGATATCCACGGTCTGGATGAGGCCGAAACCACCAACGTGCGCGGCGCGCTGTCGGTGGTGGATGCGATCGGCCAGGACGTGCCCGGGCGCCGACTGGGCTACCTGGTCCGCGAAGCCGAGGACGAAACGCGCGAGGCGCTGGAACCCTTCGGCTTCTACTCGCCGAAGATCGTCGTCGAGCGCAGCGGTAACGGCGACACCGGCGTCACCGTCACCATCACCGTGACCCTGGACGAACCCGTGCGCGTGCGGCGTGCCGACATCGCCATCATCGGCGAGGGCAACGAGGACCGTTACCTGAAGCAGGACCTGGCCGCGTTCCGGCCGCAGGTCGGCGACATCTTCAACCACGAGCTGTACGAGGCGAGCAAGACCAAGATCACGCGCCGCCTGGCCGAGCGTGGCTACTTCGATGCCGACTTCAGTTCGCGCCGCGTCGAAGTCACCCGCGCCGAGCGTGCCGCCGACATCGACCTGGTGTGGAGCAGCGGTGGCCGCTACGACATGGGCCCGATCAACATCGAGCAGACACCGCACCAGATCATCCGCAGGAGCCTGCTCGACAAGCTGATCTACTGGGACCAGGGCAGCTACTACCACCAGGGCAAGCTGGACCGCTTCCGCGAATCGCTGGCGCGGCTGGACTACTTCTCCAGCATCGAGATCGAGCCCCGCCCGGAAGACGCTGTCGACAACGAAGTACCGGTGAACGTCACGCTGACGCCGGCCAAGCGCACCATCTACACCGCGGGCCTGAGCTACGGCACCGACAGCGGCCCCGGTGTTCGCCTGGGCATGGAACGCCGTTACGTCAACGACCGCGGCCACAAGGCGCTGGGCCAGATCGACTGGGCCTCCAAGCGCAAGACCGCGACCGCGCAGTACCGCATTCCCGCGTTCGCGTGGCTGGACGGCTGGTACACCTTCAGCGCGCAGTACTACGACGAACAGACCGACTACATGGACACGAACAAGGTCGAGCTCGTGGCCAGCCGGAGTGGACAGATCAACCGTCGCCTCAACGCCGTGGCGTCGCTGCACGCGCTGCGCGAGCGCTGGGCCTATGCGACCGTCCCCGAGGGGACGGACGGCTCCGACCCCGACGACGATACGGACGACGAGCCGGTGTTCGCCGCCACCGCCTACAACTACGCGACGTTCCTGTATCCCTCGTTGCGCGCCGAGTTCATCGACGCGGACGACCGCATTTTTCCGCGTCACGGCATCGGCATCACGGTGGAAGTGCGCGGCGGCCTCGAAGGCCTCGGTTCCGATGCGAACTTCGCGCAGGC